>CAYOUR010000299.1:0-3913 GCA_964407145.1 uncultured Lentisphaeraceae bacterium | reverse complement strand
CCCAGCATCATGAAAAGCCATGCCCTCAAAGTCAGGCAACGCCTCACCGGCGGGCGCCCCGGCAGGGGCGCGGCATAAGAGCCCAGGGCAAGCGGCCGCAGGCCGCGCAGCCCTGGGATAGCGTTTTTTTCGAAGTGAGCCCTGCAAGGGCGACACAACACCGTGACGACTCAATGATCAATGGGTGACCGGTTACATGACGTTGCAATCGGTCACTCGTTGAAACTGGTGACCGATTACCATAATCTTCGAAGGATACATTGAAGGAGAACATGATTCATTGCCATGCTGGTGCGGCTGTCGCCATCGCCGCCAGCCGTGGCATGGCCTGCGTCCGGGAGCGTCGGCTCCGTTGGTGAAGCGTTGCCGGTCCTCAGATGGGCTGTATGGGGCGTCTTTCCCGGGTTTTTATCGCACCCCAGTCATAATCTCAGGGGTTGCCGGTGACACCGTTGGGCTTTTGGGGCGGCGTCTCGGAAGGGTGATGGATAATGCGATTCACCGCAGCCGGGCTTCACCGCAGGCGGCGGTCGTAGTTGAACAGGAAGGGCGGTTTGGCCGGAGGCGGCTGCGGCTCGGGGCAGGCGCCGCTGCCGCAGAGGTCAACCACGTAATGAGCGGCCTTGATGTTGGCGTTGCGCAGATGGCGCCAGTCAAAGGGCGTGACCGGCCGAAGCACCGTGACCGCGCCTGCACGAGTCGGCCGCAGCGAGACGCCGCGACTGTCCGTCAGGACGGTCGCGGCGGCATCGGCATAGTCGCTGGGCAGTTCCGCCCGGGTGACGAGCAGGGGCGGGTGGGAAAAGACCGTGATGCTCAGTGGCGTATCCGCGGCGGCGCAGAGATTCTCCAGCTGATTCTGGTCGATTTCGCAATTGACGGCCACCGACCGGCAACCCAGTTGGCGCAGATGGCGCGCCGCCGCGGCGTTGAGGACCGCCAGACCCGGGCCGGCTTCAAAGGCCAAGCCGGTCTGACGGACAAGCTGCCAGGCGTCCCAGGAGTTGATTTCCACGGCCAGGCCGGCTGGTCGCAGGCGCTGCAGAAACAGGCTGATGGCCGGCAGGTGCTCTTCATAGAAGACGGCTGGCAGGGCGGCGACGAGGTCGAGGTCGGAGTGTGCGAGCAGGGCAGCTGCCTGCTGTTCGGCGTCGGCCAGCGTCAACGGCTGGCATTCAACCACCCACTGCCGATAGCTGGCCAGCCGGGTTACAGGCAACGCCGGCAGTTGACCCAGGCGGAGCCGTCCGCGGTCTGGCGCCTGGCCGAGGGACTTCGAATTGTCCGGACAGGGTCGTTTGGCTGGCGCCAGCAGTGCCTTGACCGCTTCGGGCATGGCCATTCCGCGGACCATGCCATCGGATTCCTTTTGGGCATGCCGCAGAAAGGCGGCCAGGGCGTCGACCGCGGCGTTGCCGGCATGGCGAGGGAGCAGTCGTTCGGAAATTTCCGGCGGTGAAGCGGTAACGACCGTTTCTTCCGAGTCTGGCGTCAGGGTGCGCATATTGTTCAGGATGTCGGCCAGGCTGGTGGCCCGTTTGGCGTTCGCGATGCGTTGCGGCGGCGTCCGGTGCGTGGTCGTGTCATGGCCGTGGGTGAAGGTCCACAAGGTCGCTCCCTGGCCGTCAGTGGTCACGGTGATCGCCAGGCCGGAGTCTGGGTTCTGGTCGGTTGCCTCCGGTTCGTGCCGGCGTGGCTGTGCGGAGGAAGCCGGTCGGGCCGAGGGTGCGGTCAGGCCCTGGCGGTCGCCCTCAAAGTAGCCGCTGGACATGAGTCGGCCGGTATATTCCCCCAGGCGTTCCGCCTCGGCGCGCAGGGCCGCCGGCGTCTCCGGGTTGCGGATGGCCTGGCGGTACAGGGCGACGGCCTGGGCGACCCAGGCGGGTGACTTCAGCCGCCCTTCGATCTTCAGGGAGGCCACGCCGGCGGCGCGCAATTCGGCGAGATGGCTGAGAAGGCAGAGGTCGTGCATGGAGAGCGGGTTGGCGGTCTCGCCGTTGGCGTTGGTCCACGCCACGCGGCAAGGGCTGGCGCACGCGCCGCGGTTGCCGCTGCGACCGCCGACCCAGCTGGACAGCAGGCAACGGCCTGAGCAGGAAAAACACAGCGCGCCCTGGACAAAGACCTCGACCTCCATGTCCGGAACGGCGGCGGCCGCCGCGATTTCCGCCCGCGACAGTTCGCGGGCCAGGACGACTCGGGTCAGGCCCAGCGCCTTGGCGGCCTTCACGCCGGCGCTGGTGGTGACCGCGGCCTGGGTGCTGGCGTGAAAGGCCAGGCCCGGGAAGTGTGGCGCCAAGGCCAGCAGGGCGGGGTCGCGGACCAGGACGGCGTCAACGCCGGTTTCCGCCGCGAGCGCGAGGGTCCGTGCGGCCAGGCCGAGCTCGCGCTGGTGGAGGTCGATGTTCAGCGTCAGGTGCGCTTTGGCGCCGGCCTGGTGTACAAGCCTGACGGCGTCCGGGAGTTCTTCCGGCGTGAAGTTGGCGGCGCCACGGCGGGCATTGAGGTGTTTGAGGCCGAAATAGACGGCGTCGGCGCCGGCTTGCAAGGCTGCTTCCAGGGCGGCGCGGCTGCCGGCTGGCGCCAGGATTTCCAAATCTGGGGCTGAAGGCGTCATGAAGGGGTTCTGGGTGGATTGTTTGCCGCGGAGGGCAGAGTTTGAAACGGAAACCGAAGGGATGAAGCGCACCCGAGCACGGAAAAATCAAAAGGCAGCACCGGTGTGCATCCGTGCGCGCCGGTGGTGTCTTTTCTGTTTTATGGCTTCAGGAGGCCGAGAAGCCGAGTCCCCGGAGCCATTTTCGGCAGAGTTCTTTCCATTGGCCGACGACCGGGTCATCGTTGGCGAGGGCCAGGCCATGGCGGCCATGCGGGAAGACATGGAGTTCAAAGGGGACCAGTTGGCGGCGGAGCGCGGCGGCGAAGTCCAGGCTGTTTTCGACGGGCACGGCCTGGTCGTCGGCAGTGTGCCAGAGGAAGGTCGGCGGTGTATCGGGCGTGACGCGGTTTTCCAGGCTAAGATCCTGCTGCAGCTGGGGATCGACCTGTCCGTGGGCGTCGGCGAGGAGATTGAGCATGGAGCCGTGGTGTCGTTTGCTCATCATGGTGACGACCGGGTAGCACGCGATCAGGGCGTCGGGTCGGGAGTTCTGGCGTTCGGCCGGGTCCTGGGCATCCGGTCGTCCGGAATCGAAAATCGTTGCCGCCGTCATGGCGCAATGTCCACCGGCGCTGAAGCCGAGAACGGCGATCTGGGCGGGGTTGATGTTCCAGGCGTCGGCGCCGGCGCGCAGCAGCCGGATGGCGCGGCGCACGTCGTCGGCCGGGACCGGGTAGCGGTAGGGTGCGACGCGGTATTGGACGACAGCCGCCGCCAGGCCCAGGCTGTTCAGCCAACGCGCAATCGGCGCCGCCTCGTGCGCGGCTTTGCCGCTGTAGCCGCCGCCAGGGCAGACGACAACACAGGACCACGGCTTGGCCTGATGCGACTCCGGAAAGGTCAGGGTCACATCCGGGCAATCCGCCGGTGTGTCGCCCTTGGCGCCGGGGGCGCCATCCGGCCAAAGCAGAAAACGCAGTTGTTCAGTCATGGTGTAATGCAAATCCCTGGGGGGCGGTTGGGGTGAAAAGCCATTTTCTTTCGCGACCCGGCCGGACGCAGAAGCATCAGGTCTGGCTGTGTTCTGTTCGGCCGGCGCGGGGAGGGTGGGTTGTTTCTTGTTGCAACCACATAATATACTTCGCAATTGGCAAACTGTCCCTGAATCGCGGCAGTGTAATTGGTCACCCATGTAACCGGTCACCCATTGATAATGACGGTCAACGTGCGAAATGCGGTGGTAAGTGCTTGATTTCAGCCTGCCGTATGGTGTCCCGCCCTCCGGGCGGTCAAAGCAGAGGTGTCTCTTCCCCC
>CAYOUR010000298.1:0-3949 GCA_964407145.1 uncultured Lentisphaeraceae bacterium | reverse complement strand
CCGTCCCATACGTCCCATACGTCCCATACGTCCCATACGTCCCATACGTCCTATTTCACCGTCCCATGCCCATGGCCCAAGCGGCTGTCGAGATTGCATTTTCGCGCTGGATATATAACTTAATGTGCCTGCCCCTGTCATCCGCCCGGGCTGGCCCGGGCGGGCCAGGCGGGCCGCGTTCTTCCCCCAATGCTTTTTCAGGCCCAAGGATTCAGCCATGCGCATAGCGGTTCTGACCGACTCACACTACAGTTCCACCGAGACCGTCACCTGCGGCACCAGACAGACCGGCATAGCCGACATGATCATGCGCCGGGCCGCTTTCCGCCTCAACCGCCTGATCCGGCCGGATGTCACCATCCTGCTGGGCGACATGGTGAACGCCGGCCACCTGGCCAGCGGCCAGGAGGACTTACGCACGCTCTGGCAACACGTCAAACTGATCAGTTCGCCGGTCATCGCCCTTCCCGGCAACCACGATGGCACGCCGGACCAATTCTACCAGACGGCGCCCCGACCGGAGCCGACCGTTGAGGTCGCCGGTGTCCGCTTTGTCATCAACATCGATCCGGAGCGTCCTCGCTACAACGCCTGGCGCGGTGAACACGACATCACCCGCCTGGCCGCCGCCCGTTCCAGCTGGCAGGGCCCCATCGTCTCCCTGCAGCACGTGCCGGTCTTCCCGCCCGGACTGCATTCCTGCCCGTACAACTATGTCAACGCGGCGGAGGTGACCGCCGCCGAGGCCGCGGCCGGCGTCACGCTGTCGCTGGCCGGGCACCACCACGCCGGTTTCGGCCCGTTCGTCGCCGATGGCGTCACCTACTTGGCCGCGCCGGCCTTGTGCGAGGCTCCCTTCCCCATCCTGATCATTGACCTGGACACGGACGGCAGGATGACATTCACCCGGGAAAACCTCAAGATGCCGGAAGCGGCCGGCCTGATTGACACGCACATCCACACCCGCTACGCCTACTGCAACGAAAACATGGCGCCGGAACGCATAGCCGCGTTTGCCAACGCCTTCGGACTGGCCGAGTTCCGCCTCAGCGAGCACTCCGGCCATCTCCTGCACACCTGCCCGGACTACTATCGCGCCCAGGACGCCACCATCCCCGCGCCGGCCGCCAACCGGCGCCTCGACGACTACCTCGCGGAAATGGCCGCGGTCGGCATCCCAACCGCCTGGACCGGCCTGGAAATCGACTGCCGGCATGATGGCACGGCCCTGCTGGACGCCGCCGACTGGGACCGCATTCCCTTCCGCCTCGGCGCCCTGCACCAGATGCCCAGCATCCACCGCCGGCTGAACGCCTCGCCAGAAACCCTGCGCGATGAATTCCTCGGCCTGATGCAGCGTTTTCTGCGACACGGGTTCTTCAGCCTGGCGCATCCGTTCCGCGTCTTCCGCCGGGGCAAGCTGCCGATTCCGGACGGATGCTTTGCGCCGCTGGTGCGCCTGCTGAAAGAAACCGGCACGGCCGCCGAAATCAACTTCCACACCAACGAACCGCCCGTCGAATTCTTCCAGAAATGCCTGTGCGCCGGCGTCAAGGTCACCCTGGGCAGCGACGCGCACAACCTCTATGAGGTCGGCGACTTCGCCCTACACCTTGATTTCCTCCGGCGCTGCGGGTATGACGGCGACCTGCAGGACATCATCAGGTCTGAACCACAGATGAACACCGATGCACACCGATGAACACCGGTGCTGTTGATAGAGCCAATCAGCCCCAGAATAAAAATCGGTGTTTATCCGTGTCCATCCGTGGTTCTTCAGACCGGCTCAGTTTTTCCGGACTGGCACGGTCGTGCGGCTGCGGACCTGCGCCAGCCAGTCTTCGACCTGCTCCTCCTCGGTGAACTCCTGCCGGGGCAGACGCGCTTCCCGGCCCAGCCGGGCGCTCTTGCCGACGCCGAGCGGATGATACGGCTCCAGGTGAATCTCCTGCACCTGGGACAGCGCGTTGGCCAGTTCGGCAATGCCAGCCAAATGTGCCTGGTCGTCGTTGACGCCTGGCACCAACGGGCAGCGCAGGACAATGGCCGCGCCAGCGGCGTCCAGACGACGCAGGTTCTCAAGAATCAGGCGATTGTCCTGACCGGTGAACTCACGATGCCGCTCCGGGTCCATGGCCTTGACGTCGAAGAGAAACAGATCAACCAGCGGAACCAGCTCCCGCAAATGCTCCCAGGGCGCGTAGCCGCAGGTCTCCAGGCAGACATGCAATCCGGCGGTCTGGGCCTTCCGCAGCAGCTCCCTGGTGAAGGCGAACTGCGCCAGCGGTTCACCGCCGGACAGGGTGATGCCGCCGTTCGAGTTGTCATAGAACATCTTGTCCTTCATGACTTCGGCCAGGACCTCGTCGGTCGTCATTTCCCGGCCGACCTTTTCCAGCGCCTCGGCGTAGCATTTTTCCGTGCACCGGCCGCAATGCCGGCAGGCCGCGCGGTCGAAGACATGGCAGCCGTCCCGCATGACATGGCAGCCCGCCGGACAGGCTCGGAAGCACCAGCCGCAGCCAATGCATTTCTCCGGGGTGAAGAAAATTTCCGTCTGCGGCCGTTGCGACTCCGGGTTATGACACCATTGGCAATGCAGGGGGCAGCCTTTCAAAAACACCGTGGTCCTGATGCCAGGCCCATCGTGAATGGCAAATTTCTCAATGTCAAAAACCAACCCGGTCTGAGTCATGGTTCCATCCCTGCCTGCGGCAATCGAGATTCCGTTTCCACACCTGGCTCGAAAACTGAGGGCGCCCGCCGCCAGCCGCGCCCTTGGCCGGCCGGTTGCTCCAGCCACGTCCTGCCGGAGCCCGGCCGGTGCTTCTTGGCGACAATCCCCTTTGAACCGGAGGCCAGTCCGCATGCCGCCCCTGCCAGACCGGCGCCAACACCGGCAAAAAATGCATTAACATAATGCCATGCCGCTGGCCTGCAACCTGTTTTTTCAGCTGCCCGCCATTGCACAACTGTAATCAGGGGCTATTTTTTCAGGAAGCGTCTTTCAGTTGTCCGCCCGGCAGGCGGTGTTTTTTCAGCGAACGCACTAGGAGGCTCAATCATGTCATGCTGCTGCAATGCCCGACCGGACTTTTCCAGGCTTGCCAACCCCGACCGTTGCTTTCAGGATGCCGGCCAGGCCGTCCTGGGCCATTGGCCCACCATCGCCATCACCCCGGTTTCGGACGGACGACGCGGCGCCTATGAGGACAATGCCGTCAAAACCTGGGCCATGGTCGAGAAAGTCTACGACCTGATCACCGGCCAGGTCACCCTGCCCGACGGCCGCCCGGTCCGCGTCGTCGTCGCCCCCGAAATCGTGTATGGCGCCCGCACCGCCGCCCGGGCTCAGCAGTACTACGCCAGCCAGGGCGTCAGCGCCAACATCTGGGTCGGCCGCAGCTGGTCCTATTCAGACGAACTGATGGGAGCGGTCATGGGCGTCGGCTCAAGCGAGTGGCAGCAATGCGCCTACGGCCTGAACCAGACCGACCGGCCCGGAGCCGTCTGGCTCAAGGCCTTCACCGCGGCCATGGACGAAAAGAAACGCCCCATCTTCTGCGTCTATTCGCCGGACCTCGAAGACGAAAACGGCCCCCTCTCCGACTTTGTCAGCGGCCGGCTGCTGCGTTTTGCGCGGGCGGCAACCACCGTGGCCTACATGCGCGGCAAGAACTACTTGTCAGTCGGCGCCGTCTCCATGGGCATCATCGGCTCCGATGTGCGCCGCAACACCTTCCTCAACTACCTCGGCATGGGCACGGTCTCAGTTGACATGAGCATCATCGCCGGACGCCTCAAAACAGGCTTCTACGACCACGAGGAAGTCAGGAAGGCCCTGACCTACCTGAAAAAATTCCGTCTGGCCTTCACCAACGCGGCGGCCGACCGGCGCGGCGGCCTGAGCGACCAGGAACTGATGGAGACCTGCCTGAAGATGACCCTG
>CAYOUR010000297.1:0-4003 GCA_964407145.1 uncultured Lentisphaeraceae bacterium | reverse complement strand
CGGTCACCCGGGGTTATGTTTGTCCCGCCCTCCGGGCGGTCATAGGCAGTCCAGCTTTCCGGCTGCCGTATGGTGTCCCGCCCTCCGGGCGGTCATAGGCAGTCCAGCCTTCCGGCTGCCGTATGGTGTCCCGCCTCATTTGCCGGGCATCATGCCAGGACGACGGCACCATACCATGGCGCAATTCTCAATGGGTGACCGGTTACGGACACAGCGGCCAAAGATGCCGGTCGGCTTGCATTTGCCGCAAAGGACATTAAACTAGAGCCATGCCCATTTTGTCAGCTGGCGCGGACGGCGTCAGTTTTTGTCATCATTAGCACCGTTATGGAGAAAGCACGATGAGAAAGCGCAGTGTTGTCGCTCCCGACTGGTGGGATTACACCACCATTAACGAAGACCTGGTGGCGGATACCGCCAAACTGACCGTCAAGGACATGGAGCAGCTGAGCCGCCCCGGATTCAAGGTCGTGATGTATGACACGATTGAGGAATTCTACCTGGCGGAAGCCCTGGAGTACATCGAGGCCTGGAAACAGTCGACCCCCGACAACCCGGCCGGCATCTGCGGGCCGATCGGCCCGACCGAACAGCTCCCCCTGGTGGCGCGCATCGTCAACGCCCTCGGCCTCAACCTGGCCAAGCTGGACGCGCATTTCTGGGGCATGGACGAATGGGTCGAAAACGGCGTCGCCGTGGCCACCGACCACCCGCTGTCCTTCTCCAAAGCCGACCGCGAACTGTGCTTCGACCGCATCCGCCCGGAACTGCGCCTGCCGGAGAAGAACATGCACTTCCCGTCCGGCAACCTGGACGAGTACAGCCGGACGTTCGACCAGTTCAACTGCCTGCTGATGCAGGGCGGCCAGGGCGACACCAAGCACTGGGCCTTCAATGACCCGGTCAAACGCGAAGGCAAATACGCCGACAACCCGCCCACGCCGGCCGAATTCCGCCAGCTGGGCACCCGCATTGTCGAGCTGCACCCGATGACCGTGATGCAGAACGCCCGCACTTCCGGTGGCGGCAACATCTCCATGGTTCCGACCACGGCCGCCACCGTCGGCCCCCGTGAGACCTGGAAAGCCAAAAAGGTCTCCATCTGGCAGGCCGGCTGCCATGACAACGCCTTCGGCATGCGGCTGACCACCCTGATGATCGCCAAGAAGATCGCGGACTCGGCCGTGCCGATGAGCCTGCTGGCCGACCACCCCGATGTCCAGTTCAACTTCTTCCGTCCGGGCATCGGCCCCTGCGCCGTGGAAATGCACTGAGCCTCCGCCCAAACCACAGCCCAGCCTGAACCAAGCCGTCCGGCCCGCCATATTCCATGGTGGCCGGACGTTTTGGCCGGCACGAATCAGAGACGACAACCATGAGCCACAAACCCGCTGTTCTCGCCCTCGTCGCCCATCCGGACGACATTGAATTCATGATGGCCGGAACCATGCTGATGCTGCAGAAGCGCGGCTGGGAAATGCACTACATGACGATTGCGGACGGCTGCTGCGGCACCGCGGTGGACGACATTCCGACCATCACGGCGAAACGCCGGGCCGAATGCCAGGCCGCCTGCGACCTGGTCGGCGCGGTCTGGCACCCGGCCGCCTGCAAGGACCTGGAAGTCTTCCACACCTGGGACATCATCAGCAAAGTCCTCGGCGTCATCCGCGAAGTGAAGCCGAAAGTCATTCTGACCCAATCGACGGACGACTACATGGAGGACCACATCAACTCCTGCCGCGTGGCCGTCACCGCGGCCTTCAGCCGCGGCATGCTCAACGCCCAGTGCGACCCGCCGCGGCCGCCCATCCAGGAAGACGTGACCGTCTACCATGCCATCCCGCACGGCCTGATGAACCCCTTCCGCAAACGCATCGAGCCGGAATTCTTCGTCAATGTCGCCCCCATGATGCAGAAAAAATGGGACATGCTCGCCTGCCACAAATCGCAGAAGGAATGGCTTGACGTGAGCCAGGGCATGGACGCCTACCAGAAGGTCATGCAGGACTTCATGGGACAGCTGGGACAGCGCTCCGGCAAATTCGAATACGCCGAGGGTTTCCGCCGGCGTTCCTGGCTCGGATTCTCCGCCACGGAAATCGACCCGATCGCCGAAGCGCTCGGCGATGACGTCGTGGCCAACCCGAAATACGAACCGTGACCCGCACCCCGGACCGCCGGGGACCGCCGGCGGTCCGGGCCGGCCTTCAGGCCTCAGTACCCGCCCTGCTTTGATTCCAATCCGGCCAGATGCGCGGTGTCATTCCAGCAGCCCAGCTGCCAGACGCCGTTCACATGCGTCATCCGGCTGATTGAGGCATTGCCGATCTGAGGCTGCCGGGGCAGGCATCCGGACATGCCGAGGATGTGCTTGAACATGACGCGAATCGCCCCGCAGTGGCTCACCACCAGGACCGTGTCCTGCACGTGCCGGGCGGCCAGCTGCTCCAGGAAATCGCCGACCCGCCGCCGGACGGCGGCCTTGTTCTCCCCGCCGGGGATGGCCACCTCCGGCCGGTCGGTCAGAAAGCCGTTCCAGGCTTCGGCGAAGTCTTTTTCGACGTCTTCGCGGCTTCGGCCTTCGAGGTCGCCGAGGTGCCATTCGCGCAGCTGCGGGCAAGGCGCGGGGGGGCGGTACGGCGCGATGCGCCGGGCCGTCTCCATGGCGCGATCGAGGTCACTGCTGTAGACCGCGTCAAAGACCACCGTCCGGAGCCGGACCGCCACGCATTCGGCCTGCCTGATTCCCAGGGGGTTCAGAGGCGTGTTGCCCTGCCCCTGAATCGTGTTGGTCTCATTGGCCCTGGTCTGGCCGTGCCGCACCACATAAAGCTCCATCGCCGCCTCAACCTGCCTTCCTTGAACTTGTCCATCACCCAAACAGATGCTTCGCCATGACTCCGGAACACGATTATCAGTCCTGCCATCTCTGCCCGCGCCATTGCGGCTGTGACCGTACGGCCGGCCAGCTTGGCCGCTGCGGCGAATCCGCCGACTGCCGCGTTGCCAGCCTTGGCCCGCATTTTGGCGAAGAGCCAGGCATCAGCGGCAGCAAGGGCTCCGGGACCATCTTCTTCTCCGGCTGTTCCTGCGGGTGCTTCTTCTGCCAGAACCACCAGATCTCACACCAGCACCAGGGCCGGGTGATGACCCCCGCGGAACTGCACGAACAAGCACTCGCCCTGGCCCGCAGCGGGGTCCACAACCTCAACTTCGTCACCCCAGACCATTTCTGGCCGCATCTCCGCCGGCTGATCGCCGAACTGCGCGCCGACGGCGTTGACCTCCCCTTCGTGTGGAACTGTTCGGGATACTGTAATGCCGACACCCTGAGGCAACAACTTGACGCGGTGGACATTTTCCTGCCCGACTTCAAGTTTTCCGACCCCGCACTTGCGGAACGCTGCCTGGGCGACGCATCGTACCCGGCGTTGGCCCGGCAGGCCATGCGTCTGATCGCCGACCGCGTCGGTTTCCTGCGCCCCTGGGACGAGTCGGGCGACATCCTGGCCAACCGCGGCCTGCTGGTGCGGCACCTGGTCCTGCCCGGCGAAACGGCCAACAGCCGCGGCGTCCTGAAAATCCTGCATGACGACTTCGGCCCCGATGTGCCGATTTCCCTCATGAGCCAGTTCAGGCCCATGCCGGCCTGCGCCCGCCGCGGCTTTTTGGACCGCCAGATCACCATGGCCGAATACCAGGAAGTCTGCGGCTACGCTGAAGAGCTCGGCTTCCGCAAGGTCTTTGTCCAGCCGGAGTACGGCGACCAGACCTTCATCCCCGACTTCACCCGCGACAAGCCTTTTGCCGGCAATCCCTGATAGACAAAAAGCCATGCGGGCCGGCCTCAGGTAACCGGCCACCCATTGAACATTGAGCCTTGGTATGGTGTCGTCGTCCTTGCACGATGCCCGGCAAATGAGGCTGGACTACCTACGGCAGGCTAAAGCCTGGACTACCTACGGCAGGCCAAAGCCTGGACTACCTACGGCAGGCTAAA
>CAYOUR010000296.1:0-4093 GCA_964407145.1 uncultured Lentisphaeraceae bacterium | reverse complement strand
CGCCGGCTTGACAGCAACGGGATTGACCTATACAGTACTACTTTCGCAAGCGCGGACAGAGGCGGTCGCGCCGCCTGTTCCGGGAAGCCATCTTGGCCGATGGCGGCCTTTCGTTGCCCAGGGCAGCGCCCCGGCCCGCGCCCGCCGTCCATCTCCTTCCCCTACCCAGGAAACACCCATGCCGCAACCACCCAACATTGTCCTGATGGTCGCCGACGACCACGGCCGCGAAGCCATGGGCTGCTATGGCAACCCGCACGTGAAAACGCCGCGTCTGGACGCCTTGGCCCAGGACGCCGTCACCTTCACCAACGCGTTCTGCACCTCAGCCTCCTGCGCCGCCAGCCGCTCCGTCATCCTGACCGGCCTGTACAATCACGCCAATGGCGCCTATGGCCATGTCCATGCCCACCACCACTTCTCCCTGCTGGAAAACATCACCACCCTCCCGGCCTACCTCAACCAGGCCGGCTACCGGACCGGACGCATCGGCAAAACCCACTATGCGCCCATGGAGCAGTTCCCCTTCCAGGTCAACCTTCCCGGAACCGGCCGCGACGACGTCGCCATGTCGGAAAACTGCCGCGCCTTCATCGCCGAAAACCAGGAGCCCTTCTTCCTCTACTGGTGCTCCATGAACCCGCACCGCAGCAGCGAACACCACCTGCACGACGGCCTCAAAATCAATCATTTCGGCAACCCCGACCGGGATTTCCCCGGCGACCGGGAAACGCCGACCGCCCCGGAAGAGGTGATCGTGCCGCCCTTCCTCAACGACGACTGGCCCACCCGCCTGGAACTGGCCCAGTACTATCAGTCCATCGCCCGACTCGACCGCGGCGTCGGCCGACTGCTGGACATCCTCCGCGAAAACGACAAGTACGACAACACCGTCATCATCTACATCTCCGACAACGGCGCCGCCTTCCCCTGCGCCAAGACCACCCTCTACGAACCCGGCATGCACCTGCCCTGCCTGATGAAGAAACCGGGCGGCCAGGACGCCGGCAGCCGCTGCGACAACCTGGCCTGCTGGGTCGACATCACGCCAACACTGCTGGACTACGCCGGCATGACTCTGCCGGACAATCTGCACGGCCGCAGCTTCCGGGACACCACCGCGGCCAACGCCGCCCCGGCTATCTACGCGTCCCATACGTTCCACGAAATCACCAACTACTACCCCATGCGCGCGATCCGCACTCCCCAATACAAATTCATCTGGAACATCGCCCACCCGCTGACCTATTCGTTCGCCTCCGACCTCTGGCAGTCCGCCGCCTGGCAGCATGCCCGGAAAGCCAACGCCCCGTGCCTCGGCAAGCGCGCCGTCAAAGACTACCTGCATCACCCGCGCTTCGAACTCTACGACCTTGACGATGACCCGGAAGAACTGCATAACCTGGCCGAACGGCCGGAATACCAACAACGGGTCCAGGACTTCTGCGCCAAACTGCAGGAATTCCAGAAAAAAACCAACGACCCTTGGCTCCACAAATGGACCTATGAATAGGCCTCCAGCCAGGCCGCCTACACACTTCGACCGCCGCCCGCCCCCCAAAAAAACCACCCGGGGGCGGCCAAACCCGCTGTAACTCCAACCCATGAACGCTCACGGTGACGGGGCGACTGACAACAACGAAACACAAACAGCGGGCCACCCTGAACGCGCCAAAACAGGGCTGGCTGCAAGTAAAACAAATGCCGGGATTTGTTATACTTGGGATACATTTATGCTCTGTAAAAATGTACCCTATCCTCGTCGGCCCGGCCCGGCCGAATCATTCGACGTCGGCCCGGCCCAGTCCAAGACCGGCCCATTCCACCAGGAAGACGGCCTTCACACCACCGGGAGCGAAATCATGGCGATTACCCAGACGGCAATCAGCTACTACGGATTGAATTATGTTGAACACGCCGCCGCCGACTTCCTCGAGATGAAGGAACACGGCTGCACGACAGTCATTCTGGCCGTGACCGAATTCGACTTCGACTTCTGGCGCCCGAACATCCCCCGCATCGTTGCCAAGGCGCACGAACTCGGCCTCAAAGTCCTGCTGGACCCCTGGGGCATCGGCAAGTACTTCGGCGGCGAGCAGGTGAGCAAATTCCTGCAGAACAACACCGAGAACCGCCAGGTCTCCGCCCTGACCGGCGAAAAACTCCCCTACGCCTGCTTCAACACCAACAGCTTCCGGGACTACTTCCAGACCTTCTGCCTGGGCCTGGCCCGCGAAGCCGGCGCCGACGGCTTCTTCTGGGACGAGCCGCATTACGCGTTCCCCAAATCCTACGCCTCCATCACCGGCGGCGTCGGCGACGACTGGACCTGCCGCTGCCCCGTCTGCCAGAAACGCTTTGCCGACTACTACGGCTATGACATGCCACGGGTGATGACCGACGACGTGAAGCAGTTCCGCTGGCGCGAAGCCCTGTTCATCCTCTCGGATACCAGCCGGAAAATCAAGGAGATCAACCCGGAGCTGGAAATCACCTGCTGCGTGCACGCCACCATGAACACCTACTATGTCACCGAGCACCGCGGCTACGACAACTGGGACATGGTCGCCGCCTGCCCCTATTTCGATGTCTTCTCCACCACCATCATCGCCTGGGAACTGCCTGAGCCGTTCTTCGAAAACATCACCCGCCGAACCGTCGAAACCGCCCGCAAATACGGCAAGATTTCCGAACGCTGGCTGATGGGCTATTACAAGCAGCCAGCCGACCTGGCCCAGGTCGACCGCATCGTCGACCTGTACGCCACCCTCGGCGTCGACCGCCTGGGTACCTGGACCTACCGCGGCGGCGACGGCACCGTCCTGGCCGCGCCGGACGCCCTCGCCCTCTGGGACCGCATCGGCCAGAACTACCGCCGAGTCCTCAAAAAACGGTGACAGCCGGCAAGGCCCCCCCAGCAAGCACCGCAACCCCAGCAAGGATGACAATCATGGCAGCACTGAACGATTTCGGTTATGTGGACAAGGCGTTTGCCAATATCCGCGCAGTGATGGAAAAACAAGGCGACCACATCCGGCAGGCCGCGGCCCTGATGACCGACGCCATTGCCGCCGACCGGCTTATCCATGTCTATGGCGGCGGCGGACACACCACCCTCGCCATGGGCGAAATGTTCTTCCGCGCCGGCGGCCTCAGCAATATCAACCCGATCATGGAAACCGGCCTGTCCGTCTTCAACCAGGCCCTCAAGTACCTCGAACTGGAACGCTGCGTCAACTACGGCGCCGCCATCGTCAAATACTACGACCTGCAGCCCGACGACCTGCTCATCATCTTCCATAACATCGGCATCAACCCGGCCACCATCGACGCCGCCCTGGAAGCGAAAAAAAACGGCGTCAAGATCATCGCCGTGTCCAGCTCCCATTGGCAAAACGACATGCCGGCGGACCACTTCATCCGCCACCCCTCCGGCAAAAACCTCTTTGAACTGGCCGATGTCTGCATCGACGACTACAACCCGGTCGGCGACGCCATTGTCGACGTGCCCGGCTTCGACTCGCCGATTGGGCCGGTCTCCAACCTGGTCGACTTCGCCATCGCCCACCTGCTGGAAATCGAGACCGTACGCCAATGCGTGGAACGCGGACTCGTCCCGCCCGTCTGGCGCAGCGCCAACGCCCCCGGCGGCGATGAGTTCAATGCCGCCCTGCTCAAAAAATACAAGCCGCGCGTCAAAAACCTCTGAGCCGAAAAAAACACCAAATAAAGAACCACAGATATACACCGAGAAACACCGATAGTACTTCAAGCGGGAAATACATCAGACCTTGCCAGCGGTCAACTTCCGAACGGCTTGAAAATGACGGTGCTTCATGCCGGGCTCAGCCTGAATTCCAACGGCCCGAAACCTGACTGACAGCGCCCCGCACTTGTTCTTTTCATCTGTGATCATCTGTGGTCATCTGTGGTTCAGAACCGGCCAGGTATAAGTCAAGACCGACGCGGCCATGCCCACCGGCGTCCGCCGTCACCAGCAGCCGGATACGCTTGACGCCGATGCTCGCGCCGGACAAGAAGAACCACAGATATACACCGAGAAACACCGATAGTACTTCAAGCGGGAAATACA
>CAYOUR010000295.1:2666-4110 GCA_964407145.1 uncultured Lentisphaeraceae bacterium | reverse complement strand
GAAAATAGACTCATGAAATTTGATGTTGTCGTGGCAAATCCTCCTTTTAGTTTAGACAAATGGGGTGCAGACTTTGCTGAGCATGACTCGTTTAAACGCTTTAGCGATTACAGCATACCGCCTGCAAGTAAAGGAGACTATGCGTTTGTGCTTCACATGATCAAAAGTCTTAATGAAAACGGTCGCATGGGCGTTGTTCTTCCTCATGGTGTTTTGTTCCGTAGCGCAAGCGAAGGGCGTATTCGTGAAAAGCTTATCACTGAAAACTTACTCGATGCTATCATCGGCTTACCTGCCAATCTTTTCTTTGGTACAAGCATCCCAGCGTGTATCTTAGTCTTTAAGAAAAATCGTGCAACAAATGACATCTTATTTATCGATGCGAGTCGAGAGTTTGACAAAGGTAAAAACCAAAACAATCTCAATGATGCGCATATAGCAAAGATACTCGAAACCTACCAAGCACGCAAAGAGGTCGAAAAGTATTCTCATATAGCCACACTTGAAGAGATACAAGAAAATGACTATAACCTAAACATTCCTCGCTATGTCGATACCTTTGAAGAAGAGGTGAAAGTCGATATCGAAGCGACAAAAAAGAACATCGAAAGTATCGAACAAGAGCTTTTACATGTAAAGACAAAAATGGACAGTTTTTTAAAAGAGTTAGGACTCTAGTATGAGTGAGATCATTCTTTATAAAACACCCAACCAAGATATTCGAGTTGAAATGCTCATCGAAAATGAGACCATTTGGCTTCCTCAGCAACGCATTGCAGAGCTGTTTGGTACCACAAAACAGAACATTAGCTTACATGTAAAAAATATTTTTGAAAGCGGTGAACTCGATGAAAATTCAACTGTTAAGAAAATCTTGACAGTTCAACAAGAGGGTTCAAGGGAAGTAAAACGAAATGTTGAGCATTACAATTTAGACGCCATCATCTCCATTGGCTATCGTGTCAATAGCACCAGTGCGACGCAGTTTCGTATCTGGGCGACAAACGTGCTTAAAGAGTATATCATCAAGGGTTTTGCCATGGATGATGAGAGGCTCAAAAACCCTGCTCTGGTTCAACCGCGACGTTAAGGACAAATACGCCCCCGAACATGCCGACCGGCTGGAACGACGCCAGAACACCACGCTGGAACTCCTGGGCCGCCACTGCGGCATCAGACCCCAGGATGGCCGGGAACACGTCTTCCGCAACTGCTGCGCCACCGACTGGTTCCAGGTCCACTTCCCGGAATGCCTGCCGCTCACCATCGAATTCAGCACCTGCAGCAATTTCGACGGGCGCGCCGGACAAACCACGCCCGTCACCTTGGACACCATGACCTGGATCGGACGACAAGTCGCCCGCGCCCTGGCAGACACCCTGTCCGCCAATGACTGACCCGGCGGCAACAAAGCCACACCCGGCGACAGCCGAGATTGGCGGCT
>CAYOUR010000295.1:0-2566 GCA_964407145.1 uncultured Lentisphaeraceae bacterium | reverse complement strand
CCAGGCCAGGCCAGGCCACCTTTATTATCCACCAGCCAAGGAAACGCCTTCATGACCCCACGAATTGAGCAATGCCGCGACGCCGCCCTCGCCGTCCTGAAACCGTCCAAGCGTGACCTGGAGCACGGCCTGGAGCTGCACCGCGACGCCCTGGTCTGGGACGCCTATGCCTTCGCGCCCTCCGGCGCGCTGCCGCCGGACTACGCCGCCACCCTCGCCCAGGAAACACCCGGCCGCGACGAAAGAACCAACCTGCTCGAACAATATCGCCAGGTCGACTTCCTGGAAGACCCGGAACGCCGCGCCGAATACCAGGCCGCCTGGCAGGCCGCCGGCGTCGACTGCGTCTTCCAGAACGCCGGCGTCGAGGGCAATTCCATCCCCCAGCTGCTCAAGCGCCTGTCGCGCTTCACCTGGCTGCCCGACCGCTACCCGGAACTGTACCAGCGCGTCGCCTTCCCCGACCAGGTCGTCGCCGCCCGCCAGGATGGCCGCCGCTCACTCTATCTGTGTACCAATGGCGTGCCCCTGCCCGGAGAACAATACTCGATCGAGGAGTCGCTGTACTTCCTGACCGTGTTCCGGCAGCTCGGCGTCCGCATGATGCACCTGACCTACAACCGCCGCAATCTGCTCGGCGACGGCTGCGCCGAAAGCGCCGACGCCGGACTCAGCGACCTCGGCCGACGCGTCATCGCCGAAATGAACCGCGTCGGCATCATCCCGGACGTGGCCCACAGCGGCCAGCGCACCAGCCTGGAAGCGGCCGAATGCTCGACCAAGCCGGTCGTCGCCAGCCATAGCGTGGCCGGAGCCCTCAGCACCCACTTCCGGGCCAAAAAACCGGAAGTCATCCGGGCCATCGTCAAAAGCGGCGGCTACCTCGGCGTCTGCGCCATCAGCTCATTCTTCCGCGGTTCCGGCAAGATCGATTCGTTCCTCGACCATATCGACCACCTGGCGGAAAACTACGGCTACGACCATGTCGCCATCGGCACCGACTGCGGCTATCTCTGCGGCGGAACCACAGCGATTCCACCAATGCCCAGACAACGCCCGATCCTCGAACAGTACTGGCCCCCGGCCCAGGACGCCTTTTCCAGCACCGCTGAGATGACCGCGACGGTCGCCTGGACCAATTGGCCGCTGTTCACCGTCGGACTGGTCCAGCGAGGCCATCGCGATGACGACATCCGCAAGATCATCGGCGGCAATGTCCTGCGCGTCACCCGCGGCACCCTGGCCTGAACCGACGTCCGCGCAGCTTGCCGTCCCCGCCCCGGCCGCTTCTGGCCTGACGACCGCTTGGGCGCGGCCTGAGGCGGCCTGCTGTGCACGCGTCACCCGGCCGGCACAGGCGTCGACTCACATGCTCCGCCGGGTCATGGAACGGGCCCAGTCAGCCAGCAAATCGCGCCAGCGGTTGTCCGGCAGGTGTTCCCGCAGCAGCGCCATGGCCTGCTCCACACACGCTTCGGAATACTCCCGCACGCCTTCCAGGCTGCGACTGCGCAGGAGGATTCTCCGCGCCTTCTCGATGTCCGCGTCACTGGCCGCGGCATTGCCCAGGACACCAAGAAGCGCTTTGCGGTCCTTTTCGGAGCAGGCCTTCAGGGCGCGCAGCGCCAACAGGGTCCGCTTGCCTTCACGGATGTCCGAGCCGATCGGCTTCCCCAGGGTCTCTACCTCGCCGCTCAGTCCGAGGATGTCATCCTGAATCTGGAAGGCGATGCCGCATAATTCCGCGAACTTGGCCAATCCCTGGGCCGCGCTGCTGTCCTCGGGCAGGCATCTTTCCGCCAGGGCCACACCGGTTTCCGCGCAAAATGACAGCAAGGCGCCGGTTTTCAAGCGCATCATGTCCATCACGTCGGCTTCCTGGACCTGCTCGAACGGCGTCCGGCTGAGCTGGATGTCCAGCTGCTCACCGGCCAGCAGTTCCGAGGTGAGCTTGACCGCCATGCGCCGAGCCAGGCCGATGACGACTTTCGACTTCTGGCCACTGACCCCCATGAACAGATTGATGGCCCGCGCCTGCAGCAGGTCTCCGGCGAGAATGGCCAGGCTCTGACCATATTCGGCGGCGGTTGCCGCGTCCAGGCTCATTTCCTCCCGGCCCAGAGCCGCGCCGAGCACATGGCCGGTCGGCCGGCCGCGCCGCAGCTGGTCATGGTCGATGACATCATCGTGCAGCAGCGTCCAGTTATGGAACATCTCAACGGCCGCCGCCGCCGGCACGGCGTTCCTCTGGCTGCCGCCGGCCGCGCCGCAGCACAGCAGCAGCAACGCCGGCCGCAGGCATTTGCCGGTGTGGGTCAGGTAGCTTTCCGAAACCTGCCGCAGATGCGGCGGCAAACCGTCGCCATGCCGCGCCAAATCCTCGGCCAAACATGTCTTCACCTGCTCGACCAGGCTGCACATCTCCGCCCGAAAAGCCACATCGTCCATCGATGTCCCGGATAACAATGTCATAACCACCACCTTTGCTGCACGTCTCCTGGAAAAACGGATTAAACAGCTTATTCCTGATTTGGAAAAATACAACTGCCGGCCATACATTTTGCCC
>CAYOUR010000294.1:0-4118 GCA_964407145.1 uncultured Lentisphaeraceae bacterium | reverse complement strand
ACAGCAATCCAGGGATGATTTCAGCCGGGTCGACTTCGCGTGAGTTGGCGACGCCTTTCCGGGCCATGATAGCCGCGGCGGTTCCGGCCGCCTGGCCAGTCGCCAGGCACGTCCCCATCACCCGTGCCGAGCCATTGGCGCCGCGGTCTGATGACAGGCACCGTCCGGCCGCGAGCACATTATCGAGACCGCGTGGCAGCAGGCAGCGGTATGGGATGTCGTAGGCCAGACCGTCCCGGATCGGGATACGCACCTGTGCCGTGCCGCTCCCATGGATGTCCACATGATGGCATCCCCGCGCCACCGCATCCGGGAATCGGCGCACCTGCACCGCGTCGTCCTGTGTCAGGCAGTAATCGCCGACAATACGGCCACTTTCGCGGATACCCAGCCGTGGCAGGACAGCCGATACCGACGCCGCCGCGAAGCCCGGCACTTTTGTTTGCAGGAACGCCGCGGTGCGGGCGATTTGTGCATGCAGTTCATAGTACGCCTTGCAGGCCTGTGCCGCATCGCGGCAATCCACCCCTGCCACCCTCGTCACATTCACGCACACCTCCTGGCGTTTCCGTGAAGTCGGCGTAATAAACGCCGCCGTGCACGGATGCATTTCGCCCTTGGTGATTGCCTGGCCCAGCACTTCCCCACCCGCCGACAACGCCACATACGGCATCCTCGCCGCGTACAGCTTCGCCGCCGCCTTCCGCCGGTCCGGCTCCATCACCGGATTGTCGCACAGCAGCGCCTCGTCCGGATGCTCGCGGATAAACCGCAGGAACGCCTCGAAATCCACCTGCGTCATGCGGAAAGTCAGACTCAGGGGCTGAAAATCGCCCTGTTCCGACCCGAACACCACCTCGCCGCCGCAGAGCCTCGTCAGGAACCCGCCGCCGGTGGCATCCACCACCGCGTCGCAATCCAGCGCGAAGACCCTGCCAGGCGAGCACACTTCCAGCTGCCGCACGCGCCGGCCGTCCATCTTGGCCGCGATCACCGCGGTTTTCAGCAGCAGCCGCACGCCGGCTTTTTCCAGCAGCCGGCAGACAGCCAGTCGCAGCACTTCCGGATCGACGCACAGTCCGAACACGCTGCGCCAGTCGCACACCGGCCCCAGGCACGCCTCCCGGTCGATCTCCCCGCAGCACCCGACGATGTCATCCAGCACCCCCGCGACGCACGGCTTGCCCAGCGACGTGTATGCGCCCAGAATCGGCATCCCGGAAAACAACTCCCCGCCGACGCCGCCATCGCTCTCCACCAGCATCACTTCGGCGCCATGTTTCGCCGCCGCCAACGCCGCGCCAATCCCGGCCGGCCCGCCACCTACAACAAATATCGCCATGGAACTCTCTCTTTTTGAAAAGAACAGTCTCGTTTCTTCCCTAAATTAACATCTGTATTCATCTGTGTCCATCTGTGTCCATCTGTGTCCATCTGTGGTTCCTGCCCATTTTTCAGTCTCACCAGCCCAGCGCCGGCGATAGGCCGGCAGACCAGTATGGCGTCTTGTTTTTGAGCGGGCATGTAGTAGCCATTTTTCAGGTTAGCCACCAGCTTGTCGACCGCGTTTTTTTCGATCAGCACCATCATGCATCCTCCCAGACCGGCGCCGGCCAATTGTGCGCCCATCACGCCGGGCGTGCGTTTAGCCACATCCACCATCAGGTCGATTTCCGGTATGCTGCAGGCGTAGCATCCAGGCTGCCAGCGCAATTGCGAGCGAATCACGCGTTCCGGGTCGCCGCTTTCCAGGTCGGCCAGCCGATCGATCAAGTAGCAGTTGTCCACCGGCGCCGCGAACGGCGTCGGCTGCCAATGGTCGTCGTAAGTCACCACCCGGTCGCCGTCATGCGACACAGTCATCATCCGGCCGATTTCGTCCATGTCGCCTTTTTTCAGGACCTCGGCGTACAGTGCCGACCGCGCCGCCTCGCACAGTCCGAACATCACCACGCCGCGGATCGGGTATCGCCCGTCGGCCGGCGGCGCGTGTGTCACCCAGAATGGCTCCAGGTCCAGTTCCGGCAGCATCCGTTGCAGTTCCGCGCGGGTCGCGCTTTCCGGCAGCATCATCAGCATCCGGTAGATGCCCGACAGCGGCATCTGCAGATTCGCCGTATTCACATCGCGCAGATGATGCAGCACGCTGCTGTATTGCGGATAATGCTTCCGGATCAGCTGGAAGCCGATCTTATAGCAGGCGATGCGGTGGTTGAACTGGTTTTTCGCGTCGCTCGACTTTCGCGCCTTGATGCCCGAATCGCACACCACCATCGCGTAGTCGTCCGGGAAAGGCACCGCTTCCTCCACCGCAAAATCAAAGAACCGGACTTTCACCACGCTGCCGCGCTGGCCCATTTTCACCGCCGCGTGATCGGCGCTGCCGCCGCGGGTGCCGACGAACCACTCGCCCTCCCCGCACAGCGACACCAGCTGCGCCGGATACGTGTCCAGGCCATTCACCGCCACCGCCGCCTCGGCGCTGCCCACCACCAGGCTCGACGACGAACTCAGCCCGGCCGCCATCGGGATGTTCCCGTGCAGGAACATGTCCATCCCGAACAACGGCCGCGACCGGAATTTCTTCTGCAGACGGATGATCGCCGCCAGGATGTAATTCGACCAGTCCACGCCGTATTCCCGGAACATGCTGGCCAGTTTCGGGCTGTCCACCAGCGACTTCCAGTCATCCCACGGCAGTTCGGACAGCACTTCCTTGAGCCGGAAGCTCCGGCCGGGGAAGCGCTCCGGGTCGCAGTGGTACAGATTCACCTGGTCATCCTGGCGCGGGTGCACCAGCATGACCGTCTCGAAACCGATCGTCATCAGGTTGCAGTTGCCGCCCTGGTGATCGACATGGCGTCCCATCACATTCAGGCGCCCCGGCGACCGGATCAGGCATGCCGGCGCCGCATCGCCCAGCCGCGCATGCGCCTGCCGGACCACTTCACGAATCAGTGCCAGCTGCCGGTCCAGCACCACCTCGTCGTCATTGTAGAACTCCTGCAGCTCCTGCCGCGACGTCTTACGCTCCGCCCATTGCCGCCATTGCTTCAGCGCCGGAAAGTCGCGCGGGTCATAAGCCGGCGCGGTCGCCGCGCCCCGGCCATTCTGCAGGACGCGCTCCACCTCCAGCAGCTCGGCCGGATTGTTGAAACCCAGCACCTTGGCCGGGTCCGACACCGACAGCATCCGCGTGCGCCCGCCGCGCCGGTACACAAAACCCACCAGGTCGGACAGGTATTCCTCCTGCTGGGCGTTGTCGCGGGTCAGCTGCGCCAGCGCCGCCCGCAGCGTCCGCGCCTTGACCAGGTACACCGACGTATTGCCGTCCGGCAACGCCAGCGCCTGCTCCGGCGTCAGGACCAGCGGCCCGTCCGGCGTCGCCAGGACAAAATCCGGCTGGTCCACCGGCAGCATCGCGCGCACGTCGTCCAGGGCGATCTCGCCGTCACTCTGCAGCGCTTCCCAGAGTTTTCCGAACGCCTTGCGCGCCTTGTCCGGCTTGACTTCCGCGCCCGCGCCGAAGAACTGCTCGTTCAGCGCCGCCAGCAGTCGTTGCCGCGGATGGCTTCCCGGCGGCAGCCGCAACAGCGCCTGGCAGGCCAGCCGCTGGCGGATGTCGGCCCGTTCCAAAATAGCGACCGGATTGCCCTGGCGGTCCAGGGGTATGCGTCCCTGGCCGGAGGACGGCGCACACGGCGTGGTCACCAGCGCCAGTTCAGCCTGGGAGGTGGCATAGATATCGAACAGGTGTTCCAGCACATCTTGGCTGATCATTCGGTCGCCGGCCACCACCAGCAGGTCGGCCGCGTCGGGAATGGCGCTCATGCCGTCGAACGCGCAGCGCAGCGCATGGGCCGTGCCCAGCTGTTCGGCCTGGTACACATACGCGCAGTTGGGGAATTCGCGGCCGACCGTCTCGATGACTTGTCCGGCCAGGTTCCCGACCACGATCACATGTTGCTTGATGCCACAGGCCTGGTACACCCGCAGAGCCCGGACAATCGCCGGCACGCCGCAGACCTCGAAACACACTTTCGGACACGTGTCAACGCCCATCCGCGTGCCTTTGCCGGCCGCCAGGATTATGGTAAAAGCAGGAATGATCTTGTTCA
>CAYOUR010000293.1:0-4154 GCA_964407145.1 uncultured Lentisphaeraceae bacterium | reverse complement strand
ATGCAAGGACGACGGCACCATACCATGGCGCAATTCTCAATGGGTGACCGGTTACGCCGGCGTCGGGAAAATTTCTCCAGTTGGTCGGCGAAAAGCGAATGAAGGGTTACGGTATAGGGTAGAGTGCGGTTGGCTGGCGGGAGTTGGCGCCGCGGCCGTCGGGTGATGTGTCATGGGCCTGTTCAGGAGAGACTTGCGATGACGGAAAGATGTATTGGTGGTTTTGGTGAGGTCATGCTTCGGCTTTGTCCGGCCGGCAAGGGGCGTTTTGCCCAGGCTTTGCCCGGTAGTCTGGAGGCCACGTTTGGCGGTGGTGAGGCCAACGTCTGCGCCTCAGTGGCCATGCTTGGCGGCCGCAGCCGCTATTTGACGGCCTTGCCGGAGCACGCGATTGCGCGGGCGTTTGCCGCGCAGATGGCCGGGTTCGGGGTTGACGTCTCCCGCATTCATTATGCGCCAGTCGGCCGCATGGGCGTGTATTATGCGGAGCATGGTTCGAACATGCGCGGCAGCAATGTGCTGTATGACCGCGACGGTGCGACCGTGGCGCTGCTGGGGCCGGAGGCGTATGATTTCACCGCCATGCTGGCAGGAATCAGCCACCTGCATCTGACCGGCATTACCCCGGCCCTGAGCGAAAAGGCCTACCAGGCGACCCTGGCCATCGCCAGGCACGCCGTCCAGGCAGGCGTGGCCGTGTCGGTCGATTTGAATTATCGCAAGAAGCTGTGGAACTGGGAAGCGGGCACTTCGAAGAATGCCCTGGCCAGCCGCTGCATGGGCGAGATCGCGGCTTTGGCCGAGGTGATTATCGGCAACGAGGAGGACGCTGCCGATGTGTTTGGCATTCACGCGGCTGACACCTCGGTCGAAGGCGGCCGGCTGAATGTCGCCGCCTACCGGGACGTTGCCGCGCAGCTTTCCGCGCGCTTCCCCCGGGCCCGTCACGTCGCCATCACGTTGCGCGAGAGTTTTTCCGCTGACCACAACAACTGGGGCGGCATGCTGTATGACTGCGGCTCGCGGCAGGCTTTTTTCGCGCCGCTTGACGGCGCCGGCCATTATTCCCCGTACGAGCTGGGCGCCATTGTCGACCGTTTTGGCGGCGGCGATTCGTTTTGCGCCGGGCTTCTGGTCGCCTTGGCGGAGCTGCCGCCGGCCGAAGCCATCCGTTTTGCCGTGGCGGCCAGCGCCCTCAAGCATACCATCCGCGGCGATTTCAATTATTCCAGCCGCGCCGAGGTCGAGGCGCTCATGGGCGGCAGCACTTCCGGGAGGGTGAAGCGATGAATGGTCAAGAACGATTTCGCGATTGCTGCCGGGCCATGCCGATGGTGGCGATTTTGCGCGGCATCACGCCGGACGAGGTCACCGCCGTCTGCGACGAATTGCATGCGGCCGGCATCACGCTGCTGGAGATTCCGCTCAACAGCCCCGAGGCGTTGCGGAGCATCGAGTTGGCGTCCAAGCATTGCCAGGGTCGTCAGCTGGTCGGCGCCGGAACCGTTCTGACTCCGGCCGAGGTCGATGGCGTCGCCGCCGCCGGCGGCCAATTCATCATTTCCCCCAACACCGATCACGAGGTCATCTGGGAGACGGTCTCCTGCGGCCTGGTCTCGATTCCGGGATTCCTGACGCCCAGCGAGGCGTTCACCGCCCTCAAGGCCGGGGCGCATTACCTGAAGCTGTTCCCGGCCGGCCAGTACGGCTGTTCCTATATCCGTGATCTCCGGGCCGTGCTCAAGGCGCCGATTCTGGCGGTCGGCGGCGTCAATGCGGAGAATCTGCCGGAGTTCCTGGCGCTGTGCGCCGGTGTCGGCATCGGCTCGGCCCTGTACAAGCCGGGGGACAGCCCGGCCGAAGTCGGCGGGAAGGCGCGTGCCCTGGCCGCGCGCTGCCGGGCGGCGGCGCCACCGCCGAGCCGGTAAACAATCGCCTCGCTGTCGGTTCCGGCTGGTCTGCCGGTCGCCTTTATCCACCCTGCCGGGACGGGCTTTTTTCCGGATGCAATGGTCAGCAAGCAATGGAGTAACCATGACGCGGCGCCGCGGTGTTTTGTGTTTGTCCGTATTGGTATGGACAGTCTGTGCAAGCAGGGGAGTCGGCCAGATGAAAAACTTGGATGCGATTCGGGCGGAGCGCCGGGAATTGGCGAACAGCCGGCCACGGGTCATCATCAACAACGACGGCTGCGATGTCTTGTACTACCCGAAGGACAAGCCCCTGGCGCCGGAGACCTTCCTGGCCATGCGCACGGCAGGTCTGGCCGACAAGGAGCTGACGACGGTCTCCTACTGCACCATCAGCTCCGGTTTCAGCAATTTCACCCATGACACCCGCGTGGGCACGGTTCTGACCCGCGAAATGGACAATCCGAAAGCCATCAACGCAACCGCCGGTTTCCTGGCGCAGGGTCAGGACCCGCTGCGGCTCGTCGTTGACTTCGCGCAAGGGCATGGCCTGGAGGGTTTCTGGTGCTTCCGCATGAACGACACGCATGACGCGGCCCATCGGCCGGACAAGCCCTACAAGCTGTTCCCGCCCCTCAAGGAGAAACACCCCGAATGGCTGGTCGGGTCGGTCGGCGTCAAACAAGCCTGCGGCACTTGGTCGTCCGTCGATTATGGCCGACCGGAAATCAGGCAGTTGGCCCGGCAATTCGTCGAGGAAGTCTGCCAGCGTTATCCGGTGGACGGCATTGAGCTGGATTTCTGCCGGCACCTGTGCTATTTCAAAAGCGTGGCGCAGGGCGGTCGGGCGACTGAGGCCGAGATCGCGGCCATGAATGACCTGATGAAAAGCATCCGCGCGGTGGCCGACCTGGAGGGCGTGCGTCGCGGCCGCCCGATCCTGATCGCCGTGCGAGTCCCGGATGATGCCGAATACGGCCGCGCCATCGGCCTGGACATCGAGCACTGGATGGCCAACGATGTCGCGGATTTCTATATCGGCTCGGATTATTTCCAGATGCGCCCCTGGGAAGACTGGGTGGCGCTGGGTCGCCGGCATGGCGTCAAGGTCTTTGCCGGCCTGAGCGAGAGCCGGGTGAAGAACGAGGACAACCGCTTCCGGCGCAAAAGCCAGTGGAGCTACCGCGCCCGCCTGGCGCGGGCCTGGGCCGCCGGCGTCGACGGCATCTACATTTTCAATGTGTTCAATCCCCAGACGGCGTTCTTCCGGGAATGCGGCGGACCGCAGTCCGTCCTGGGCAAGACCAAGCATTATTTTGCCACAGTCCGTGATGGCCGTCCCGGCCGCTACCTGGCCGGCGGGGACGCCTTCCGCCAACTGCCGAACTTGACGCCCATGCAGCCGTGGACGGTGGCCAGCGGCACACCGCAAACCGTTCCCGTGACGCTCGGCGAACCGGACGGGACGCGGGAACGCGGGCGTTTCGCCGCGCATCTGCGCGTCGGCCCACGGGCCGCCGAGCAGGTGGACAGGCTGCAGCTGCGTATCAACGGCACTTTGCTGGAGGGCGCCGTTGTGTCCGGCGAGTGGCTTGACGTGCCCGTGCCGGCCGCAGTTCTGCGCAATGGCGGCAATGACGTCGTCATCGCGGCCGCCCATGACGCTGAACCGCCGGCCGGAGAGGACCTCGCCTGGGAAGTGGAATACGATTGCCGGAACGTGCTGAAAACCCCCAGTCAGCTGCCGTGGCGGCGGCTGTTTCCGGAATGCCGTCGGCTTGAGGAGATTCGCAATGGCTGCCTGCTGCTGGCCGATCAGGACAGCGCCCCAGGCAGCATCCCGCATTTGGTCTACCCGTGGAATGCCAGCGCGGCCGGCACGGACATCGCGGAAGTCCGCCTGAAAGTCGTGTCCAGCACGGCGCCCGGGGCCGTCTGCGTCCGGATTGCCGACGGCAGCCACGTCGAGATGGTTACTTTTGAACCGGGGCGGGTGGGGCTGGAATTCGCCGGGCTCAGCGCCGATTTCCCGGCCGGCAATGACTTCCACACGTACCGGATTGTCATCCGCGGCCAGGATGTGCAGGTGTATGCCGACGGCGCTCTGCTGTTGGATGGCGCCGGGAAGTTCATCACCTCTGCCCTGGACCAGTCCGGGTGGCTGCCCTTGGCCTATGGCCTGCAGGAATGGAACCGCCGCATGTTCTATTTCGGCTCGGCCAGCGAAGATGGCCAGGGCGAGGC
>CAYOUR010000292.1:1478-4271 GCA_964407145.1 uncultured Lentisphaeraceae bacterium | reverse complement strand
CGTACCACCGCATTTCGCACTTTGACCGTCATTATCAATCGGTGACCGGTTACGCGGAGTCTTATACGACTTCGCGGTTTTGATTTGCAGGAACGCGGTCGGGTCATTACATTATGTTTTTTCCCGCAATTGATGAGTCGGGCGATTAGCTCAGTTGGTTAGAGCGTCACGTTTACACCGTGGTTGTCGGCGGTTCGAGTCCGTCATCGCCCACCATTGTTTTCCAGGCATCGAATCAGCGGCTGTTTGGAGCCTGCGGTTCGATGTTTTTGTCTGGCGCCCGGTGGTCGGAAAGAGGCCTGGGCCGTGCTGGCTTCAGC
Organism: uncultured Lentisphaeraceae bacterium; assembly: GCA_964407145.1. Taxonomy (GTDB): domain Bacteria; phylum Verrucomicrobiota; class Lentisphaeria; order Oligosphaerales; family Oligosphaeraceae; genus JAAZKI01. The sequence continues at coordinate 3,951 of CAYOUR010000292.1, read as the reverse complement.
GCAGGATAAGGAATTCCTTACATGAACGTGCTTCTGATCGGCGGCGGCGGCCGTGAACATGCCTTGGCCTGGAAGCTGACGCAGAGTCCCCAGGCCGGAACCGTGTACTGCGCTCCCGGCAATCCCGGCATGCGCGGCGTCGTCACCGTCCAGGAAGGGACGGCGGCGGAGCTGGCGGATTTTGCGCAGGCGCACCAGGTCGGCCTCACCATGGTCGGTCCGGAGGCGCCTCTGTGCGCCGGCATGGTTGACGAATTCCGGGCGCGTGGGCTGCGCATTGTCGGCCCCGACCGGCAGGCCGCGCAACTGGAGGGCAGCAAGAGTTACGCCAAGCAGTTCATGCAGCGCCATGGCCTGCCCACGGCCGCGGCGTGGGCTTTCACGGAGCTGGCGCCGGCGCTGGACTGCGTTCGGCGTCAGGGCGCGCCCCTGGTCGTCAAGGCTGATGGGCTGGCTGCCGGCAAGGGCGTCGTGGTCGCGGCGACGGTGGCGGAGGCCGAGGCGGCGGTCCGGGCCTGCTTCAGCGGGGCGTTCGGCGCGGCCGGCGCGTCGGTGCTGATTGAGGAGTGCCTGTTTGGCGAAGAGGCGTCGATCATTGCGCTTTGCGATGGCAAGACCATCGTGCCTTTGGCGACTTCGCAGGATCACAAGCGGGCCGGCGACGGCGATACCGGCCCCAACACCGGCGGCATGGGCGCGTATTCGCCGGCGCCGGTGGTCACCGCGGCCGTTCAGCAGGTCATTGACACCCAGGTGCTGCAGCCGTTTCTGCGCGGCTGTCAGTCTGACGGACTGGATTTCCGCGGCGTCATCTACGCCGGGTTGATGCTCACGGCCCAGGGGCCGAAAGTACTCGAATTCAATGTCCGCTTCGGCGACCCGGAGACGCAGGCCATTCTGGCCCGCCTGGACAGCGATCTGCTCGAAGCCTTGGCGGCGACGGCGGACGGACGGCTGGGCGAGGTCGAGCTGGTCTGGTCGCCGAAGCCGGCCGTGTGCGTGGTCATGGCCTCGGAAGGCTATCCCGGAGAATACCGCAAGGGCTGGCCCATCCGCGGCATTGACGAGGCGGAGGCCACGGGCGCGGTCGTCTTCCACGCCGGCACGCGGGCCGAGAACGGACAGGTCGTCACCTCCGGCGGACGCGTGCTCGGAGTCACCGCCCTGGGGGCGGACATCGCCGAAGCCGCCGCCAATGCCTACCGGGCGGTCGAAAAGATCAGCTGGACCGGTTCCTGGTATCGGAAGGACATCGCGCATCGGGCGTTGCGTCGCTGACGCCGCGGCAGGAGCGTCACCTGGGCGGAATGGCCGGTCATGGCCGTTCCGCCTTTTTTTCAGGCGTCCTGACTGCCTTTATCATGCATGCGACAAAGTGTCCCAGTGTGACACGGGTTGTGCCAGCCGGTGCGCCAGGCTGGGCGAAAGGCGCTGCCTGGGCTGGCGCGCGGAACTGGCCGCGCTCGGCGCAACTGCCACGGGGCAAAACGGTTGCGGGTTATCATGCGGATTTGGCATGGTATCTGCTTAGAAAAAGGCCTGTAAGTTGACAGCAGGAATAACCAGGCAAGCAGGTGACAGTAAACGAACGCGAAAGGAGCGTATGGCTATGGGTAAGATATTGGGTATTGACTTGGGCACGACGAATTCGTGCATGGCGGTCATGGAGAATGGCAAGCCGGTGGTGATTCCGAATGCCGAAGGCAGCCGGACGACGCCGTCGGTGGTGGCGTTCAGCAAAAGCGGCGAACGCCTGGTCGGCGCCATGGCCAAGCGCCAGGCGGTGACCAATCCGGCCCAGACGGTGTTTTCGATCAAGCGTTTCATGGGTCGCAAGTACGGCGAAGTCCAGAAGGAATCCGAGCTGGTTCCCTATAAGCTGGTGGCCGGCAAGAATGGTGACGCCCATGTCCAGATCGGCGACAAGATGTTTTCCCCGCCGGAGATTTCCGCCATCATTCTGCAGAAGCTGAAGGCGGATGCGGAGGCGTATTTGGGCGAGACGATCACCGAGGCCGTGATCACGGTTCCGGCGTACTTCAATGACAGCCAGCGGCAGGCCACCAAGGACGCCGGCAAGATCGCTGGTCTAGAAGTGCTGCGGATTATCAACGAGCCGACGGCGGCGTCGCTGGCCTACGGCCTGGACAAGAAGAAGGACGAGAAGATCGCGGTCTATGACCTGGGCGGCGGCACCTTTGACATCTCCATCCTGGAGCTGGGCGAGGGCGTCTTCGAGGTCAAGGCCACCAATGGCGACACGCACCTGGGCGGTGACGACTTTGACGAAGCCGTGATTACCTGGCTGATTGACGAGACGAAGAAGGAGACCGGCGTTGACCTGCGCAAGGACCAGGTCGCCCTGCAGCGCCTGAAGGAAGCGGCCGAGAAGGCCAAGTGCGAATTGTCCAGCAGCATGACGACGGAGATCAACCTGCCGTTCCTGTCGGCCAATGCCGCCGGTCCGTTCCAT
>CAYOUR010000292.1:0-1468 GCA_964407145.1 uncultured Lentisphaeraceae bacterium | reverse complement strand
CTCTGCGCATTCAGACCGAGCAGATCCTCATCCCGTCCTCCACCAACGCCACCGCGATCGCGGCCACTCGGTTTTGTTTCTTCAACCCCACAACCGAACGCTACGAAGAGAGCGCCGCCGGTCCGTTCCATCTGACCAAAAACCTGACCCGCGCCCACTTGGAGCAGCTGACCGCCGACCTGGCGAACCGCTCGAAGGCACCGTGCCGGAACTGCCTGCGCGACGCCAGTCTGAGCGCGTCGCAGATTGACGAAGTCATCCTGGTCGGCGGCATGACGCGCATGCCGGTCATCCAGAAGTTGGCGGAAGACTTGTTCGGCAAGGTCCCGCACAAGGGCGTGAATCCGGATGAAGTCGTGGCGATCGGTGCGGCCATCCAGGGCGGCATCCTGGCCGGCGACGTCAAGGACGTACTGCTTTTGGATGTGACGCCGTTGTCCCTCGGCATTGAGACCCTGGGCGGCGTGTTCACCAAGCTGATCGAGCGCAACACCACGATTCCGACCAAGAAGAGTGAGATTTTCAGCACGGCCAGCGACAGCCAGCCGTCGGTGGAAATCCACATTCTGCAGGGTGAGCGCGAGATGGCCAGCGGCAACAAGACCATCGGCAAGTTCCATCTTGACGAGATTCCGCCGGCGCCGCGCGGCGTGCCGCAGATCGAGGTCACCTTTGACATCGACCCGAACGGCATCCTCAAGGTCTCCGCCAAGAACCTCGGCACCGGCAAGGAGCAGAAGATCACCATCACCGCCAATTCAGGCCTGACTGAGGACGAGATCAAGAAGATGGTCAACGACGCCCAGGTGCATGCCGATGAGGACAAGCAGAAGCGCGAGGCCGTCGACATCAAGAACCGCGCCGACTCCATGGTGTACCAGACCGAGCGCCAGCTCAAGGAGAACGGCGACAAGATTCCGGCCGACTTGAAGCAGCCGATTGAGGAAGGCCTGGAACGCCTGAAAAAGGCGATTGCGGACAACGACACGGCGCAGATGGACAGCGTCATGAAAGAGCTGGAAAGCAAGATGCACGCCTTTGCCGAGGAACTGTACCGCAACGCCCAGGCCCAGCAGCCCGGCGGCGGCGAGTCCGGCGGCGCCGGGCAGACGCCTCCCGGCGAGACCACCGGCGGCAAGGCGGACGACAATGTCATCGACGCCGATTTCCGCGACGTGTCCGACGACAAGAAGTGACGAATGGCAAATCGGGAGTCCTTCCCGCCAGTCATAGCAACCCCCCCTAGAAAAAGAAGCAAGAAGGAGAATCACGCATGAACATCAAACCGTTGGGCGACCGTGTTCTGGTTGAGGCCATGGAGCAGCAGGAAGTCATCAAGGGCGGCATTGTCATTCCGGACAGCGCCAAGGAGAAGCCCCAGGAGGCCAAGATTGTCGCGGTCGGCCCGGGCAAGCGCGACGACGATGGCAAGCTGATCCCGATGGACGTCAAGGTCGGCGACGTGGTC
>CAYOUR010000291.1:0-4275 GCA_964407145.1 uncultured Lentisphaeraceae bacterium | reverse complement strand
AACGAGACGCTTCCGGTTGGCAACTACAAGTGCTCATCACAAAACTTCGCACATTAACGTTTGTTGACATGCTCTTTTCCCGCAAAACCCGAAAGAGCCGCATTAATCCTCGCCGTGGGGCGGTTGCGCGGCAAAAATCGTCAGCATCAACTCAGAATCATCAAGGAGCCTGTACACCGGCTTTTTTCCCGACAGTTTCTCGCTTTCTGTGATGATGATCGGTACGCCCTCACCGCGCTTATCCATGATAAAGTTCCGCTGACTGCCGATTGCGTCAACATTCATAGGGCAACGAGCCAGCAAGGAGCTGATTAACTCGTTCCGAGCCGATTGACGTTCCGAAATACTCTCAATGGTCATGGTGTTGGGGATCGCGCCAGGTGAGAAAATTTCCAGCCGATCCGAAAAAAGGTGCAGACGGATTTTGGAGCCGTAAATGGAATAATCCCGGTGGGCGACAGCATTGGTCACCGCCTCAAACACAGCATTCATGGAGAACTGGGGAGTTTCAATCCGACAGGGCGCTTTGATAGCAAAAACCCGCATGTTTCTCTCCACAAACTTGCAGGCGTCTCGGATCTGAACATCCAATGGCCCAGTGATGTCCTTGGCGTCGAGCTGATAGGCCGCGTTACGTTCGATACCTCGATAGCAGACAGCCTGGATAAAGGCGCTGGACATGAACGATTCAGGTGTGTCCGATGCCATCAGAATACCGCTGACTGTCGCCCGCGTGGCGCCGTCTTCGTCCTTGGTAATCAGCTTCATCTTTTCGAGAAATTCCTGGTCAGCTTTTGGTGAGATGACGGTTCGGAATCTGTTCCACAGCTTGGGACGCAAATTATCGACCGTTGTACCCGGAATAGTTTGTTCATCGAAACGAATAAGTCTCGCCTGGCTGCGTTGCTGAAATAGCCGCGCTAACACATCCGGTTTCATCTCGCGCTTGGAACTTCCTATTCGACGGAAATAGCCATTGGGGCTTTGGTGGACAAAGAGACTGCGAGGCACGTCGATTCGCAGAATGGTTTTCTCATGACCTTGTTGGTCGGGCGCCATGAGCTTGCGAATCATGCAATCAAGAGGCGGGTCAATGGAATCATTGCAAATCGAACGTACCCAACCTTCAACAATGTCAAGTTTCGCAGGCGGTATCCCCCGAATCTCTTTGGTCTTGTCGTCAACCCCAAGAACAATGATGCCGGAGGCCGTATTCGCCATGGCCGCCAGTTCATCCGCCATGCTATCCTTGTACGGGCCGACAACTTTGTTGCCGCTGAATTCTACCGCCTTGAGTTCAAGAACAGTGTCTTCGCCCAAGGCGATTTGTTTTAGCAGATCGAAAACATCCTCGTACATCATTGACCTCCGTTAGCTGGCATGAACAGAGCGTTACAAAAAAATTCCCGCAACTGCCCTAGCTTTCTCTGGCGGAATCGGTTTGTCTTCTAGCGCCTCCAGGATCTGTATAGGTTTCTGATCATCTCAACCAGGAAGCGATAGGCTTAAATGGATTTCCAGAGACGGATCAAATGCAAACGGGTCAGCCAGCGTGAACTCATTCTTTCGATCGCGAATAAGCTGATTGATGGCCGTATGCTCATTTTCGCCGTTATCATCGTCAATCATGATGCCATGAATAATACCATAGGTTGCATAAAGTCAGAAAAATCGACGGAAGTTACAGTTGCCATGGGCGACGACGACAAGAATTCGCTCCCGCGATAGATCGTGCCAGTCGTTGGCATGGAGATTGCTATAAAGTGCCTTCCCTGTCCTCCCATCAACAAGATGGACTTTGCTCAGGCCTCAACGTCTCGACGCCGGCACGGCTGCTGGCCGGGTCATGGTGATTCTGGGCTGGGCGTGATTTCGGATGCCAGCCGGCAAGGTGCTTTCCTTGACCTCCGCTTCTCCAGCACCAAAAAAGATCCCGCTCTTCGCGCGGCCCGGCTTCCCGACAACCGGCCTGGTGCATTCCAGACCAGCTGGGCGTCTTGGCGGGCCGTGCCCGGATGCCCATCGGTTCTTCCGACGGCGTCCGGCAGGCACGCCACACCAGCGACGACCCTGCCGCAAGAAGCATGCCAGCCCTCAGCCCCTGATCTCGACCAGAGTCAGGTCATATTCTAGGACTTCACCAGCCAGAGGATGATTGCAGTCCACCACGACGCTGTCTTCACTCACTTCGATAATGCGCCCCGGAACCGGCTCGCCGTCGCCCTGGTCGACCTCAACCACCATCCCGGGCATCGGCTCGCCATCAAGGCTGAGCTGTGAGCGGGCCACCGTTCCAACTTGCTCCTGGTCATAATCGCCAAAAGCCTGCGCCGGCCGCAGCACGACCTGACGCCGGTCACCGGCGCACAAGCCGACAAACGCCTGCTCAAGAGCCGGCAAGATGTCCTCGCCCCCCAGCACGATCTCCGGCGGCGGCGCCTCGTGCGTGCTCTCCAGAACGCGCCCGTCCTGGGCACGGCAGACGTAGTGAATCAACAGCTTGTCGCCCATCCGGGCCTTTCTGGTCTGTGTCATGTCTGGACTCCTTTGCTAGATGGCCGGAGAGGCCGTTGCCGCACCCGACGCCGACCTGGCCCCCCAGGCCTCAGCCCGCCCGACCCCACAGGCAGGAACAATCCCTTTGACCCCGGCCGGCAACCACCGTTCCCGTATTCCCTTACTTGCGCAGACGACGCTTGCGCAGACGGATCGCGGCCGGCGTCACTTCCACCAGTTCGTCTTCATTGATGTAGGCAATGCAGTCCTCCAGGCTCATGCGCACCGGCGGCGTCAGAATCACCGCCTCATCCGAACCGGAAGCCCGCATGTTGGTCAGCTTCTTACCCTTGGCGGGGTTGACAATCAGGTCCCCTTCCCGGCAATGCTCGCCGACGATCTGGCCTTCATAGACGTCCACCACCGGATCCACAAACAGCCGCCCGCGCTCCTGCAGGTTGAACAACGCATACGCCACCGTCTTGCAGGTCAGCATGCTGACCATGGCCCCGCGCGTCCGATAACGAATCTCACCGGCAAAGGGCTCGTATCCATAAAACACGTAGTTCATCACCCCCAGGCCGCGAGTGTCCGTCAGAAATTCCGACCGATAGCCCAACAGCCCGCGGGTGGGAATCTGATACACCAGGCGGGCCATGCCATTGGCCGTCTCCATGGTCTGGATGCGGCCCTTGCGCTGCCCGAGCTTCTCCATCACCACCCCGACGCAGTTCTCGTCCACGTCGATGGTCAACTCCTCGAACGGCTCCAGGACCTTCTCGCCCTGATGCTGGAAGATCACCTGCGGCCGGGTCACCTGGAATTCATAGCCCTCACGGCGCATCTTCTCAATCAGAATCGACAAGTGCAGCTCGCCGCGACCGGCGACCTGGAAGCCCATGCTGTCGCCGATCGGCGTGACCTGCAAGGCCACGTCGGACATGATTTCCCGGTAGAGACGGTCGGCCAGATGGCGCGACGTCACAAACTGCCCTTCCCGGCCGGCAAACGGTGAATCGTTGGGAATGAAGCTCATCGAAATCGTCGGCGGGTCGATCTCCATCGGCGGCAGTGGCCGTGGTTCCTGCGGGTCCGTGTAGGTGCAGCCGACGGTCACGTCGTCCATCCCGGAAATCGCCACGATGTCCCCGCAGCCGGCAGTCTCCACCGCGACCTTCTGGTTGACCTCAAACCGGAAGACCTTGGTGATGCGGGCCGGTCGAACGGCGCCGTCACGCATCACCACCACAATGTCGCGGTTGATGTTCAGGTGACCGCCCGTGATCTTGCCGATGCCAAGACGGCCAAGATACGGCGAGTAGTCAATCGAACTGACCAAAACCTGCAGCGGGTCCGACGATGACCCCGCCGGCGCCGGAATCCGCCGCACAATGTGCTCGCACAACGGCGCCAAGTCGCGCTTCTCGTCGTCCAGGTTGTCCACCGCGTAGCCGTCCCGGCCCGAGGCGTAGACCACCGGGAAATCGAGAATCTCGTCGGGAGCGTTGAGCCGGACGAACAGGTCGAAGACCTCGTCCACCGCCCAGTGAGGCCGGGCGGCCGGCTTGTCGATCTTGTTGATGACGACGATGATGGGCAGATGCAGAGCCAGGGCCTTCTTGAGAACGAAGAAAGTCTGCGGCATGGGGCCCTCCTGGGCGTCGACCAGCAGCAGGGCGCCGTCAGCCATCTTCAGGACACGCTCGACCTGGCCGCCGAAGTCGGCGTGTCCGGGCGTGTCGATGATGTTGACGCGGTAGTCCTGGTAGTGGAAGGAGC
>CAYOUR010000290.1:0-4328 GCA_964407145.1 uncultured Lentisphaeraceae bacterium | reverse complement strand
CGCAACCTTTACCTGTTTTGGGTCCATCCTGCCCACCCGCGAAAACCTGACCGTTCTGCTAAAGGCTGCCCAGGAGATTGAACAGAAATTCAAGATGTATGGCGTTGGCGACCATGTGCAGTTTGTGATTCGCGGTGGTCGCGGCACCAATGCCAATGTCGAAGGCACGGTGCAGAAGATCACGGCCGAACGAGTCCGCGTGGGGTTGCGCTGGATTCATCGCAATGACATCCCCGAAGACTACCAGGCCCTGTTCTACGAAGAGGTCAACGCCAAGCTGCGCAAGGAATACGAGGAACGCGAACAGCGCGTCTATGACGCGAGAGTCGATAACTACAAATTCGAACAGCGACAGGAACGCCTGCCCGGTGAACTGCTCAAGGCCTTCTATGTCCCCGACCGACGCAAGCAAAACGCCTCGCTGAAAAACCCGAATCCGGAAGCATGGATTTCCCGGGAGGAAACCGTCAACCTGCTTTATGCCGCCATGCGAAAGGCCGTCGGAGACCAGTTGCGAAAGAAAATCACCGAAGAAAAATTCGCCGAGGCCGAATATGAATACGTCAAGGAGCTGAAGGAATGGATGCCGATTGACGTCGCCGAAAGCTGGCGTGCGGCCCAGGCCGCCAAGGCGGAAGCCACCCCGGCCGAGGGCGAAGGCATGGAGGGCGGCCCGCCGCCGATGTGATGATGACCGAAAGACCGGCACGGATACCGCCGGCCAAGACAGGGGACGCCATCGCGGGCCGGGTGATTGGCCACACGATTGCGTCCCGTTTTGTTTCAGCCGCAAAGGCAACACCGAAACCAGCAAAGGGGAGTGGCATGAAGGGCAAAAGCCAAAAACACGATGTCAGCGCCGGGACCTCGCCGATCAAGGCGTATGAGGATTTGCAGTTCCTGAAGAGCGATGTCTGCCGCGGGGTGCGCCTGCAACTGGAGTTCATGAAGCCCGATGTCTTCATGGACAGGTATCAGGTCGAGTCGACGATTGTGATTTTCGGCAGCGCCCGGACGCCGTCGCCGGAAGCCGCCCGTGAGCAGCTGGAGCAGGCGCGGCGGCAGCAGGCGTCCGCCCCGGATGACGCCTCCGCCCAGGCGGCGGTGAAGCGCGCCGAACGACTGCTGGCTGACAGCCATTACTACCAGCTGGCGCGCGACTTTGCCGCCCTGGTGACGCGTGAGTGCCAGAGCCGCGAGGGCGGCTGCCGGAAATTCGTGGTGATCACCGGCGGCGGCGGCGGTATCATGGAAGCCGGCAACCGCGGCGCCGCTGATATGGGGGGGATTTCCGCAGCCCTGAACATCACCCTGCCTTTTGAACAGCATCCCAATCCCTACATCACCCCGGAATTGAGCTTTATGCTTCACTATTTCAGCATCCGCAAGATGCATTTCCTGAAACGGGCGCGCGTGCTCTGCTGCTTCCCCGGCGGCTTTGGCACCATGGATGAACTGTTTGAAGCCCTGACCCTGGTTCAGACCCACAAGATCGCGCCCATGCCCGTACTGCTTTTCGGTCGCGAATTCTGGGAAAAGCTGATCAACTGGGACTTGTTCGTGGAACGCGGCCTGATTTCCCCCGGTGACCTGAATCTGTTCACCTACTGCGAAACCGCGGAAGAAGGCTGGGAGGCCATTGTCAAGTTCTACGGCTGAAAAGCCGCGGGTGAGCCTGGCCTGAAGCCCATGGACGTTCCCCGGAGCGTTACCTCCGAAGACACTTTTTGCCCAGCCCCGGCGGCCCGTTTCTGGCTGGGTGTTGCCCGGGCTGGTTCGATACGACGTCCTCGGAGGGGGACGGGCTAGGCGCCCGGCCGGCGGCCGGGGCACTTCTTGGTGTGTGGCAGCATCTCCGGGCACGCCTTGGCAATCAGAGCCCGGCAAAGCGCCTCGACCTCGTCGGCGTTGCCGCAGCGCAAGGCCTCGGCCATCAGGTTTTCCGCATCATACATGTGGATGCGGCGAACCAGCCGGCGAATCGGCGGGATGGCCAACGGGCTCATGCTCAGCTCGTGGATGCCCATGCCCAGAACCAGCGGCGTATACAGCGGCTCGGCCGCCATTTCCCCGCACAGGCTCACCCATTTGCCATGGCTGCAGGCGACCTTGACCACGTTGTGGATCAGACGCAGAACCGCCGGATGCGGCGGCTGGTACAAAAAGGCAATGTCCGGATTGGCACGGTCGACGGCCAGCGAGTACTGCACCAGGTCGTTGGTGCCGATGCTGAAAAAGTTGACGTGGTTGACCAGCCGTTCGGCCAGGATGGCGGCGGAGGGCACTTCGATCATGCAGCCGACATCAAGCTGTTCATTGAAGGGCAGGCGCCGCCGCCGCAGGTCCTGCTTGACCTCCTCCAGGTGCTCCAACGCATGGCTGAGCTCGTCCAGGGTGCTGATCAACGGAAACATGATCCTGACTTTGCCGTAGGCGCTGGCCCGAAGCATCGCCCGCAACTGCACGCGGAACAAGTCCGGACGATGCAGCGAAAACCGGATGGCGCGCATGCCCATAAATGGATTGAGCTCATGCGGCATCTCAATCTGCGACAGGAACTTGTCCCCGCCGATGTCCAAGGTGCGGAAAATGACGGACAGAGGGTAGACGGTCTCGGCCGTGGTCTTGTAGGCCTCAAACTGCTCCTCCTCGTTCAGCAGCTTGCCGCTGTTGAGAAACAGAAATTCCGTCCGAAACAGACCGATGCCGACGTTGTAGCGCGCGCGGACCGACATGGCTTCGGAAGGCAGTTCGACATTGGCGACCAGGCAGGTCTGATAACCGTCCATCGTCTCGGCCGGCTGATTGTTCTCGGCCAGCAGCGAGGAGAGCCAGGCCTGCTGCAGGCTGGTTTCCTGCACAAAGGCGGCAATCGTGTCGGCGTCTGGATTGACATGGATTTCGCCGCTTTCGCCATCCATGGCGACGACCATGCCGGGCTTGAGCCGGTCGACGCCCTCCGGCACGGCCACAATGGCGGGAATGCCCAGGGCGCGAGCCAGGATGGCCGTGTGCGAGGTCCGGCTGCCGCCGGCGGTGATGAAGGCCGCGATCTGCCGCGGGTCCATGTGGGCGGCTTCCGAGGGCGGGATGTCGTCGGCAACCAGGATTTTCGGCTCCGCCGCCATCGGCGCGTTGGCGGCCTCTGCCGCCGCATGGCTGGCGGGCAGGGCCAGGTTGCGCAGGATTCGGCTGCCGACATCGCGGATGTCATCGGCGCGTTCCCGGAGCATCGGGTTGGACTTCCGGGCCATGTCCTGGCTGAACTGCTCAATGGCACGGGTGGTCGCCTGTTCCACGCAGACCAGCTCGGTGCGGAGGATGGCGCCAATGCTGGCCAGCAGGCTCGGGTCCTCCAGCAGCATGACATGAAACATCAGAATTTCAGCGTGCTCGTCGCTGAGCTCGTTGGCAAGGCGTTCCTGCAGGCTCTCCAGCTGCTGGCGCGATTCCCCCAGGGCGGCCTGCAGGCGCCCCATCTCCTCGTCAACCTGCTCCGGCCGGATCGGATAATCCGGCAGGTCCGGCGAGGCTTTCTGGGAACGCACCACCCGGCCGACGACAAGGCCGGCTGAAACCCCGGTGCCGTGCAACACGACGGGATGGACGGTGTCCTGGGACAAGTCAGCTGCCTCCCAGTTTTTCGGCAAAATAGGCAACCATGGCCTCCAGAGCCGTCTGCGCGTCTGAACCGCTGGCCGAGACCGTCAGCTTGCTGCCCGGAGAGGCCGACAGAGTGACAATGTCCAGCATGCTTTTGGCGTCAACCTGGCGCTTGCCTTTGCTGATTGAAATCCGGCTGGAAAAGGCCGCTGCCAGCATGGCCAGCTCACAGGCGCAACGCATATGCAGGCCGCGGGCATTGTTGACCGTGACCGGGGCGGAAAGCACGACGGGGGAGGGTTGGGCTTGTCTGGGCATGGGAAAAAACAACGAAACGCTATACAAGGTAAACAGGCAGATTACGCGCCGGGAACACGACCGAAAACGTGCCCATACGCAGGCGAAAATCTTCCTTAATATAATTTTTTAACCTCGTTTTTCAAGCGCGTCGATTGGAAGTAATCCAAGGCGTCGTAACCGGTCACCCATTGACAATGACGGCCAAAGTGCGAAATGCGGTGGTAAACGCTTGATTTCAACCTGCCGTATGTAGTCCAGGCTTTAGTCTGCCGTATGTAGTCCAGGCCGTATGTAGTCCAGGCCGTATGTAGTCCTGGCCGTATGTAGTCCAGGCTTTAGCCTGCCGTACGTATGTCATCCAGCCTTCAGGCTGCCGTACGTATGTAGTCCCGCCCTCCGGGCGGCCAAAGCAGAGGTGTCTCTTC
>CAYOUR010000289.1:0-4336 GCA_964407145.1 uncultured Lentisphaeraceae bacterium | reverse complement strand
CCCCCCCCGACAGAAGCCAGGGACGCATCTATAGGGTACACCTAAAATTGAACATACACGGCCAAGCATAAAAAACAAATTTCATCAGCTGAGTTTTGGTTAATGTGCGAAGTGTTGTGATAGAAAGAGGGATTTGACCCCTGATTTTTTGGTTATTGGCGAAATGTGGTGATGGAAGAAGGCGCTTGACAAGCGATATCTGCATATGTACTTTTAACAGACTACCAACCCGGCAGTTGGAAAAAACGGAAAGACGATAACGCCGCCAGAGCGGAAGCAGCCCGGAGGGCTGGACAAACATAACCCCGGGTGACCGAAGCCCGAAGGGCGAGGGAACCCGGGGGTGGCGATCCTCCCGGTCGCGCCCGGAGGGCGCCACTTGGAGGCAAGTAATCTCCGATGCAAGCACACGGCAACCTTCATCAGCCCATATGGCACATTACCCAAATATCTGCTCCTATCACAAGATTTCGCACATTACCAATAAACCCGTTCAAGTGATTTGACGGCCGTTGAAAACCAGCTATGCTAAAAGTCGATCAACGCCGGAAACGGCTCCGCAAAGATGCCGTCCATCACGAACCAGCCAATGCCCGAATCGGGTCATCGCCGGCGACGACGTCTTCTTCGAGCCGCATCATCACCCAGTTGTCCGGCCGGCACCATCCACGAAAATGCCGCTGCCCGGGAAGACCCCGCGACCACGGACCAGACGGTTCCCCAGCAGTCCGCATGGCGGGGTGGAAATGCTGGCCAATGACGCAAAACAAGGGCTTGACATGACCACAACTGCTGCCCTGACACCGCGCGAACGCTTTGCCGCCGCCCTGGACCGGCGCCCGTTGACCGGGCGGGTCCCGCATTTCGAGCTGGTCTTCTTCCTGACCATGGAGGCATTCGGCCAGGTGCACCCGTCGCACCGCCAGTACGGGCAATGGGAGCAAATGACCGAAACGGAACGGCAGCTGCACCGCGACAACATGGCGGACCTGTATGTCCGCACGGCCGAACGCTTCGAACACAGCGCGATTTTCCTGCACCCGAATCCCAACACCCTCGACGAAACCCTGCGCCTGATCGACCTGGTCCGGGAAAAATCGGGCGACCGCTACTTCCTGCTGCTGCATGGCGATGCCACTTACGGAATCCCTGGCGGAGACCGGCTTTTCGACTTCGTCTACCGCCTGGCCGACGAACCGGGACAAATGAAAAACGAAGCGGCGGCCAGGGTCGAAAAAGCCCTGGCCAAAGCGGAAAAGATCAAACGGCACGGCGGTCTGGACGGCTTTGCCCTGTGTGCCGACTATTGCATGAACGACCAGCCGTTTCTCTCGCCGGAACAGTGCTCCGAATTCATCATGCCCTACCTGAAAACCCTGATCCGCGAATACCGGCAGATGGGATTCTATACCATCAAGCACACGGACGGGAACATCATGCCGATCGTCGACCAGCTGGTCGACTGCCACCCGCATGCCCTGCATTCGCTGGACCCGCAGGGCGGCGTGGACATCGCTGAAATCAAAAAGCGCTTTGGTCACCGGGTCTGCCTGATCGGCAATGTCAACTGCGGATTGATCGACAGCGGCAGCGACGCCGAGGTCATGGCCTCGGCACGCTATGCCCTGCATGCCGGCATGCCCGGCGGCGGATACATCTTCTCCACCAGCAACTGCGTTTACACCGGCATGCGCCTGGACCGCTATGAGCTGCTCCTGGACGTGTGGCGCCGAGAAGGCAATTACCCGCCAGACAAGGCCATATGACCACGCCCGCCAGCGGCGCCACGGCAAGCCAAATCGCCGGCCAACAGCCGATCACGGTTTCGCGGCCGATGCCATGGCCGATGCCGCGGGACACCTCAGCCATCCTGGCAGACCCGACCGTCCTGGAGCCCTGCCCCCGAGTTTCACCCGCCTGTTCCCAGGCCCTTGCCGCCTGGACGAATGTCCCACCGGTCAAATCACAACGCAACTGCGGATTACGGCAGAACACCGTAACCGGTCAATGTACAACCCGGCGCCGCAACGGCGCCATTGGCAAAACAAAACATTGCGCTACATTATCCACTCAGCTTGCCCCGCCAGGCCAGGCTTGGACCCGAACGCCATGTCACCCGAAAGAATCCTCATGCCCACTTCCTTCATGCCTGCGTTCCTGTGCCTGACATTGTCAACCACGCTGGCCGTCGCCGTGAACGCGCAGCCGGCGCCCGACGCCACCAGAATGCTCGACCTGTTGTCCCCGGGGCACGCCGCCGGCCATATCGTCCGCTCCGACAATGCCGACCGTCTGGAACGACAGGCCGCCACCTTGCTCCGCAACGCCCTGCAAGCCCGCGGCGCCAAACTGCCCATCGTCACGGACGCGGCCGAAAATGCCGCCGCCGAAACCGAAATCGTCATCGGACAGACAAACCGCGAAACGCTGGCCGGCGTGGTCTTCAACCGCGTCGCCCTGGGCCACGAAGGCTTCCGCATCAAGGCCGTTGGCCGACGCCTGTTCATCCTGGGCGGCGGCGAGGCCGGAACCAAAAAAGGCGTACAGTTCCTCCTGCGCACGTTTATCCCGGCCGGCCAGCCCGACCAGCCTGCCGGAACCGCCGCCACCCTGGCGATTCCGGCTGACTACGACTACGCCGAACCGCAGAAATATGCTTTGAGCGACATCCAAATCGCCGGCCACAGCCTGGCCGACTTCGCCATCATCCCTCCGGCCGACGATCCCAAACCGGCTCTCCTGCTCCGCCGGCTCGTTTTCCAACATGCCGCAATCTGGCTGGAAATCGCCGCCCCTGAAACACCAAAAAAACCAGCCATCGTCTTCTCCGAACAGAAGCCCGAAGCCGCAGGCAGCTTCGAATGGCTGATACAGGGGGGTGAAGTCATCCTCAAAACCGACCTTCCGGCCGGCTTTGTCCGCGGCCTCCACGCCTTCTTCGCCGGCGTCGTCAGCCGCCGGCAGGACGTCCTCAGCCTGCCGGAGGGGTACGCCCATCGCCAGACCTTCGGCCCCGTGGTCCTCTACCGCGACTTCGGCGCCCGCGGCGACGGCCGGACCGATGACGCCGAAGCCATCCGCCAGGCCCACGCCTTCGCCAATCAACTCAATCTGCCGGTCAAAGCCGACCAGGACGCCACGTACTACCTCGGCGGCGCCGACAACACGGCCGTCATCCAGACCGACACCGACTTCGGCAACGCCGAATTCCTCATTGACGACACCAGCGTCGAAAACCGTGGCTCGCACGTCTTCCTGATCAGGTCCAAGCTGGAACCGCACAAGCTCGACGACGTCACGAGTCTGCAACGACGCCAGGCCAACCTCGGCATCACCCTCCCCCGGCGCAGCCTGGCCTGCGCCACCAACAACCACGTCAAACGCTACATCCGATATGGCGCCAACCAGAACAACGGCTCGCCGCAGACCGACGTCTTCATCGTCGAGGCCAATGGCGACGTCGACCCCATGACCCCGATCCTCTGGGATTTCGACCGGCTCACTGACCTCACGGTCTATCCGATCGACGAGACGCCGCTCAAGATCACCGGCGGCCGCTTCACCACCAAAGCCAATGAACACGAGTCCAGATACGCGTATTACGGCCGGGCCATGGCCATCATGCGCTCCAATGTCCTGATCGATGGCCTGAAACACGACGTCATCGGCGAGGGTGACCAGGGCGCGCCCTACGGTGGTTTCATCAGCATCAGCCGCTGTGCCGACGTGACCGTGCGCAACACGGTCCTGACCGGCCACAAGACCTACCGGACGATTGGCGCGGCCGGCAAGCCCGTCTCCATGGGCACCTACGACATCGGCGTCAACCGCGCCGTCAACGTGTCGTTTGTCAACTGCCGGCAAAGCAACGACATCAACGACCGGACCTACTGGGGGATCATGGGCTCGAACTACTGCAAGAACCTGCTGTACGACGGCTGCTCCTTCTCCCGCTTTGACGCGCACATGGGGGTGGCCAACGCGACGATCCGCAACTCCACCCTCGGCCATTCCGGCATCAACGCCATCGGCACCGGCACTTTGCTCGTTGAAAACTCCACCGTGAACGGCTACACCCTCGTCAACCTGCGCTCGGACTACGGCAGCACCTGGGAGGGCGACTTCATCATCCGCAACTGCGTCTTCATCCCGGCCGCCGGCCAGAAAATCTCCGCCAGCCTGTTCGGGGGCCATTACACCGGCCAGCATGACTTCGGCTACACCTGCCACATGCCGGAAACCATCACCATCGACGGCCTCCACATCGACGACCGCAACCATCCCGAAAACTATCAGGGACCAGCCATCTTCGCCAACTTCAACCGCAACAACCTCG
>CAYOUR010000288.1:733-4365 GCA_964407145.1 uncultured Lentisphaeraceae bacterium | reverse complement strand
CTGCAGATGACCGCCCGGAGGGCGGGACAAACATAACCCCGGGTGACCGAAGCCCAAAGGGCGAGGGAACCCGGGGGAGGCGAAACGACGGGGAAACCTGACGCCCCCTGCGTCCCAACACGCCGCGCCTGGCAATTCCCGGCGACGACCGGCTTTTCATAAAATTGCATAAAATTTCAACTTTATTTTTAAATCATTTGATTTTACCCGGCAATGAATTATGATAAAATGCAATTATTGGAATTTTCCCGGCCGTTGTCTTCACTTCTCCAGGAGCGTCATGGATGTTACTGTCAGCTCGTTTGGTCCATCGTTTGGCGTTGGTGTTCTGGCTGTCATGGCCGTGGTTTTCCGCCCATTGCCTTGTCGCCGGCGTGGTTGTGTTGCTCCATCCCCCGGAGGCCGTGCAGGCCGGCGCCTCCTGGCGCACGGGGGACGGCCCCTGGCAGGCTCCAGGCTGCCCGACGGCCATGCCGGCGGGTACGCATGAAGTGACTTTTCGCGTCCTCCCCGGCTGGACCGCGCCACCACCCTGGCCCGTCACCGTCGAATACCCTGACCGCACCAGCACCATCCTGGCAAGCTATTCAAAACAGCCGCCGGACGACGCTTTGCTGCACCTCGTTGTCAACGTCGCCGGCACGACCTCGGGTCGCCGCCACCCGCTGACCCTGCTCGCCCTGGACGGGGCGCGGGACGCCTACCACCCAGACGAGGACATCGGCAACTACCTGCCGCCAGCCCAGGGCTGGTCCGAAATAGTCCTGGAGGCCGAGGGCGCGCCCCAGGGACTGCTCTGGGACGCTCGCGCCCTGCGCCCCGAAACAACCTGGACCATCGCCGGTAGCCTGACGGCCGGTGACGAACTCACCCTGGACTGGCGGGACGCCACCTTCCCGCCGGGGACATCAGCCTGGCTGCGCCTGGCGCCCCTGGCGCCGCCGCTCGACATGGCCGGCAGCCGTGGCTGCACCCTGACCGCGGCAGGCAACGTCCTCATTCAGATTCAGGTCCGGCATGACCACCTCCAAAGCATGGCCTATCAGCTGACCCCCGGGTGGAACGCCATCGGCGTGGTCCATCAGCTGCTCGACACCTCTGCCAAACGTCTGGCCGCCCTGAAGCCCATGATGGCTGAAGACGACGCCATGACGGTCGCCGGACACGTTCCGCCCGGCCGGGCCTGCTGGGTTTTCACACCCGCCGCACTCCGGCTCGAACTGCTGGGAACCGCCCCTGACGACACGACTGCCGACACGGCAAAACACGGCTGGTCCTTCAGGACCGTGTTCGTGCCGACCACCCTCGAACACGGCAACCAGGCCTGGACATGGCGGGAACATGGCTTCGCCACCGAAGACGGCATCCTCGTCCCAGGCGTCGGCTTCTGGACCTTCCAGCCATAAGGACGACCGGCAAAAATTCCGCCGGCAACGAAAACGGCTACACTTATTTGCTTTCCCGGGCGTTTATTGCCATATTAATGAAAAATCGCCTTTCCGCCCCACGCCGCTCCTGCTCCCGGCACGACCACGCTTCTGGCCGGGAGCAAGCCGCACCGCCAGCACCACAGAAGGAACCACGACATGCAAAAGAAACACCTGCTTCTTGCGGCCACAACCATGATTGCCGCGGCCGGCCTGGCTGCCGATGCGCGCTTTTTCGAGGCGGCCGTCATCCCCGAAGCGACCCTCCTGTACCAGGTCGACGCCAGCCGCATCGCCAAGGACACGCCAATCTCCCAGAAGATCAGCCGGCTGCGTGACGCCATGGCCGAAAACGACTCCCTGAACGAAGTCCTGGGAGGCCGCATGCAGGCCTACGCGACCTTCCTCGAAGTCCTGCGGACTTTTCAGAAGGAACTGGAGATCGAAGAGGAGGACGTTGTCCGGATGCAGTCCACCGTGTGCCTGAAGACCTTGACCTTCGGCCAGGGCAAGACCGACCCGACGGCGATTGACGGCCTGACGGTGATGGAATTCAGCAAGCCGGTCAATCTCAATGACATCGCCAAGGCCGCCAGCCGGATTTCCGCCAACCAGGGCCTGGTCTCCGAAGCCGTGGCCGACACCGCCGCCGGCGTCCCCATGCAGAAGATGAACGCCGTCGTCGACCCGGCCACCAACGCCGTCATCACTCTGGCCTTCGCCCTCCCCGACCCGGCGACGCCGACCGTCATGTACGTCGGCCAGGAGACGTCCCTGCGGGCCGCCCTGGAACGCTTCTCAACCGGCCAGCCCGCGGCCCTGCCAGAGGCGCTGGCCACCATGAAACAACAAATCCCGGGCGACGCGGCCGTGGCCTTCCTGTTCAGCCCGACGGACACGATGCGCGACCTGCTGCGCACACGGGCCACCGCCCCCAATCAGGCGCCGGCCTTCGCCATGACCGCCAAGGCGCTCGCAGAAATGCCCGGCGTGGCCTTCCATGCCGCGGTCAAGGAGAAAATCGACCTCCGACTGGCCTTTAACATGCGCACCGCCGAGGACGCCGCCATCTTCAAAAACGTGGCGGACGGCATGGTCATCGCCTCCCTGAAGATGATGGTGATGCAGAAAATCGGCCGTCCCACGCCCCTGACCGAAAGCATGCAGAGCACGGTCGAGGGCAGCTGCGTGGCCATCACCGCGGCCATCACGGGCGACGACCTCGACATTTTCAGCGCCGGCAGCGCCGCGGCGGCGCCGGCCGGACAGCCACTCGGCGTCCCCGCCCAGTAACGGGCGCCAACCACGCCCTCCTTCGCCCCGGGCCGGCCTTTCCGTCCCTTACCCATCAACCAGGGAGACGGATACCGTTCAGACCGCTGATTTCTTCTCTGGACTGACCTTGCCGCGCCTGCACCATCGAAACACCCTTCACCAGGATTTCCATCAGGCGATGTCATGACCAGGCAGAATTTCCACACCCACACCAGACTTTGCAAACACGCCAGCGGCTGGATCGATGACTATTGCCAGGCCGCCTTGTCGCAAGGCGTCACGGTTCTCGGCTTCAGCGACCACACACCGTATCCCGACGGCCGCTGGCATGGCGTCCGGATGAGCCTGGAAGAGCTTCCGGCCTACGCCGGCGCCATCGCCCAAGCCAAAGGAAGCCACCCCGGCCTCACCGTCCTGGGCGGCATGGAATGCGAACATGTGACCGAATACACGGACTTCTTCCGTGAAACGCTGCTGGGACAATTCGGGCTCGACTACCTGGTCGGGACCCTGCATGCCTACCTGTACCACGGCGAATGGACGGCCCTGTACGGCAAAGGCATCACGGACGACCAGCTGGCCGCCTACGCGGACCACTTCGCGGCCGCCATCCACAGCGGGCTCTATGCCTTCATCGCCCACCCAGACCTGTTCGGCGTGTCCCTCCGCGGCTGGTCTCCGGCGGCCGAGGCCTGCTCGCGCACCATCATCAAAGCCGCGGCCACCTGCCAGGTGCCGCTCGAAATCAACGCCTACGGCCTGCGCAAGAAAACCATCGAGGACGAGGACGGGCCCCGAAGCCAGATCCCCGCCGGCCGTAAAAAGTGCGCTAAACACGAAAGGTACAACCATGTCCAACCGCGCCGGCCGGGCCCGTTTTTCGCAACGGGCGAATCGTTTCACCCTTATTGAACTCCTCGTGGTGATTGC
>CAYOUR010000288.1:0-723 GCA_964407145.1 uncultured Lentisphaeraceae bacterium | reverse complement strand
CGAAATCAACGCCTACGGCCTGCGCAAGAAAACCATCGAGGACGAGGACGGGCCACGGCGCCAATATCCCCTGCGCCGTTTCTGGGAAATCGCCGCCGAATACAGCCACCTGACCGTGGTCGTCAATTCCGACGCCCACGCCCCGCAAGACGTCTGGGGAAACACCGACGAAGCCCTGGACCTGGCCCGCGCCCTGAACCTGCGCGTCGTCAACGACATCTTGACGACAAGCATGGCGAGTCTGACGAAACAATAAGCGCCTGACACCTGGCCTCCTCTTGCCTGGTCATGTCACCTCCGGCGATGCCTCTGCAATAACGTTCATGCCCCCCGCGAACGCCGCCGCGGCCAGAGGGCGTTCTGACCGCGCACCATCACCCTGTCTGCAGGAATGCCATGCCTGAACATCCACCGCGAATCATCTCGTTCGAACCCCTGGCCGGCGCCGCCGGCGACATGCTCCTGGCTGCCCTGTGCGACCTCGGCGCCGACCCTGCCGCCATTGAAAAAACCCTGCGCCAGGCCGGCCTGCATGACGTCACCCTCAACTTCTCCCGCCACACGTGCCAGCATGGCATTGTCTGTGGATACCTCGACGTCATTGATGGGGCGACCGATAACAACCGACACGGACATGAACACGGCCATGAGCATGAACATGAACACGGCCATGAGCATGAACATGAACATGAACATGAGCATGAGCATGAACATGAGCATGAA
>CAYOUR010000287.1:0-4412 GCA_964407145.1 uncultured Lentisphaeraceae bacterium | reverse complement strand
CGGCGCGGCATAGACCATGGCGTCGAAGATGTTGCGCCGCAGTGCGCCCATGGCGTCGTGTTCCGCGGCATGGGTGAGGATGGTGACCGAGTCGCCGGGAAGGAGATCGCGGGCGTGGAGGCAATGCAGGTTGTCTTTGGTGAGGGCAGTGACAAAGGCCTGGTTGTTGAAGTTGCCGGCATCGCACTCGAAGCCGTCGAGTCGATGGCATTCGGCCAGGGCCGGCAGCCAGTCTTGCCAGTGGGTGTCGTTGATGCGGATGGCGCAGGTGATCATGTTGGCGTGATGGCGTTGGGTGGGTGGCAGGTGAGGGGGGCGCCGGGCGTGCTGGCGGCGGGTGGCCGGGCCGGCAAGGAGGGCTGGTCGGATGGCGTGGTCAGGGCAGGGGCACGATTTTGAGCCAGTCGAGGTTGAGGCCGCGGTTGTCGGCATTGGTCATGGTCAGGCGATGCGTGCCGGGAGGCAGTTCCAGGACCAGTACGTTGCGGTTGTGGGCGACCCAGACTTCCCGCCACTGGTTTTCGGTGTTGCTCCAGCCGCCGGTGCCGGGGAAGAGGAACGGCTCGTGCTGCTGGTTGAGGGGTTGGCCGTCCAGGGCGAGGTGGCGGGCAACGGCGTCGTCGAAGGCATGGCAGGCGCGGAGCAGGAGGGCGTGGCGGCCGCCGGCGGGGGTGGCGAATTCCCAGGTCAGCGCGTGGCCGGCGTTGTCCCACATTTTGATGGCCTCCTCGTCGGCGTCGAACTTCGGCTCCCGGACCACGGCGCCGTTGGTCTCCTCGACGAAATTTTCCGCCTGGATGGTGATGGCGGCGCATGTCACCGGGCCGGCCAGGTTGACGCCGACGCGGGTCGGGACATTGCGCATGCCGGGGTTTTCGATGACTTCGGAGTCGAGGGTCCAGTCGGCGCCGGTCACCTGGATGTCCACGTTGCAGGCGCCTTGGCCGTTGTACACGGTCAGGGCGTTGCGGTTGCGGATGAACAGCTTGTCAAGCGTCACGGCGGCGGTGGCGAAGGTCTGCGGGGACGCGAAGGCCACCTCGTCGTGGAGGACGATTTGCGGGCGGGTGCGATGGAAGGTGAAGGTCCTGGTAAGGGCGGTCAGTTCCGGCACGTCATAGGCGTCTTTCAGGTCGATGACGATCGTGTCCTGTTCGTCTGAGAACGCGGTATGGGTGATGACGCCCCGGGCTTGGCGTCCGGAGCTCTGCAGCTTGCCGGCGACGATCGGCACGGGGTGGCCGTAGGAATTGAGGAGTTTGCTCACATAGCGGTCCTTGCTGAAGGTCCGGCGGGTGTATTGTTCGCCGCCCGGGTCGACCAGGTAGGCGTGGTTGTTGACGGCGATGAGGTAGGAGCCGACGTCGTTGTGGTTGTGCATTTCCGCATTGTGGCCGGCTTTGATGGCGGCGCCGAAGGTCTGGCCGTCATGCCGGGAACGGCAGACGAGGACGCCGGCGTCGGCAAACAGACTGCGCGGTTCGAGGCGCGGCTGTTCCGGCGGGAGGTCCGCCGGCGCCGGCGTTTCGGCGAAGGCGATCAAGGCGAAAGCATGGAGTTCAAGGGTGGAGGTGTCGGCGATGGTCACTCGTTGGCGCAGGGTCTGCGGGCGGGTCTGTTGAATCAGCCAGAGGATTGACGCGGCCGGGGCGGCCGTCACGCCGCAGTCGGCAAAGGCCGGGGCCACGCGTTCATCAATCATGATGTTCCTGGCGTAGGCGCAGACATTTTCGACGACGGGATGGTCGAGGATGTCCAGGTTCCCGCTGGTGGCGAGGCGGATCATTTCGGCCATGTAGAGATAATGTCCGAAACCGTAATTCCAGTAGGAGATGCCTTCGCTGCAATAGCCGTCCGGGGTGAAGCCGGCCAGGAAGAGCGGGTTGGAGACTTCCATGGCGGCGACGAATTCGGCGCGTTCGGCGGCCGAGTCGCAGACTGTCAGGGCGGTGCCGACGGTGTTGGCCGTGCAGACGGCGTTCCAGTTGCTGCCGCCGGTCATCCACCATAGGCCGGTTTTGAGCTGGCCGGTCCGGAAGGCTTCGCGGTACGGTTCCAGGACGCGGAGCATGATATTGTCCTTGATTTCGGTCTGGAGTTCGGCGGGCAGCCGGTCCTGGAACCACCAGGTCACCGTGGCGGCGAGCAGGCCGCGGGCCGTGGCGCCGAGGTCGGCGTAGTAGCGGGTGCGGTGGAAGTTCTCCAGGCCGGCGTCATGGGCCGGCATGACCCAGCTGCGGTCCTGGCAGAGGGCTTTCAGTTCGGCTTCCAGCGCCGGCAGGAATTCGCCTTGGTTGAGGAAGCCTTCGGCTTTGGCGAAGGTCAGGATGCGTCTCGCCCTGACGCCGTAGGGTGCCTGGTATCGGGTGCGGTTGCCGTTTTGGGTGAATTCGAGGTAGAGTTCGTCCGGCAGTTCCGGCGGTGGCTGGGACGCGTATTTGCGGGCATCGGCGATGGTCTTGGCGGCGCCGGGCTGTTGGGCGATTCGTTTCCAGGCCAGGCGGTCGGCGACTGGCCGGCCGAAGCCGGCCGGCCGGGGTGGCAGCCAGCCGGCGAGTTGTTTGACGCGTTCGGGGTCCAGGGGCGGGAAGGCTCTGGTGTTCTCGGCGCGGGTGACGGTCGTGGTCATGGTTTGTGCCTCTTCGGTGGTCAGTTCCTGGAGGGTGAAGTCGTCGAGGTCGGCGCTTCCGGTGGCGGCGTTGAAGGAATGGATTCTGACGGTGACGGTTTGGGCGGTCGGTGGAGCCATGGCGACCAGGGTGTATTGGCGCCATTCCGGCTGGCGTGGCACGGCGAGGTAGATTTCCGTGCGTTGGTCGGCGCGGTTCAGGTGTTTTCCCTGCTCATCCTGGAAGATCAGGTAGACGCCGACGGTGCGTGACGTCTGGCTCCGGGCCCAGAATTGCAGGGCATAGGTTGATTCCGGCTTGACGGCCAAGCCGGTTTGGCGCAGTTCGCTGCCGGCGGTGGTGGATTCGTCGACCACGCGCAGGCCGACGTCGCCGGTGCGGGCGGCCTCGGGAAGCATCAGGCTCATGGCCTCTTTGCCGTCCCAGGAGGCGTATTTCTCCTCAAAGCCGGGGTTGGACAAGGGCAGCGGCGTGGCGGCCGGGAGCAACGTGGCGCCGGCCAGGAAGGACAAAAGGGCGTATCGTTGAAAAAGACCTGACATGGAATATAACCCTTGGCTGGAGGTGATGCAAGGCCGCGGTGGACGGGGGGCATCGGTCCCCTGGGGGACCATGCTTGTTGGTCACGTTGATGGGGGTGTCTGCCGGTGAGGCGCAGCTTGTTGCCAGGCAGTTTGAGATTGAATGGCCTTTCCCGGACCCTTGCCGTTCGGCGGTCATGACCGCCAAGGTGGCCGGGGTGAGGCTGGACTTGGCGGACGGGCACTATACGGTTGCGTTGCCCTCCGCTTTGGCCTCGTGCCCGGGCGTCCGGCAGCGGTCGAGTACGACGGCCAGGAGAGCTGGCACGGCGGTTTCGACGCGGAGGATCCATTTGCCGACGGTCAACGGCTGCAGTCCGTGGTCGTACAGGGCGGATAGCTCCTCCGGTGCGAAGCCGCCTTCCGGGCCGATCCAAAGGGAGGTTGCCTCCGCGGCGGCGGCCGGCATGGCCTTGGTTGGGTCGTCCCGCGATTGCGGAACGGCGCCGACAAAGCCGTGCCGGTCGGCGAGGCGGAGGGCGTCGGGGAAGGGCATCGGGGCCGTGATTTCCGGGAACCACGGGTTGCCTGACTGTTTGGCGGCGGCGATGACGGTCCTGGTCCAATTGGCAATGGTTTTCTGGTCCGGCTTGGCGACGCCGAAGCGGCAGAGGACCGGCGTGATGCGGGCCGTGCCCAATTCGGTGGCGGCGCGGATGACCGCATCGATGTTTTTGCTTTTCGGCGGGGCGATCAGCAGGGTGACGCGGGGGGCTGGCCGCGGGATGCAGGTGGCGTTGACAATGCGGCACGTCGTCCCGGCATGGCGGCGGTGGTCGATGGCGGTGAGCTCCGCTTCGGCCTGGACGCCGGCGCCATTAAGCAGCCCGATGCAGTCGCCAGGGGCAAGCCGCAGCACCTGGAGGGCGTGGCGCGATTCTTCGGGTGGAAGCGTGATTTCCCGGCTGGAGACCGTCAGTTGCGGAGAGAAGAAGCCATGCATGGGCAAAACGGGTGGGAGTGAATGAATGAATGGTGGAGAATGGAGGCCCGCAGGGTGCCTTGTGGCTATAATATAGCTTCATTCCTCCGGAAAAGCGAAACGCGGCCGGCGGTGGAGCCGGAGGTGTGGTAACCGGTCACCGATTGAGAACAGGGCTTGGGGAAACGGTCAAGGCATCAGCCAGCAAAACCCCAAGCCCTCCTCACACGCGCGCGACAAATTTTTGGATGGTGGCCCCCTCTTGGGTGGGTGGGCTTG
>CAYOUR010000286.1:0-4426 GCA_964407145.1 uncultured Lentisphaeraceae bacterium | reverse complement strand
ATTCTGGCGGCGATGCTGTTGCCGGCGTTGAGCAAGGCGCGGGAAAAGGCGCGGGGCATCAGCTGCGTCAATAACATGAAGCAGCTGGGGCTCCTGTCGATCCTGTATGCGGATGAGAACGAGGACTTCATTCACGGCTACCGCACGTATCATGCCTACCGCCACGACAACAAGCCGCTGTTCTGGTACGAGTGGCTGCAGATTTCCGGCGCCATCCCTGAGGCGGCCAAGACCTACAAGACGGAGCAGTACTCGACCACGAATGTGTACCATGTCTCCATGCTGATCTGCCCGAGCGACACGAACGGTCCCAAGGCGGCGTACCATTGGCGGCCAATCGCCCTGAGCTATGGCATGGTTCCCTACATTGATTCGGCGACGACGGCGACGAGCACCGGCAGCATTTCCTATTTGAAGCACCTGTCCCAGGCCAAGACACCGTCCAATATCGTCCATCTGGCGGACAACTGGGTCTACTATCTGCAGAATCCAACGGTGGACTTCCTGAATGTCAAGTCTCTCGGCGCCTCGACGGCCAGCGTGCGCAGCCGGGCCGCGCATGCCGGCGGCCGCAACAACCTCTATCTCGACGGGCACGTCGAGACGCAGAACAAGGTCACCGTCGTGATCGCCAGCGGCGCCGAAAATGTCTGGGACGCGAGCGGCCCGGCGCAGCTGTCCGACCGGTGAAGCCGGCTGACCCGACGGTTCGGTCTGCCTGAATCGCAAAGACGGCCGGGGCGGGCCGGGCCAAACCAAGGCGGCAATGCCGGGTGGTTGGCCGATTCGGGTGATGCGGTTCTGCCTCCAAACCAGACAAGCCCGTCATCCCGGCGGCGATGTTCGTCGGGATGACGGGCTTGTCTGGTTTGGAGGCGATCGTTTCGCGCCATGACTACCGCGGCGGCGGGATGGCGCCAGTGTTGTCAACGGCGTTTTTCAGGGTGAGCTCGCGGATGATCTCCGTCTGTGTTTTTTCCAGCCGGCGGAATTTGGCCAGCAGGCAGAGGCTGCTGACATAGACGTAGAGGATCAGGAAGTACAGCAGCAGGTCGGTGCCGCGGCCGACCCCGAGCCAGGCGGCCAGCCGGCTGGACAAGTCCGGGACCAGGACGAAAAGGCTCCCGAGCAGGAATTGGCTGATGAAGAAGACCCGGCCGGCAAGCTGGTTTTTCAGCACCAGCAGCACGAGGGCGGCCGCAAAGACAAGTGCCGCCAGGATGATGACCTGGATCGGATGGAACGGGAAAAGCATGGCGCCCTCCTGACGTGTTTCAGAGCAGTTTGTTCAGGATGAGGTCGACGAGGATGTTGAAGGCGTGGTACCACTTCTGGCCCTTGGCGCGGGCGTAGTCGCTGTAGCCGATGGCCGTCGGCAGCTCCCGGAGGACGAGACGATGAACCCTGATCTGGGCGATGATCTCGGTCGCGTGCGCCATGCGGTTTTCACTCAGGCGGATTTGGTCAAGGGCCTTCCGGTTCATGGCGCGGAAGCCGTTGTGTGCATCGGTCAGCCAGAGGCCGGTAAACAGGCCGTTGACGATGCGCGCCGCCTTCAGCAGACATCGTTTGGCACGGGGGATGCGCTTCCGGTCTTCAGGGCGGAGGAACCGGGAGCCGACGGCGACATCGGCGCCGGCCGCCAAGGCGTCCAGGAAGCGCGGGATGTCTTGGTGGCTGTGCTGGCCGTCAGCGTCAAAATGGATGACGGCCCTGGCGCCATGGGCGCGGGCGTAGTCCATGCCGGTCTGCAGGGCCGCGCCCTGGCCGAGGTTGACGGGATGGCGGAGGAAATGAACCGGCAAGTCCCGGAGCAGGGGCCAGGGACTGCTGGCCGAGCCGTCGTCAATGATGACGATGTGGTGCCCGAGCGGCAGGAGAGTCTCTATCGTCTGCCGGATGACGGTGGATTCATTGAAGCAGGGGATGAGGATGTAGACATCGTCAGGCATGGGCGTCAGATGACTTCGGGCCAGTCTGCCAGGCGTCAAAAGGTGGCGATGGCCGCGCTTCCGGCGGCATGGCGCTGGTAACCATGGTTGCCAGCGCGACCAAACGCAGGTGCGAAAAAGCCTCTGCTGGATTCGGGAAGAGAGGGAGGAGGGAAGGGAGAAATCCAGCAGAGGCTAAAATGTGAGGCGTGTGTCAGAGGAAAAGGCCCCCCGAAAGGATCGGGAAGAGAGGGAGGAGGGAAGGGGAAATCCCTCCGGGGGGCCAAGCCCCGTAAAAAAACCTCCGGCAGGGTCGGGAAGAGAGGAGGAGGGAGGAGGGGAGAATAACCCTGCCGAAGGTAAAAGACATGAACGCGAAAGGTGAAGCCTGATTGTGGCGCTGCCGTCACCTGATGTGCCTGGTTGGCTGGTCTGTCCTTTCTGCCCGAGTCGGCCGGGGCGTCGCCGGAAGCAACCGATGATGAAAATCCGTGACCGTGCCGTCAACCGCCGCATGAAGACATAATGCCAAATGTGCAGAACAGCCAATAAAATAGCGTCAGTTATGGTCTTGTCAAATATGGTTTAAACGGAAAATTGAAAAAAACCAAGTGACTCACGGTCTTGGGGCTGCCGATGGCGAGAAAGAGGGGGGCGGCGGTTGAAGCAAACGACCGGAGCCGGCAAAGAAGCCGGTTCCGGTCGTTTGCATTTGCCTATAAGTCAATATTTATCAAGTTGTTAAATGCGCGCTCCCTGGTGTCCCCTGCCGGGCGCGGGGGGGGCGCGGTTGCTGTTTTGGCTGTCCTGGTCAGCGTTTGACGCGGGCATTGCCCTTCCAGATGCTCCAGACCTGGTCTTCGTCCGCCGGCTGAGCATAGTCGGTCAGGTGGGTGGTGGCCAGCGCGCCGGTGGCCCATCCGAACTGAATCCATTTTTCCGGATCCCATTCGCGGAGGATGCCGTAGAGGAATCCGCCGACGAAGCCGTCGCCGCCGCCGATGCGGTCAAGCACGTTGATTTCGCGCGGTTCCACGACCTGCCAGCTGTTGTTGACATTGGCGATGGCGCCCCAGAGGTGGCAGTTGGTGCTGATCACCTGTCTCAGGGTGGTGGCGAACGCATGGGCGTTGGGGTAGGCCGCTTTGACGCGGGTGACCATTTCCTTGAAATTGTCGATCTGGCTGGCAATGTCCTTGCCGCCGGCTTCCGGCCCCTGGATGCCCAGGCAGAGCTGGAAGTCTTCCTCGTTGCCGATCAGGATGTCGGAAAGGCCGGCGATCTCCGCGAAGATTTTGGCCAGTTCCTGTTCGCGGTTCTTCCAGAAGGACGCGCGGTAGTTCAGGTCAAAGGAGATTTTGGCGCCGTGTTTTTTGGCGGCGCGGGCCAGTTCGAGGCAGAACTGGCTGGTCTTCGGGGACAGGGCGCCGATCAGGCCGGACAGGTGGACGATCTGCACGCCTTCCTGGCCGAAGATGCGGTCGAGGTCGAAGAATTTGACATCCAGTTCGCGTCCGACTTCACCGGCGCGGTCGTTCTGCACGCGCGGGCCGCGTGCCCCGAAGCCGCTGTCAGCCAGGTTGAACTGATGGCGGTATCCCCAGGGGCCGCCCTGTTCCAGTTCCGGTCCTTCGTAGGCCATGTGGCGGCCGGCAAGGTTGTCCTTGATCATCCGGGCGATGGGGCTGTCCTTGACGAACGCGGTCAGCACTTTGACGGGCAATCCCAGGAAGGAAGCGATGCTGGCGACGTTGGTTTCGGCGCTGGTGACCTGCATCTGGAACGTGGAGCTGCAATGGAAGGGCTGCCCGTCAAAGGGGGTCAGCCGGATTCCCATGCTGGTCGGCACTATCAACGAATAGGCGGCATTACGACGTAATGGCAGTGACATGTTTCTTTCCCTTTTGCTCTTGGATGACGATGTGGAAAACAGCCCGCACGGTGGCCCATGACCCGGGATGCAGGTGGAATTTGGCCCCGGTGGTCATGCCATCTGACATAATATAGCTTCAATCGCCGCAACGTCCAGAACGCCGCCAGAGCCGGAAAGCTCCGGCGTAACCGGTCACCCATTGAGAATTGCGCCATGGTAGGGTGTCATCGTCCTGGCACGATGCCCGGCAAATGAGGCTGGACGACCTACGGCAGCCTGAAATCAAGCGCCTGTCACCACAGTCCGCACGTTGACCGTCATGATCAACGGGTGACCGATTACGGCTGGAAAGGGCGTCCGTCATGCTTTGACAGCGGACAGCGGCGGTCCCGTGAATCGCATGGGATACTGCAGCCGCGCAGCGGCAAAGGCCCCGGAGGGGCCGCGGGAGCACAGCCTGGGGCAAGCGGCCTGGAGGGCCGCGCAGCCCCAGGAAAGGAGGAGTATTTTTGAGGTGTAGCCCTGAAGGGGCGACAGAAGCGCCATCTGTCTTTTGCCTGGCGGTTGCAATCCAAACGTCGGCGATGCAAAAATCCCGTAACCGGTCACCCATTGAACGTTG
>CAYOUR010000285.1:0-4450 GCA_964407145.1 uncultured Lentisphaeraceae bacterium | reverse complement strand
GGAAGCGTCCATCACCACATGTCGCCCATTGACCATAATGATCAATCGGTGACCGATGCCCCGGCGTCGTTCGCTCTTTTCGCCCGGCCCTTGACAGCTCCGCGGCGACAGGCGATATTACGGCGCGTACATCACGCGGAACGCAACGATCGCCAGCCGCCCACCGCCTATTTACCCGGAAAATCCGCCGGAAGAACCTCAAGATGGACCTGCTTCTGCCCATTCCCCTGGCTGTCTTCCTCTGCCTGGCGGCCGTTCAGGCACTGCGGCGTCACTGGCGGAACGCCCTGACCGCCGCCTTGGCGGCCGGGCTCGTCCTGGCCATCATGGCGGGCATGGCGCAAGCCCACGTCAACGCCATGCTCCGGGCGGGAATGCGCCTTCAGGAAAAACAGATCTCCAAACTCAAGCATCAACTCGACAGCGGCGGCCGCGACGACCGGCCAGGCCCCGCCGCGAAGGGCGACGAGCCGGCCGACTGACCAGGCCACCGGCGCGATCGCCACGCCCTCACCCACTCCCCTGAGGACTCATGCACTCGAAACTGCAACTGCACCAGCGCAGCCGGCACCGCCTCTGGACAGACAAGCATCTTGCCGGACAGCTGCTCAAGGCCCACCTGGAACTTGACAACGACGTCGCCTCGCGCAACCGAAAAACCATGGCACGCACCGTCGAATGGCTCGGCGCGGAAATCCCCGCCGAGGCCCGCATCATTGATCTCGGCTGCGGCCCGGGACTGTACGCCGAACGCTTCGCGGCCCTGGGCTGGCACGTCACCGGCATCGACATTTCCGCCAATTCCCTGCGCTTCGCCCGGCAGTCGGCCCGGCGGCAGAGCCTGGACATTGACTACATCCGCGGCAACTACCTGCACCACGTGCCCGGGCTGCACGACGTCGCCCTCTGCATCTACTGCGACTTCGGCGCCCTGCGGCCCTCGGAACAGAGCCTGTTCCTGCGCAACGTCCATGCGGCGCTCGCCCCCGACGGACTGCTCTTTTTTGATGTCTTCATGGACGGCATCTCGGCGACGAAGCGCGCCGGCCGGCACTGGTCCTGGCAGGCGCGGGGCGGCTTCTGGTCTCCGGAACCCCACTACCTGCTGGAAGAGACACGGCACTTCCCCGACGCCTGCGCCTGGGGCTACCGGGCCATCGTCGTGAACGCCCAGACCGGCGCCAGCCGGGAATATGTCCTCTGGGACTACTATTTCTCCCAGGAAGGCATCACCGCGCTCTTGCGGCGGCACGGCTTCGCCGTCGAGGCCTGCCGCCGCGACCTGGTGGCCGCCAATGACTTCGCCAGCAACGACGTGCTCTTCGTCAAGGCGCGTAAAACACCATAGGACGCCGCCTCGCGCCGCCGACGGCGAACAACTGCCCGGCGACCCCGCGGCCGTTTCGAAACCGGCACACTCTATTGGCCTGTCCAAGACTTGACTTCCCCGCCTGGATAGATAACTTTAACCCCTGGCTGGGCAAATGGGTCTCTGCCAATAACGGGCAACCCTAGGACAACAAAAGACTTTCCTGGTGAATCATGGCCATTCGAACCGAAAAAGAACTTGGCGCCGCACTTAAAGCCAACCAGGACACCCTTGAAATCGAAGGCGACTTGAAAAACAAAGTCGTCAAGATCAAGGCCACCGGGAAAGTGGCCTGGGCGATAGCAATTGGCGCAATCGGGGTTGCGGTGCTTGTCACCGCCGGCACCGGCGGCGCCGGCGCGCCGGCAAGCGGCCTGATCGGCATCGGAGCTATTTCCGTCCTCGGCCTGCCTGCGGCAACTTCCGCCGTCGCCATTGCTCTTGCGGCCGGCGGCGTCGGCGCCCTCAACTCTCTCCGCCATTACAACATCGTCTCCAACAGCGGTGACAAACTGATTCTGTCACGCCGCTGAGCAGGCCATGCCAGCGGGCCGTTGGCCGGAACACCTCCTCTATTCCCGATCGCGCACTTTTGGCTTGCCAACGTCGGGCCGACACGCGATATTACCGATCGGTAACCATGAACACAACAACGACAACGACAACGCAACTCGGCGCGGCCATCCGGGCGCGACGGCGGGAACTCGGCGTCACCCAAAAGGTTTTAGCCATGACCTCCGGCACCGGCTTGCGCTTCATCATCGACCTGGAGAAGGGCAAACCCACCTGCCAGAACGGCAAGATGCTGCAGATTCTGCAGGCACTGGGGCTCAAATTGACCGTGAGCTGCGGCGACGACGACCGGCCGCAGCCAGAGGAAACGTCATGAAACGACTGACTGTCTACCTGAACCAGGACATCGTCGGCACACTCAACCAAGATGCAAGCGGCCGACTGGGATTCCGTTATTCCCCCGAATGGCTGCGAAACCCGGCGGCCGTGCCGCTGTCCCGGTCTCTGCCGCTGCGCGAAGAACCATTCCTAGGCAAACAGGCGCGGCCGTTCTTCGCCGGTATCCTGCCGGAGAAGGAACCCAAACGGCGAATCGCCGCGATTCTCGGAGTCAGTGAGCGCAACGACTTCGCCATCCTGGAGCGGATTGGCGGCGATTGCGCCGGCGCCGTGAGCCTGCTGCCGGAAGCCGCGCCGCGGCCGGATGCCACCGGACAACGGCAGCGGCAACTCAATGAGTCCGAGTTGGAGGAGATCATTGCCGAATTGCCCCGTCGCCCCCTGCTTGCTGGACGCGAAGGCGTTCGGATGTCGCTGGCCGGAGCACAAGGCAAACTGCCAGTCATCATCACTGGAAACACCGTCTCCCTGCCCCTGGGCCAGACCCCCAGCACGCACATCATCAAACCGGAGCCCGACCACTTCCCAGGCCTGGTGGCCGTCGAAACCCTCTGCATGACGTTGGCAAAGGCCGCTGGCTTGGCCGTCCCGGCAGTATTCAGGCGCGCCATCGGCCGCAAACCCTGCCTGGTCATTCAACGCTACGACCGGACGACCGGCCCCGACGGCACACCGCAACGTCTGCACCAAGAAGATTTTTGTCAGGCCATGGGCTTCCCTCCGGAAAAAAAATATCAGCAGGAGGGCGGCCCGTTGCTGCACGACTGCATCGCCATGCTCAGGGACTGGTCCACTGCTCCGGCCCTTGACATCCGCGACTTTCTGAACACAGTGATCTTCAATGTGCTGATCGGGAATGCGGATGCCCATGGCAAGAACTACTCTCTACTTTACCGCGAAGGTGAACGACGACTGGCACCATGCTACGATCTGGTCTGCACCATGGCCTGGCCAGAACTCTCGACAACGCCAGCCATGAAAATCGGCCGGGGCGCTTCTCTGGATGCCATCACGCCAGTCGACTGGCAGAAGATGACCCAGAAAGCCCGTCTCGGCTGGCCCATGGTGCGCGAACGCCTTGCCGAACTCTGCCACGTTCTGCCGGCCAAGCTGCACGACTCCGTCCTGCGCCAGGCAGTTGGGGACGACGCCATGTTCGAACGGGTAGCCGCCATCATCGAAAAACAGACAGCAGCGCTGGCGCTGGCGCTGACTACGCCATCCCGCCGCTAGCCGCTCCCGATTTCCCCGTCCACCGGAATACCATCAAGATCAGGGAGGCATCATGGCCACCGCCTCAACCTTGACCGCTGACTCGGGGCAGCCGCCACGCCTGTATGGCGACCTGGCGGAATGGTATCCTCTGCTGACGCCGGCAGACGATTATGCCGAAGAGGCCGATTTCTACTTCGCGCTCTTCAAGACGCATTGCCGCCGAGCGCCGCGGACGTTGCTGGACCTGGGCAGCGGCGGCGGCCACAACGCCGCGCATCTCAAGGCCTGGCTGAGCTGCACGCTGGTCGACCTGGCGCCGGCGATGCTGGCGATCAACCAGCGGCTGAACCCGGAATGCGAACATATCGCCGGCGACATGCGGACGGTCCGGCTGCATCGCGCCTTCGACGCCGTCCTCGTGCACGACGCCGTCTGCTACATGACGACCAGAGACGACGTGGCCAAGGTCATGACCACAGCCTACGCCCATACCGCCCCCGGCGGCGTGGCGCTTTTCCAGCCGGACTTCACCCGCGAGACGTTCGTGCCCGGGACGGAGTCCGGCGGCGGCGACGGAACGGAACGGTCGCTGCGCTATCTGGAATGGCGCTGGCAAATCAATCCCGACGACGAGGTCTACCTCACCGACATGGTCTTTATGCTGAAAACCGAACCGGACCACGTTGACGTCGTTCACGACCGCCATCACATGGGGCTCTTTCCACGCCGGTTTTGGCTGGAGCAGCTGGCCAAAACTGGCTTCACCCCCCTGGCCGTGCCCTTCCAGCCAGCCGTGAACGCCGCTCTGGCGCCCGAAGTCTTCCTGGGCCTGCGGCCACCATGACGTTGGCCACAAACCAACGCCCGGAAAACACCCGCCGCCAAGCTGCCGCGCCCAACCGGAAAAACCAAATCGGCATGGCTCATTTCCGTAGACGAGAGAAGAAACCGTCC
>CAYOUR010000284.1:0-4456 GCA_964407145.1 uncultured Lentisphaeraceae bacterium | reverse complement strand
GCAGTCTGAAAGTTCACAAATGTTCATCACAAGATTTCGCACATTACCCAAATATGCACTTGGGTTATTGAAGTCGCCCCAAGCCATACTGAGCCCATAAACAAGGAGTATTGGACGTATGGGATGACTGGGATCAATAGGACGGAAGAGAGGGTGGTTCAGGGACGTACAGGTCAGTTGGTTTGGGGCGTGGATTCACATTTCCGCGATGATGCGCATGGTTTTGGCGGTTTCATCCCAGGGTGCGAGGCTGGCGGGCACTTCGCTGACCAGGGGTCCGTCGTAGCCGGCGGCGCGCAGTTCGCGCATGACCGCGTGGAAGTCGACTTCGCCTTTGGTCAAGGCGGTCCAGGCGCCGTTCAGGGCCTTGCCTTTCCAGTCTTTCAGGTGGACGCGTTTGGTCCAGGTGCCGAGCGTCCTGACCCAGTGCTGCGGGAACTGGAAGACGGCCATGTTGCCTGGGTCGAAGTAAAAGCCGACCTGCGGGCTGTTGACGGCTTCCAGGAAGCGCCGCATTTCCAGCGGGCTGAACAGGAAGCCGCTCCAGACGAATTCGACTGCCAGGGCGACCTGCAGTTTTTCCGCGGTTTTGGCGATGACCTTGAGGGATGCGATGGCGTTGTTGTAGGCGTCTTCGTAATAGAGGTCGGCGTGGAAGCGGCCCAGGGTGTGGAGGGCGACCTTGGCGCCGAGTTTGGCGGCGCATTCGAGCCCCCATACGGTCTGGTCAATCGATTTTTGGGCTTCGGCGCCGGTTTCCAGGAGATTGCCGCCATCGGTGGAGATGGTGATCGAGCCGATGTCCAGGCCCAGGTCAGCGGCTGTCTTCTTGAAGCTCTGGAGGTCGGCGTCCGTGGACTGGTAGTTGAGGGGGTTGGCGCTGCCGGGTCGGAGGGACAGTTCGACGCCTTCGAAGCCGGCGTTTTTCGCGTCCTGCAGGAAGTCGTGCATCTGGTGCGGTGTTTTGGCGACCAGTTCGCTGACGGCGATTTGCATGGTATGTCTCCGGGTTGCGGATGGGGACCGGCGTCGTGGTCAGTCCAGGTTCCTGGTGGTGATAATGGCTTTCAGGCAATGCTCGCGGCCGGGCTGGATGGTTCTGGCATCGTCAAGGGCATTGCAGGTTTCGACGCAGACCATGGTCTGGTAGGCCTCCGGTGTGTAGCCGGAGAGTTTTTTGGCCTTTTCGATCCATGGGTTCCAGACGACGGCGGAGTTGCTGCCCTGCTTGGCAATGGTGACGCGGCGTTTGAAGCCGGTGTCGACGATGTCGGACGGTCCGGGGCAGTTTTGGAAGACGGCGTCGATTTCGCGGTTGACGTTGATGTCGCCGGTCTGGCGGGCCGGCTGGTTGGCGCCGCCGACCTTGTCGACATAGTTGACGCCATCGTAGCCGGTGATGGTCACGT
This sequence comes from uncultured Lentisphaeraceae bacterium, assembly GCA_964407145.1. GTDB lineage: Bacteria > Verrucomicrobiota > Lentisphaeria > Oligosphaerales > Oligosphaeraceae > JAAZKI01. Next base: position 3,047 of record CAYOUR010000284.1, on the reverse strand, counting down.
GGTCGACGTGGCTGATGTTGAAATAGGTGTGGATGGCCTGGGAAATGGTGAAGGGCTGGCTGTCGTCATTGCGTGTTGTCAGGGCGATTTCGAGGGTGCGGCCGATCGTCACCTGCAGCTGAAGCGTGAAACGGCAGTTCCAGAGGGCGCGCGACGCGCTGCTGTCGCTGAGGGCGAGCGTGACGCGGGTTTGGCCGGGGCCGTCGGCGGTGATGGCGCGCAGCTCCCAGTCGGCTGTCCGGGCAAAGCCATGCAGCGGCAGCTCCGGGTTGGAGGCGTGCGGGCCGAACCACGGCCAGCACAGGGGCACGCCGCCGCGGATGGCGACTCCCGGCGCAAACGGCGACGCCGGGCTGACCCAGAGCAGGTCGCGCTGGCCCTTGGGCGTGAAGCTTAGAATATGGGCGCCGAGAAGGGTGATTTCGGCGCTGGCCGCGCCGTTGTCGACCAGAATGGTGGGAAGGCCGCCGCGACCGGCGGCAATCGTCGCATGGCCGGGCAGGGCGAAGGTTTTCTGCAGTTCGTTGAGGTTCATGGTGGTGTGTGTTTCAGGTGGTTGGATGGAGCGATGCGGTTGCATCAAAGGGCGATGATTTGGGCGACCAGTTGGGCAAAGCGGTCATGGGTGACGACCAGGTTCTGCGGGTGGCGGGCCGTGGCGTAGAGGTCGACTGCGTGCCGGACCAGGTCGGACGGGCCCTTGAACAGCCCGAGCTGCTTCGGCGCCAGGATGGACAGGGCGCCTTTCAGACCGCCGTTCTTGAAGATCATCGGCTGGAAGGCCAGCGGCTTCAGCCAGCCCTGGACGTCGTCGGTGACGCCGTCCAGGTCGAGGGCGATGGCGCGCACCGGCTCGGCCAGGGCGAGGGCGCACAGGGCGGCGCGGGCGGCTTCGCCGGCGGCGACGACGACAACGCGGCTCTCGCCGTCTTCCTTGAGCAGGGCCAGGGCGGTGAGGACATCCTGGACGCGCATTGAGAACAGGGTCGGGTTGAAGGCGAAGAAGGTCGGGTCGTCTTCAAAACGCGGCGCCTTGGCCGGCATGTCAGCCGTTTCACCGGAGCCCATCAGGTCGATGGCCAGGGCGCGGCATTTTTTCTCCACGAGCAGATCGAGGACATCGGCGTATGGCCCTCCGGGGAAGAAGTCGCGCTTGCCGCCGTCCGCCAGGAGCAGGCAGATGGTGGAGTTGTCGTCCGCCTGGTTTGGTTTCACGAAGACGCCGGGGATGATGTCGCCGATTTCGCGTCGTGAGAGCAGCCGGCCGGCGGCGGTGGCGCGGGGGATTTCCCAGTTCGGGCAGGTCACGCGTACGGCGATGTCAGCCAGCTCGAGGTCGTTGTTGAGGATTTCGCCGAGCAGGGGGATGCGTTCCTCGCGGAAGTCCTTGAAGTCTTTCTTGGATTGCAGCCGGGGCAGGGCCGGCGCCCGCAGGTGGGCGGTGATCTTTTCCAGGGCGGTCCTGGTTGTGGCTTCGGTCGGCGGCGGCGGATTTTCGGCATGCAGCAGCTGTTCCGGTGTCGGGACCGCGAGGTTGTCCTCGGGGATGGTGGGTTTCATGGACTGGTTGAGGAGCCAGTGCGTGAACCAGGGGTAGATGTGTTCGCGGGTCGCGCGGTTGTAGTTGTGCGGGGCGTCGGCGTGGAAGTTGCCGATGGCGTCTTCGGCGTCGAACAAGGCATAGACTTGCCTGAGGGCCTCGTATTCGTAGCGCGGGTTGAGGTTGGTCCAGTCCTGGGTCACGGATGGCAGGAGCACGGGTCGCGGGGCGCAGGCGCAGAGGATGTCGAAGCTGGTGACGCCGTTGAGCCGGAGCAGCGGGCCCTCTTCGCATTGGCAGCCGCCCTGGTAGTGGGACGACAGCATGCAGACCGGTGCGATGGCTTTGACGCGTTCGTCCAGGACGGCGAGGGTCCAGGTCTGTGACGCGCCGCCGGAGGCGCCGGTGCAGCCGATGCGTTCCTGGTCGACCTGCGGGTGTTCGCCGAGGAAGTCAAGGGCTCTCAGGCTGTTCCAGGTCTGCAGCCCGAACATTCCGGCGCCGGACAGGGCGGCTTCGCGGAGGAGTGCGTTGGGCCAGCGGTGGAGGATCTGGTTGTTGTCGTTGTAGCCGACCATGTCATAGGCCAGGACGATGAAGCCGAGTCGGGCGAACATCAGGCAGCGCATCGGGATTGAGCCGCGTTCGATGTTTTCGACCCGGCCGTGCGGCCAGTGGCCATGCGGGCAGAGGATGGCCGGGGCCTTGCCCTGCAACCGTTCCGGCAAAAACAGGTTGCCGGTCACTTCGAGGCCCGGCATGGTTTCGAAGCGCACTTTTTGGATGATGCAGCCTTCGTGATGGATTTCGCCCCAGAGTTCCGGCTTGAGCGGCGGCATTTCCGGCATGGGGGACAAGCCGGCGGCAAGGGCGACCTGGGACTGGGTGAAGGCTTTGCGTTCCTCCCACTCTTCCAGGTTGTCGGGTGGTTCGGCCCGCCAGGCGAATTGGTTGTGTCGGACGGTCACCAGGCGCTGGTCAATCCAGCAGGGCTCGGCCGGCAGGACTCTGGGAAAGGCGTTTTTGGGCTCCATGGGATGCTCCTTCGGGGGAAGGCGTGGGCCAAAATGGCGTTCGGGAATCAATGATGACGGCAGCCGGCGCAGCAACTGTGGCCGGCGCTGGCGCCCATGGGACAGGCGTCGGCCTGGGCGCACGGACCCGCGCCGGACGTGGCCGGCGCAAACGTGGAGAATTGCTTTTTGACCTTCTTGCCGCTGCACTTCGGGCATTCCGGGGCGGCTTCTCCAAGACGTTTGTGGAGATGGCTGAACAGATTGCCGCAATCCGGGCAGTTGTATTCGTAGATCGGCATGAGGACGGCTCCTTGTCAGTGTTCGTGGTCTGAGGGGAATGAGGTCTGGCGCTGACACCAGGGACAATGTAACCCGAAAATGGCTTTCAGCCATTGCCGGGGCGGTGAAAAAGTGGCTGTGACGTAATCGGTCACCGATTGATCATGACGGTCAACGTGCGGACTGTGGTGACAGGCGCTTGATTTCAGGCT
>CAYOUR010000283.1:0-4504 GCA_964407145.1 uncultured Lentisphaeraceae bacterium | reverse complement strand
GTGGGATGGGACGTATGGGACGTCTTCAGGGGCTTTGCGCCCCGTGTCATGTCCGGGTCCGGGTCAGGGTCGGGCCAGCACGGTGCTGGCGAACCATTCCCGGAGGCGGTCTGTCCAGGCGTCGATGGGCAGGCCGCGTTTTTTCATGCCGTAGCCATGGCCTCCGGCGGCGTAGAGGTGCATTTCGGCCGGTACGCCGGCCTGTTGCAGGGCCTGGTAGTAGGCGATGCTGTTCTGCACGGCGACCGAGTCGTCGCCGGTTTGAATGAGCAGGCAGGGCGGCGTGTCTTGCGTCACTTGCGTTTCCGGCGAGAAACGGCGGACCAGGGCCGGGTCGGGGTCGGGTCCGAGCAGGCGCAGGCGGGAGCCGGTGTGCATGAAGCCTTGGGTGATGGTGATGACCGGATAGACCAGGATGGTGAAGTCGGGGCGGGCGGAGAAGCCTTTCCAGGCGGGATTCTGTTCCGGAGCATCGGCGGACAGGGTGGAGGCCGTGGCCGCCAGGTGGCCGCCGGAGGAGAAGCCCATGATGCCGACGCGTTCAGGGTTGATGCCGTGCCGGCCGGCCTGGGCTCGAATCAGGCGCAGGGCGCGCTGGGCGTCGCGCAGCGGCGCCTCGGTCAGGCGGCCGTACTGGTCATCCGGCGCCGGCACACGGTATTTGAGGACAAAGGCCGAGACGCCGAAGCTGTTGAAAAAGCGGGCCAGGTCATGGCCTTCCTTGTCAATGGCCACGCCGGTATAGCCGCCGCCCGGGCAGACCAGCACGGCGGCGCCGGTGTTGTCGGCGGTGGCGGCCGGGTAGGCGTACAGGCCGGGCACCTGGATGTTGCCGAAAAAGCGGTCCAGGTGGGTGGCGCCGCGGCTGTCGTCGCGTTCGCCGGGGACCGGTCCGGGACCAGCGGCAAAGCCGGGCAGGCCTTCCGGCCAGACCGGCTCTTCCGGCGGCAGGCTGGCGAGTTCGGAACGCGGAATGGCGAAGGGGGGGATGGTGTCGGACGGCATGGCAACGCCTCTTTTGGGCTGGTTGGGCAGCGGTGGCCGGCCGGCGCCCTCACCGGGGCTGGCCGGGGCTGGCTGGGGGCAAGGGGGGACGGGGTGGGGTTGGGCGGGTCGTGGCGTGAGGTGTCCGCGCTCATCGCCACAGGCGGCCAAAGGCACGGACCAGGTCCGCCGCGTGGCTGTTCGACGGTCGTCCGTGCCTTTGCTTGGCTGGCCGGCGGGCGCCCTGGCTGTTGGGGCGCTTCGCCGGCCGGTTTTGCCTCAATAGCCGTATTCGGCCAGGGCGCCCTGGCCGAGTTCGCGGGTGAGCAGGGCTTTCAGGTCAACCGTGATGCCGCGGGTCACGCCGTCGGCGATTTCCTGGCCCTTGGCCAGGCTTTCCTCGGCGCCTTCCAAGACCAGCGACGTGTAGAAGCCCAGCGCGGTGGCGGTCATCATCTGTTCGCGGACGTCGGGGGCCAGCTTGCCATTGCGGCCGGACAGGAATTTCTGGTACAGTCGGCCGGGGCTGCTGATGCCGTAGCCGGTGACCAGGCCGTCCTTTTCGAAGTTCTTGAACAGCGGGTTGACTTCGAAGATGCCGTCGGGGTGGATTTCGTGCAGGCCGGGGGTGTCGAGTCCGATGTCGAACATGCCGTCGGAGCAGATCATGCGGCTGGACTGGACCGTGGTGGCGTGCGCGGTGTTGGGCAGGTGCCAGCCGGTGAAGATGTGGGCGACGGCGCCATTGTCGAAGACGATTTCGGTGTCGACCAGGTCAAAGCCCTTGACCGGGATGGGGGTCAGGGAAGGCAGCTTGTGGGAGAAGCCGGTGGCGCGCACTTCGACCGGTTTGAGGTCGACGACTTTGATCAGGGCGTCGCACATGTGCACGGTCAGGAAGGAGATCGGGGTGTTGTGTTCGGCAAAGTCCGGGGACGCGAAGAAGCGCGGCGCGTGATTGGGGTCGGCGACCATGAGTTTGTCAAGCATGTACCAGATGCCGGCTTGGAAGCGGCCGTAGCGGCCGCTCTGGTAGCGGGCTTCGGCCTCCTTGAAGCGGGGGTCTTCGCGCTTGTGGAAGTCAATGCCGAGCAGTCGGCCGGTTTCCCGGGCGGCCTGGATCATGGCGTGGGTATCCTTGACGGTCGCGGCCGTCGGTTTGGGCACGACCACGTCCAGGCCGGCCTTGAGGGCGGCGATGGTCGGGGCGGCGTGGATGTGGTCCGGCGTGTTGATCTGGGCGGCGTCCAGCTCGTTCTGCGCGAACATCTCCTTGTAGTCGCGGTAACGGCGGTTCTGCGGAATGTTGAAGGTGTCGCAGAACCATTCGCGGAACTGGTCGTTCGGGTCGGCGACGGCGACAATGTCCAGGATGGGGGTGAAGTCGCTGCGATAGTAGAGATACTGATAGATTTCGCGGACGACTGAACCGACGCCGACGACTCCGACTCTGAGTTTTTCCATGATGCGTGCTCTCCTGATGGTTGAAAGGCCGTCACCGCAACGGCGGCGACCGGCCAGGGGTGAAGCGTGAGGCAAAGTCTGCAAATGCCTTCGTCTATAATCTTATATGCCGGATGCAAAACGGCAAATGGGCCGGTGGTTTTTTTGTTGAAAAACGCCGGTCGTGGTGGGAATCCGCCGGCAAGGCGGTATATGTTAAGGGCGGCCGGACGCGAATCCGCGGGAAAGGCACAAAGCAGCATGACGAGGCCCTGCCGGCGTCGCCGGCAGGGGATGAGGCAAAGGAAGCGCACGCAACATGGATATCGCCGCAATCTGTCTGCAGATGGCCGACTGGCAGGCCTCCGACCTGTTCATGAGTGTCGGCCGCGCCCCCAGTCTGCGCCGGTCCGGCGAGCTGGCGCCAGTGCCCGGGGGGACGGTCCTGACCGAGGGCGAGGTGGAGGATTTTTTTGCCCGTCACCTGCCGCCGTCGACCCTGGAGCGTCTGGGCCGGGAGCGCGACCTGGACCTCGGGGTGTCGCTGGGCGACGGTGGGCGGTTCCGGCTCAATCTGTCGTATCAGCGCGGCCGGCTGAGTCTGGCGATTCGGCGCATCCCCTCGGGGGCCCTGGACTTCCGCGAGCTGATGATTCCGGAGACGGTGATTCGCCTGGCCGAAGCGCCGCGCGGGATGATCCTGGTGACCGGCGCGACCGGTACGGGCAAGACGACGACGCTGGCCTGTCTGCTGCATTACATCAACTCGACGATGCGCAAGCACGTGGTCACCATCGAGGACCCGATCGAATTCACCCACGACGATTTGCAGGCGGTCATATCCCAGCGGGAGATCGGCGGCGACACGCGCGACTTCGCCTCGGCCCTGCGCCATGTCGTGCGTCAGAACCCCGACATCATCTTCATCGGCGAGATGCGCGATGCGGAGACCGTGCAGATGGCCGTCTCGGCGGCGATGACCGGCCACCTGGTGGCGGCGACGATGCACACGATCGACGTGCAGCAGACGGTCGAGCGCATTCTCAATTTTTTCCCGGAGGATGTCCGCGAGCAGGTGGCGCTCGACCTGTCATTGGTGTTGCGGGGCATTGTTTCTCAGCGTCTGCTGCCGCGGCGGGACGGTCAGGGGCGGGTGCCGGCGTTTGAGATACTGCTCAACACGCCGCTGGTGCAGCGCCTGATAGCCAACCGTGAGCTGGAGGTGCTGCCGGAAGTCATCAAGAGCAGCGGCAACCAGGGCATGGTCAGCTTCAACCGCTCCATTCTGCAGCTGTACCAAGGGGGCGTCGTCAGTCTTGATATCGCGGCCAATGCCGCCAGCCACAAGGAGGAATTCCTGCTGCTGGCCCAGGGCATGGAGACCGGCATCGACACTTTGCGGTCGTATTCCGGCGACCCGGACCAGGGGCTCAGCATCAAGAAGCTGCTTCGTGATGCCATCGGCTACGGCGCCTCGGACCTGCTGCTGACGGTCGATTCGCCGCCGGTGATTCGCCTGGACGGGGCCCTGCGTTCCTTTGACATGCCGGTGCTGACTTCCGCCGACACGCAGAAACTCCTGTTCAGCGTCCTCACCTTCTCGCAGCGGGCCGATTTTGAAAACGGCCGCGAGCTGGATTTCGCCTTAAGCGTGAAAGGCCTGGAGGTCAAGGACGGGCCAGCCCGGGACTATCGCTTCCGAGTGAACGGCTTCTACCAGAAAAGCAGCGTGGGGGCGGCCTTCCGGGTCATCCCCTCGGCGATTCCGTCGCCGGAGGCGTTGGGGCTGCCCGCGGCGCTGCTGCGCCTGACGACGCGGCACCAGGGGCTGGTGCTGGTCACCGGTCCGACGGGGTCCGGCAAGTCGACCACCCTGGCCTCGTTGCTCAACGTCGTCAACCGGACGCGGCCCTGCCATATCATCACCATTGAGGACCCGATCGAATTTGTGCATGAGCATCAGGTTGCCCTGGTGGAGCAGCGCGAGGTCGGCGCCGACACGCTCAGCTTTGCCAGCGCCCTGAAGTACGTCCTGCGCCAGGACCCGGATGTCATCCTGGTCGGGGAGATGCGCGAC
>CAYOUR010000282.1:3377-4520 GCA_964407145.1 uncultured Lentisphaeraceae bacterium | reverse complement strand
GCCAGGACCGCAAGGACCAGCCGCGGGTGCCGATCACGGCCAAGCTGGTGGCCAATCTCCTGGTCAGCGCCGGCGCCGACCGGGTTTTGACCATGGACCTGCACGCCCAGCAAATCCAGGGCTTCTTTGACATTCCGGTCGACCACCTGTATGCGGCCCCGGTGTTCGCCGCCCATCTGCGGCGCCGTTTTGACGGCGGGACCCAGATTGTCGCCCCTGACGCGGGCAGCGGCAAGATGGCCCATACCTACGCTGACATGTTCGGCTGCGGCTTCGCCCTGGTTGCCAAACGCCGGGTCAGCGCCACGGAGGTCGAGGCCCCCTATCTGGTCGGCGACGTCGACGGCTGCGACTGCCTCCTGGTGGACGACCTCAGCTCCACGGCCGGCACCCTGGTCCAGGCGGCGCTGCGGCTGCGCGAGGCCGGCGCCCGCTCGGTCAGCGCCGCGGTCACCCACTGCTGCCTCACGCCGGTCGGCATCAGCCGCATCAACGCCAGCTGCCTGGAGCGGGTCTTCACGACCGACACCGTGCCGGTCGACGTCAGCCAGTGCCAGCGCATCGAAGTGATCTCCGTCGCTCCGCTGTTCGCGACCGCCATCAAGCGAATTCACCACGGCGATTCAATTTCTTCGCTGTTTTTATTGGAGTCTGGCAATTAGTGTGTTATATTATTTGCTTTTCCCGCCTGCACATTTTCCAGGAAATCATCTAGGCGAATTGAGATTGAAGGATTCAACCATCTATGAGCAAGACATTTAGCATTGATGTGAGCGAGCGCGCCCAGCTCGGTTCGGCGAATTCCCGCCGGATGCGTCGGGACGGGCTGGTTCCGGTGGTCGTCTATGGTCACGGGCAGGCGGCGACTTCCCTGAGCATTTCCGCTTCGCTGCTGGGCGAGTTGCTGCATCATCCCGGCCTGGTGGAGATGAACAGCGTTGACGGCGGCAAGAAGCTGACCATCCTGAAGGCCGCCCAGCGGCATCCGATCTCGAATGAGGTCCTCCACCTTGACTTTCTGGAAGTCAAGATGGATGAGCTGATCACGAGTGAAGTCCGGGTGGTGGCGGAAGGCGAGGCGGCCGGCATCCGTCATGGTGGCCAGCTGGAGCAGGTTCTGTTTGAACTGCAGATCAAGTGCCT
>CAYOUR010000282.1:1307-3367 GCA_964407145.1 uncultured Lentisphaeraceae bacterium | reverse complement strand
CGGGCGAAATGCCGGAGGCCATCAAGGTGGATGTCAGCGGCATTGAGCTGGACGCCTCCCTGCACGTGCGCGACCTGGTTCTGCCCGAGGGCGTGACCGCGGTCAGCGATGGGGCGCTGGTGGTGTTCCAGGTCCGGGCGCCGAAGGCCGAAGCCTCCGCCGAAACGGCCGCCGAAGCGGCCGAAGGCGAGGAGGAAGCCGCCGAGGACAAGGAATCCAAGGAAAAGAAATAAGAGCCGTTTCCCGCCGGTCGTTCACGGCCGCGGCCAGTCTGGCCTGCGGCGGTTGGCGAGGCGCGGAAGGACAGCGGGGCATTGTCCCTGGCGCCCGATGGGGCGCCTGGCCGGTTCCGCAGAGCGTATAATCGAGAACGTTTCAGGATAATGGACTTCCCCGGCACCACGTGCGGCGTCAGGCAGCCGTCAGGGATTCAGCTGGTGGTTTGTCTGGGCAACCCCGGCGCGCCCTACGCCGGAACCAGGCATAACGCCGGCTTCCTGGTGGCTGATCAGCTGCAGGCGGTGGCTACTTTTGACACGCTGACGCTCTGGCAGCCGTCCGGCGGCGAGTTGCGCAGTCTGACCTTGTTTGGTTTTGACTGTCTGCTGCTGCGGCCGCTGGCCTACATGAACAACAGCGGCGAAGCAGTCAAGGAAGTGACGGCGCGGTTCGGCTTCTCCCCGGCCGAACTGCTCGTGGTCTGCGATTGCCTGGACCTGCCCCTGGGCCGCCTCCGGATGAGAACCGGCGGTTCCAGCGGCGGACAGAAGGGCGTCGAATCCATTATCCGGCATCTGGAGACCGGGGCTTTTCCCCGCTTCCGGATTGGTATTGGGAGACCGCAGTCCACTGAAGTCGCCATCATTGACTATGTGCTGGCGCGGTGGACTTCCGCTGAGCGGGAGGTGGTCCGGCAAGTCGTCGCCGTCGCCGCCAATCTGGTCGCCACGGCCCTGCGACAGGGCCTGCCGGCGGCGATGAACCTGGGCAACTCCTGGTCGGCGGACAACATCAATGCCTCGGAAAAAGGAGAATCTGACGTTGAAAAAGTATGAAGCCGTGTTTATTCTCGACCCGCAGCGGGTTGAGAACAATGGCGAGGCGTTTTCGGCCGGCATCGAAGACGCGATTCGCGGTCTGGGAGGGGTTTTGACCCGCAGCATCTGCCTGGAGAAGCGCGTGTTTGCCCGTCCGATCGGCAAGCACAAGGCCGGTGTCTATTGGGACTATGTGATGGAATGCGGCCCGGAGGCGATCGCGGCCCTGCAGGACAAATTCCGTTTGAATCAGACCGTGCTGCGCCTGGCGGTGTTCGAGTATGAAGACGGCCAGGACGATGATGTGTTCAAGCCCCGCGACGGGCATGACCGCCTGGTCCGGGAAGATGGATTCCAGGATAGTTTCGACCGTGACGAGAGGCCATTCCGCGGCCGTCGCGAAGAGCGCTGAGGCGAACCGTCCCGGACCAGAGGAACGCCTGAGGCCAAACCGAAAGGAATGCTGCCATGCCTGCCAACCTGAATAAAGTCTTTCTGATGGGGAATCTGACCCGCGAGCCGGAGATTCGGAATCTGCCCAGCGGCACGACGGTCTGTTCGTTTGGCGTGGCCGTCAACCGGCAGTTTGTCAACGCCGCCGGCGCCACCCAGGAGGAAGTCTGCTATATCGACATCAGCGCCTTTGGCCGGACCGGTGAAGTCGTTGCCCAGTATCTGCACAAGGGCTCGCCGATCTTCGTCGAGGGACGGTTGCGCTTTGAACAGTGGGATGACCGGGAAACCGGCAAGAAGCGCAGCCGGCTGTCCGTGATTGCCGAACGCGTCCAACTGATTGGCGCCCCGGGCGGCCGGGACGGCAGTTTTGCCGAAGACGCCCAAGCTGACGCGGCATCCGCTCCGGACGGCTGGCAGCAGCCGCAGGGCGGCTCCCCGCAGGGCGGCGGCTGGCAGCGTCCCCAAGGCGGCCCGCCGCAGGGCGGCGGCTGGCAGCGTCCCCAGGGCGGCCCCCCGCCGCAGGGCGGCGGCTGGCAGCGTCCCCAGGGCGGCCCCCCGCCGCAGGGC
>CAYOUR010000282.1:0-1207 GCA_964407145.1 uncultured Lentisphaeraceae bacterium | reverse complement strand
GGCGGCTGGCAGCAGCCGGCGCCGCAGCCGCAGCCTCCGTCTCCACCGGCGTCGACGGCACCGACTGCGCCGCCGTCTCCGTCGGCGATGCCGGCCTTTGAGCCTCTGCCTGAAGAGGGCGCGGCTGGCGGTGACGACCTTCCCTTCTGAAGCCGTCCGGTTCGGCCGATCGTTGATTTTTGAGCCTATCATCACGAGCAAGATTCATCAATAGAGGAAATACCCCATGAAGACCCAGAAACCGCGTCGTCGCCGCAAGGTATTGCGGCAGAAGAATTGCCGTCTTTGCGAAAACAAGATTTTCAACATTGACTTCAAGGATGTGGAACTGCTTCGTCGTTTTCAGACCGAGGGCGGCAAGATCCTTCCGCGCCGCATCACGGGCAACTGCTTCAAGCATCAGAAGCTGTTGGCGGTGGCCGTGAAGCGGGCTCGCATTCTGGCCCTGGTTCTCTGATACACCTGAAAGGAGCTGATAACCATGTCTGTTCAACTCATTCTCCTGGAAGATGTCGCGGGTCTGGGACGGATCGGCGACGAAGTGCATGTCTCCGAGGGATATGCCCGGAATTTCCTGGTTCCGCGCAAGCTGGCGGAGCCGGTTTCCAAGGCCGCATTGAAGCGCATTGAGGCCAAGAAGCTGCTTCTGCAGCAGCAGCACGAGGAACGCGTCAACGTCGCCAAGGCGATGGCCGACAAGATTGCCAAGACGCAGTTGGTCATTGCCATGGCCGCCGGTGAAAACGACAAGCTGTACGGCTCGGTCGGCGCGTCCCAGATTGCGGAGGCCTTGCTGGCGCAGGGCATTGAAATCGAACGCAACATCATTGAACTGGAAGAGCCGATTCGCGAGCTGGGTTCCAGCGAGGTCGAGATTCGTCTGCACAGCGAAGTCAAGGCTGTGGTCAAGGTCAAAGTCGTCCGTGCCGACGACAAGGGCGAGGCGGGAGCCGCACCCAAGGCCTGATGCCATTTGGTTTTCCGGCGCTGTCAACAACAAAGCCGGCGCGCTTCCCAGGAAGCGCGCCGGCTTTTATTGTTTGTTTATGCGCCAAATGCGGCAATGGATGCTTTCGGCCCCGGTCCGCGGAGACCATGCTTTTTTGAGTGGCGCCCTTCGGCTCGGCGGTGGGGCTTCTCTGCCGCGGTTAGCCTCGCCCTTCGGGCTTCGGTCACCCGGGGTTATGTTTGTTAAGCCCTTCGGGCT
>CAYOUR010000281.1:0-4530 GCA_964407145.1 uncultured Lentisphaeraceae bacterium | reverse complement strand
GCTCAGGGATGTTCATTCGCTGGCAGATGCCGGCCCAATCGGTCAGCATCCGTCGCCCTTCTCGCTCCAGACCTCCCCCCATGCAACTCCTTGACTACGATGGACTTTTCCCACCTCAAAAACACCGGAAAAACCACAAAATAAAGCCATATCTATTGAAATATGAATATCTTGTGATATATTAGTTGGCATTGCAAATATATTGACGCAAAACTTCGGAGGTGCAAGATGTCGTCGGAGCCTGGTTTCGGTGGTGACTTGTCCGCGGCCTGCGGTCTTCGGATTTTACGGGCGATGCGCCGGATCATCCGGGCGGTCGACCTGCATTCGCGCGAAATGTACAGTCGTTTTCAGATCACGACGCCGCAGATGGTCTGCCTGCTGGCTGTTTCGGCAGGCGATGGCATGACGTTGTCAAAGCTGGCGAAGTCAGTGAGCTTGTGCGCCAGCACGGTAACGGGGATCGCCGACCGCCTGGAGAACCGCGGGCTGGTTCGGCGCCGGCGCGACGCCTACGACCGTCGCCGCATCACCCTGGAGATCACGGCGGCCGGCCGGCGCCTGATTGCCGCGGCGCCACCGTTGCTGCAGGACAAATTCTCCAGCCGCCTGGAAGCCCTCCCTGAATTGGAGCAGGTGACCATCGCCCTGTCCCTGGAGCGCATCGTGGACATGATGGAAGCCGCGGACTTGAGCACGTCCCCGCACCTGATGCTCCCCTCTGAACCTCTGCCGGCGCCTCCGCCGGCCGCTGATAACCGAAAGGACTGAATGATGACCAACGAAAACAACGGGCCGTCCCAGGCCCAGATCATGTCGAAAAAGACCGACAAAACCAAGTGGCGCGACTGGAAATGGCAGATGCGGCATTGCGTCAAGGACGTGGATACGTTCGAGAAGCTCCTGGGCATCAGGCTCGATGATGCCGAACGCGAAGCCTTTGCCAAGACGGTCGCCCGCTTCCCCATGTCGATCACCCCGTATTACCTGTCGCTCATTGATGTCGAGAATCTCGCCAACGACCCTATCTTCATGCAGAGCTTCCCCTGCGCCCGCGAGCTCGACATCCACGCCTCGGACATGGCCGACCCCCTGCACGAGGACATGGACAGCCCGGCGCCCGGCGTGACCCACCGCTACCCGGACCGCGTCCTGCTCCTGGTCAGCAACACCTGCGCCATGTACTGCCGGCATTGCACCCGCAAACGCCGCGTCGGCGATCTCGACAGCATCCCCGACAAGGATACCATTAGTCAGGGCATTGACTACATCCGCCGCACACCGCAAATCCGTGACGTCCTGCTCAGCGGCGGCGACCCATTCCTGCTCAGCGATGACTACCTCGACTGGATTCTGACGGAGTTGCGCGCGATTCCGCACGTCGAAGTGATCCGGATCGGCACCCGCACCCCGGTCGTGCTGCCCTATCGCATCACCGACGAGCTGGTCGCCATGCTCAAGAAGCACCACCCGCTGTGGATCAACACCCACTTCAACCACCCGCGCGAGCTGACCGGCACCTCCCGGCGGGCACTGGCCAAGCTGGCTGACGCCGGCATCCCTCTCGGCAACCAATCCGTGCTCCTGGCCGGCGTCAACGACTGCCCGCGCATCATGCGCGTCCTGGTGCAGAAGCTCGTCGCCAACCGCGTGCGGCCTTATTACCTCTACCAATGCGACCTGTCCGAAGGCCTGAGCCACTTCCGCACCCCGGTCGGCAAGGGCATCGAAATCCTCGAAAGCCTGATCGGCCACACCAGCGGCTTCTGCGTCCCGACCTATGTCATCGACGCCCCCGGCGGCGGCGGCAAAATCCCGATCATGCCGAACTACCTGATCAGCTGGTCGACCAACAAGGTCGTCCTGCGCAATTACGAAGGCGTCATCACGACCTACCGCGAACCCGACTCGTATGAACCGACCTTCTGCGACCGCGACTGCGCGGCCTGCAACCTGCAGCTCGACTTGGGCGAGGCGCCGGAACGCGAACACCTCGGCGTCGAAATGCTCCTGGCCGATGACGACGACGCCATCTCGCTCATCCCCCAGGGCAACGAACGGTACAGCCGCCGCAACGACGACTGACAAGACCTCAACCCCAGTTCAACCAAACACGGAGTTCAGTATGGCTTTCATCGACGGTGTCATCTTTGTCGCCTACCTGCTTGGCGTCTTCGGCGTCGGCGTCTATCACTTCTTCCGCAACAAGAACATGGAAGACTACTACGTCGGCAACCGGTCCATCAAGGCCCCCTACGTCGGCCTCTCCATCGTCGCCACCGATGTCGGCGGCGGCTTCTCGATCGGCCTGGGCGGGGTCGGCTTCATGATGGGCCTGTCCGGCAGCTGGCTGCTGTTCACCGGCCTGGTCGGCGCCTGGCTGAGCGCCGTGCTGATCATCCCCCGCGTCAAAGCCGTCGACGCCGGCCAGGCCATGCTGACCTACCCGGATTTCCTGCGGCACCGCTACAGCCACCGGGTCGCCCTGGTGGCGGCCGTCATCTCCGGCATCGGCTACCTGGGCTTCACCGCGGCGCAGATGCTCGCCGGCGCCAAACTGGCCTCCGCCACCATCCTGCAGTCCAACCCGCTCGGGATGGACCCGATGATGTTCGCGCTGCTGGTGATCGCGGTCATCACCATCGGCTACACCGTCATCGGCGGCCTCAAGGCCGTCATCTACACCGACGCCATCCAGTGGGCCATCCTCCTGGGCGGACTGCTCTTCGTCATGACGCCGGTCACCGTCGCCAAGCTCGGCGGTCTCGGCGCCATCAAGGCGGCCCTGCCGCCGGAATTCTTCTCGCTGACCAACATCAGCGCCGTCACCTTTGTCAACTGGATGGTCACCATCGTCCCCATCTGGCTGGTGGCCATGACCCTGTATCAGCGCATGTACGCCTGCGCCAACGTCAAGGAAGCCAAAAAGGCCTGGTACATCGCCGGCGTCTTCGAATACCCCATCATGGCCTTCACCGGCGTCTTCCTGGGAATGTGCGCCCGGGTCGTTTTCCCGGAGGCGGAGGCGGAAATGGGCCTGCCCATGCTCATCCGCGACATGCTGCCGGTCGGCGTCACCAGCATCGTCCTCGCGGGCTACTTCTCCGCCATCATGTCGACTGCGGACAGCTGCCTGATGGCCTCGTCCGGCAACCTGGTCACCGACGTGATCGAAAGGTACGTCTGGAAAAAGCCCGGCCTGCGCTCGTCGGTCCGGATGTCGATGGCGGCCACCCTGGTCATCGGCATCCTCGCCGTCTGCCTGGCGGCCTGGTTCACGACCGTGCTTGACGCGATTCTCTACGCCTACGGCTTCATGGTCTCCGGCCTGTTCATCCCGACCCTGGGGGCCTATTTCTGGCGGCGCGGCTCCAGCGCCGGCGCCCTGGCCGGCATGCTCTCCGGCGGCATCTTCAACCTGGCCCTGGCGACCAAACTGGTCCGGCTGCCGGAATTCCTGACCAGAATCGAACTCGACAACAGCATCTACGGCATCCTGCTTTCCGGCGTGCTCTACGTGGCCTTCTCGTACATCCTTCCGGATGCGCCCGCCGCGCCCGAACAGCCGGACGCCAGCAAGGAACCTTCACCATGACGAACACGACTGCACCTTCAAATACCAATACGAATACGAATACATGCGCGAACGCTACCGCCGCTGCCCCGATGGATCAGGTCATCGACTTGGGCGGCGCCACCATCCAGCATGGCCCCGGCAACCGCCGGGCCTACCTGATGAAGCTCGGACCGGCGCGGCCGCAGCAAATCCTGCCGCCGCTCCTGGACTTGTGCCAACGGCACGACTACGGCAAAATCTTTGCCAAAGTGCCCGCCCGGCACGCCGAGCCCTTCATCAGCCGCGGCTTTGAAACCGAGGCCCGAGTCCCCGGTTTCTACCAGAACCGCGAGGACGCCGTGTTCCTTGGCCTGTACCTCAAGCCGGAGCGGCGAAAAGCCAAGCAGGCCGAAGACATCGGCCACATCCGCCGCCTGGCCAGAAGCAAGGCGGCGCTGCCCGCGCCGGTCGAGACGCCGGCCGGCCTGCTCGTCCGGCGCTGCACGCCGGAGGACATCCCAGCCATGGCCGACATCTACGGCCGCGTCTTTGCCAGCTATCCGTTCCCGATCGCGGACCATGACTTCCTGGCCGAAACCATGGCCTCGCATGTGGTCTACTTCGGCGCCTGGGAAAACGAACGCCTCGTCGCCCTGGCCTCGGCCGAGACCGACCGCGCCGAGCAAAACGCCGAGATGACGGACTTCGCCACCCTGCCCGAGCACCGCGGCGGCGGCTACGCGCGCATCCTCCTGAAGCACTTGGAAAAGGAGATGCGGCACGAAGGCGTCACCACCGCCTATACCATTGCCCGGGCGCTCTCACCAGGCATGAATATCACCTTCGCCCGCCAGGGCTACCAGTTCGCCGGCTGCCTCGTCAACAACACCAATATCTGCGGCGCCATCGAAAGCATGAACGTCTGGTACCGGCACCTGAAACCCGCCAAAACCGCCGCCACGGCCGGCAAGACC
>CAYOUR010000280.1:0-4569 GCA_964407145.1 uncultured Lentisphaeraceae bacterium | reverse complement strand
TGCCAGGACGACGACACCATGCCATGGCGCAATTCTCAATGGGTGACCGGTTACGAGCCGCTCTCGCCCTGCCGCCGGGTGTGCCAGGTCGCCTGCCGGCGAGGCGTTGGTCACTTGTTGCCAAAGGTGTCCTTCAGGTTGAGTTTGAAGGGTGCGGACGGCTGTGAGTGGTTTCCCTTGCTGTCGTAATAGACGACGAAGGCGTAGAAGTCGGTGTCCGGCAGGAAGCCGTTCACGAGCTGGCCCGAGCCGCGCAGGCGGTTGCCGAGCTTGATGGCGTTGGCGCCGTCCGGACTGAGGCTCAGGTAGATGTCGTAGTACGCGGCTGCCGTGACCTCCTGGAAATGGAAGACGCCGCGGGTGCCGTCGTAATAGTGGTCCGGGTCGGCGACGGCAGTGATGGCCGTGGCCGGAAGCGCGGCATCGGCTGCCAGGGCCGCGACCGGATTAAACGGATTGGCCACCGCTGGCGCCGGCGGCATCGTGACCGGCGGCGGGACGTCCAGGTGAGACGCCGAAGCATATTCAACAAAGAGCCGCCCGAGTGTGACCCTGGCCTCCGAAACCGGCTCCAGCGAATTGACGTACATGACGCGTTGCCGCCGTTCAATGTGGATCTTTTCGATGGAGAGAGGCAGGTCGGCAATGGTGTCGCCGCCGTACATCCCCCACCAGGTCGAGCCCATCTCCCGAAATCCATCCCAAGCCAAATTCGCCGGCAGCTCGAAACGGACCAGGCGCGTGCCGTCAAAGTTGAAGCTGCTGGCGTTCGGCGTGTCGTCGTTGTTCCAGGTGTTGCGCGTACCGACGCTGATGAATTTTTCGCCTTTGGCGTCGCGCAGCACATAGACGACCCGGCCCCAGTCAGAGGCCGCCGTGACTTCCATGGTGATGTAGTGCGCCTTGCCGGGAATGACGATCGGCGCCTTGGGCAGCAACGTGACGTAGTAGGGCATGACGCCGCGGTCGACTGATTGCGGCGGCAGAGTCACGGTCAGGCCCTCACCCGAACGCGCCAAGACCATGTCGCCGGGAAAACGGCGGATCGCGGCGGGGAAGCTGTCGACGTATTCAGGGTCGGCATCGACGGAATTCCCGGGAAAAAGTTCGGCCATGGAGCCGAGTTCCAGGGCGACCGGGGCACCGGCCGTCGTTGCGGCGGGCAGTCGGGCGCGCCGGCCGGCGTCGGTCAGGACGGCGCGGGTTTCCGGCAGGGCGGCGTCGGTATGGTCGGGCTCCCTGAGCTGCACGTCGCCTTCGGCGCCGTAGACGAAGACCGGCATCTGGTCCAGGACCAGGCCGGTGCGTGGCAGAAGGTTGTCCATGGCGTCGTACGCCTGGGTATATTTCATGGTTACGGGCCGGCGGCCGCGCACGGTCCACATGACGCGCAGGGGCTTGCCGGTGCCGACCTGGCGGAACTGCAGGCAGTAGGTCGAATGGGAGCCCACGTCGACCCAGCGGTCAAACTGCATGTCGAGCAGGTGCCGGATCAGGGTGGCGCTGGCGGCGACGACCGGGTAGGGGTCGAGGGTGATGCGCCGCCGGCCGCCGCCCCCATAGTGCTGTTCGCCCCAGTAGGAGGCCGGCTCCGGCCCCGTCGGAATGCTGGCAAAGAACCGGTCGACGCCATAGGCGGCGAGCAGCAGGATGCAGCGCAGGGTGTGCTGCGCCTGCTGGTCGGCGGTCAGGGCGCCCTCCTTGACGCCGCCCAGGCACGGACCCTCAATGGTGATGACGACCGGTTTGCCCTGCCGGTGCTTCTTCCAGGCTTCCGCGAACATGGCGTAACGGTGAATGGCGCATTGGTGGAATTGCATCTCCGGCAGCCGGTCGAAAAAGCCGTTGTCGTAGGCTATGCCGTCGAATTTGTCCCTCGTCTCCGGGTCTTCGAGGAAGGGAATGGCAAAGGCCGGGTCGCCCCAGGGCATCAGGATCTGGCGGTCCGGGAAGTGTCGGCTGAAGGCCTGCTGGAAGTTGAGCAGGATGCGCTTGTAGTCCTGAAATTTGGCTTCCTGCTCCGGCGTCCGTCCGGGGTTCATTTCGCCATAGTATTCCGGCAGGCAGTTGAACGAGGAGATGCCGCCGGGCTCGGCGAATACGACCTGGTAGGTTGGCACATTGACGTTGGATGGTGCACAGCGATGGTCCAGGAGCTGCTGTTCCAGGTCCGGGCTGTCGAGGTCGTGGTTGCGCGAGCCGAGGGCGGACACGTAGTAGTTGCGCAGGCCGTAGTCCTTCACCAGCCGGGATAGGCTGGGGTCGTTGAGCACCCAGGCGCGGCCGGCGACCGTGGTGATGCCCAGCGGTGCCGCCAGGCGCAGCGCGTCGTACAGGCCGAGGTTGTAGTGCAGGGTGCCGGGCGTCCAGATGCCGAACTGGAAGCCGGGTTCATGGAAGGTCTTGGCCTTCTGGCGCCGCGGGCGGATTTTCACCAGGCTGTGTTCATAGGTCTGGCTGCCAGCGGTCAGGACGAGCCGGTGCCAGCCGAACAGCTCCAGCGGGAGGTCGAAGCGCGTCGTCACGGCGCGTCCGGCCGGCGCCGTCACCGCTTGGGTGAAGGTGCGGCGTTCGCTGCCGTTGTAGCTGGTGGTGTCGAGCCGCAGTTCCAGGTGCTGGTCCTGGTCGCGGTTGTTGGTGATCTCGACCCGGTAGGCCGGGTTGGCGTTGCCGACCCACTGATGGCCGAAGCTTTCCGGGGTGATGTCGACGGGCAACGGCGCCAGGCGCAGGGTCATGGCATAGACTTTGATGCCCGGCGGCAGGCCGGCGCCGTGGCGGCTGTAATGCAGTGGGTCGGGCGAGTTGCGGTAGACGTGCGTCTCGCCGGTCAGTTCCAGCTCCAGGATCTCCCGGTCGGCGAATTGCCGGAGCTGGTCGGGGCGGACCGGAATGCGAATCACCTGCAGGGCGCCGTCGTCCCGAATCTTTTCCACGGGGGTAAAGCATTGCGGGAATCCTGAGCCCGGGCGGTAGAAGATCGCGGTCAGGGCGTTCTGCCGGTCCGGTCGTCTTTCACAGGTAGCCAGCAGAAAGAGGGCGTCGTAATGGCCATTGGGCAGGCGGAATTGCAGGCGGGTGGGGTCGCAGTTGAGGGCGCTTTTCCAGCGGCCGCCGAAGGTGCCGGACGTGTTGGGGGGCTCATTGGAGCTTAGATTGCCTTCGCGGAACCAGGAGACGCCCAGGTCGACGCAGTCCGCTCCGTCCGGCCGCGGCCGGGGGGCTTCGAAGGGGATGCCGCCGAAGCGGAACAGCTGATTGCGCTTCAGGTCCTGGTCGCCTTTGGCGTTGCAGCGCTGGCGGATGTCAACCGGCCGGAAGTCCGGCGGCGGTGTGCCGGGCCGTTCGGCGGCCAGGGAGCGGAGTTCCGCGTCCGGTGGCAGGGTGATCTGGAACTGGATGCCGCTGACTTCGGCGGTGGCCGGCAGGTCGCGCAGGAGCATGTTGTCGAAAAACCATTGCAGCCGGCCGTTGCGCACGGCCACGGTGACGGGATAGAAGTCGGCCGCCATGGGTTTATGGTCGCGGGCCTGGTAGTAATAGGACCAGTCGGCCACGTTGGCGGGCAGCCGGAAGCGCGGCTTGAACACGCCATTGGGGGTGTATTCGTCCTTGCTGTTCTGGTATTCGCGTTTTTCCCACCAGTAGAGCAGACGGTCTTCCGGCTGGCTGCCGCCGGGATAGGCTTTCCGGAAGGAGACCAGGCCTTCGGGGTCCTGGTGGCGCCAGGCGAAATAATGGCCACGGTTGATGATTTCGAGTTCTTCCTGGCCGCGGCCGGTCGTGAAGGCGGCCCTGGCCTTCTCCGGCAGCCGCAGGTCGACCGTGATGCGCAGACCCTCCTCCAGGGCGATCGGGCAGGTGACCGTGAGGTTTTTACCGGTGGTGTTTTTGATGACTTCGCCCGCGAACATGCAGCGGTAGAGAGAATCGACTGCCAGCTGTTGCGGGTCCTGCGGTCCGGCCGGTTTGGCCATCGCCAGTTCGATCGTCGCGGTTCTGATTTCGGCCGCAGGTGGAGGCAAGGTGTGTTGCGGAGGGGCGTCCATGGCTAGCATTGGGGTGTATCTGCTTTCCGGGCAAAGGAGGGCGGAGTCGTGCTGTCGGCGGGGCCGCAGCTTGCGGCGGCAGTCGTTAATTATACCATCGGGACCAGGCAAAATCAATGACCGCCACGTCGTATTGGCACCGTGATACCACCCCGGGCAGGCAAAACAAAGCCGAAAGCTTCCGTCGAGGCTTCCCGATAGGGCAGTCAGAGAAAACTCGCCGCAAGCATGAAACGAGAATTTGAGCCAGTTTGCATTGTCCTCCAATTCGAATTTCCGGAGGTCCGGCATTTCTTTCAGCAGAAATCCAGCCTTGTCATGATCGTTTCGGTAAAAAGTATTCAGTGTTTCTTTCAACCCACATTTCTCACCTTTTTCGGGGGACGACTGAGGTAATTTCCTTTCTTCACCTTACTTTAAGGTAATGTGCAAAGTTTTGTGATGAACACTTGGTTCATGTGCAAAATGTGGTGATGAAGAAGGCGCTTGACAAGCGGGATCTGCATATTTACTTTTAACA
>CAYOUR010000279.1:0-4578 GCA_964407145.1 uncultured Lentisphaeraceae bacterium | reverse complement strand
GCCCTTCGGGCTTCGGTCACCCGGGGTTATGTTTGTCCCGCCCTTCGGGCGGTCAGATGCAGTCCAGGCTTCAGGCTGCCGTACGTAGTCCAGGCTTCAGGCTGCCGTAGGTCGTCCAGCCTCATTTGCCGGGCATTGTGCCAGGACGATGACACCATGCCCTGGCACAATTCTCAATGGGTGACCGGTTACGGGAACGGTGCCAAGGATTCGTTATCAATGGGTGACCGATTAGGCAAAATGTCGCCTGGGGCGTTGCTGTCAAGGCATTCCGGCATTATGTTTCCAAAATGAGCCAGGTAAGGATGAAGGAGCAAGTTGTCGACGCATTTCAGGGGCAGAACATGAAATTGGCGGTGGGCTATCAGCTTCCCAGCGAATCGGTGTCGTTTCCGGCACTGGTGACGGATTACCGGGAGAGCATTTCGGAGGTTTATTACGCGTTTCCGTCCGCGGCCAGTGGCCGTGCGCCGGTGGGCACTTCGGACGGTTGGACGTTTGCCGACGCCCTGGACACCATGGCGGCAGACTTGGAAGACATTGCCGCGACGGGGGTCGGTCTGGTGCTTTTGCTGAACGCCTCCTGTTATGGCGGTCGCGCCATGTCCTTTTCCCTGCAGGACGAGGTCCGCAAAAGCATGGAGCTGGCCAGCCGGATCGGCGGCCTCAAGGCCGTGACCACGACATCGCTGTTCATTGCCCGGTGCGTCAAGCGCGACTTTCCGGGCGTGCCGGTCCGGGCATCGGTCAATATGCGCATCGGTTCGATTGCCGCCATGGAGCATCTGGCCGGCGCTTTTGACGGCTATTACCTGAAGCGGGAGCTGAACCGTTCTCCGAAGATGATCGCCGAGTTGAAAGCCTGGTGCGACGCGCATGGCAAGACGCTGCATCTGCTGGCCAACAGCGGCT
This sequence comes from uncultured Lentisphaeraceae bacterium, assembly GCA_964407145.1. Classification (GTDB taxonomy): domain Bacteria; phylum Verrucomicrobiota; class Lentisphaeria; order Oligosphaerales; family Oligosphaeraceae; genus JAAZKI01. The sequence continues at coordinate 3,666 of CAYOUR010000279.1, read as the reverse complement.
GCCTGCATGACTGCGCCTTTCAGACATTTCATGACAACCTGGTCGCGCACGAGGCGGAGGCCGCACAGGAGCCAGGCCCCGGCGTCCGCTACGCCGCGCCCTGCTGGGAATACCTGGAAGCCCCGGAGCGCCATTGGCGTGTGTTGGCCAATTGCTGGATTCGGCCCGAGGATCTGCATCATTATGAGGCCTGGTTCGACACGGCCAAGTTGGCGACCCGCATGCATGACCATCCGCGCATGGTGATCGCCGCGTATGCCCAGGAACGCTTCCATGGCAACATCCTTGATCTGCTGGAGCCCGGACACGGAACCCTGCCGGGAATGCCGATTCTGGCCAACGACCGTTTTCCGGATGACTGGCATCAACGCGTGACCGCCTGCCAGCATCGTTGCCAGTCCTGCGGCTATTGCGCCGAGGTTTTTCCGAAAATCGCCATCAAGGCTGACTTCTGACGGATGAGCGGCGGCTCATCTCGTTCGTCTGGCGGTTGGAAACGGACGCTGCGCGCAGGCGGTTGGGGGAGCGCCGCGCGGTCGGCATCCGCGTGGGTGGAAAGGCAGTTGAGAAAAATGACCCGTTGGCTGCGGCATGACCCGAGGACGACGGCGACGCTGGTGCTGTCGCTGGCTTTGCTGCTGGGTTTGCTGTGCTCTCGTCGCAGCCTGGCGTTGAATGCCTATGGCCGGGTTCTGGCCGTGCCGGCGTCGGCGGTGGATGTCTCCAGGCCTGCCCATGGCCAGTTGACGGTGTTCCCCTTGGACAATACGCACCTGGTGCTGGCTGGCGACTTCAATGGCTTTCTGGCCGCGGAGGTCGGGCGCTGCTTTGGTCAACGCCTGGGGCTGGCAGACCAGAAGCATGCGGCCGGGGAACTGCAGTCCTGGGCGCATCGTTTTTTCTATAGCTACTCCGTGGTCAAAGTGATGTCGGCTTTCCATCCGGTCTTCCGCCGCCGTTTTGAGCGGGCCGATTACTTTCGCCTCACCGGCGGTGACGGCCGGGCTGTCCCGGTTGTCGCGCAAGGGTATTGGGTCAACGCCATCGGTGAATTCCGGATGCCGCGGCAGGACATGCCGGGGCAGACTCACACGTCCTCGGCCGAGTTGATTCATTTTGCCTACCTGCGTCTGGGGCGTCCCCTGGTGTCGGGCGAAACTGTCACCATCAGCACGGCGGACGAGGCTCTTGGCGCATCGCTCGCCTATGACGAAGCCAGCGCCGTGACGCGGGCGCTGAAAGTCAATCAGGTCGGCTACTTGGCCGACGCGCCGCGGAAATACGCTTATTTCGGCATGTGGCTGGGGTCGTTGGGCGCAATGCCGGTCAAGGCGTATGTCGGCCGGCAGTTCGAGGTGGTCCGCGAGTCGGATGGCGAGGTGGCGTTTTCCGGCCAGGCTGCCTGGCGTTCGGCCGAGCAGGTCCATTTCCGCCAGGACGGCGGTAAGGTCCCCCTGTACGGCGAGGAGGTGCTGGAGCTGGACTTTTCCGGGTTGGATGAACCGGGCACGTATCATCTCCGGCTGCCCGGCGCGGGCCGGTCCTGGAGTTTCATTGTCGGTGATGACGCGATTGGCGAGGCATTCTATGTCACAGCTCGCGGGTTGTTTCACCAGCGTTCGGGGATAGCGAAGACGGCTGAGCACACGCAATGGACGTATGGACGGGACCATGCCGTGTCCTGGCGCGGAGGATTTGCGCCCCACGACCGCCATTATTCGGGCGGGCCGGGAGGATGCATCACGGACCGGAAGGGAAGCCCGGTGAAGCTCCGGCACTTTGAGATGGTCAAGGCCACCGCCACCGAAGAAGAATTGCCGGCGGTCTATGGTGGATGGTGGGATGCCGGCGACTTCGACCGGCGCAGCTACCATTTCCGTGTCGTCGAATGTCTGCTCGCGGCGTACTTCCTCTGCCCGGAGAACTTTTCTGACGGCCAGTTGGACTTGCCGGAGTCGGGCAATGGCATTGCGGACGTGGTTGACGAGGCGGCCTGGGGGGTGGATGTGTGGCGGCGGGCGCAGAATTCGGCTGGTGGTGTGGGGTGTTGGCTGGAGGCGACCAGCCATCCGGTCGAGTCCGACCCGGATGTCGACCGGCAGCGGTACTATCTGGCGCTGCCGACCCGGGAGAGCAGCCTGGAGTACGCGTCGTACGCGGCCGATCTGGCGCGGGCGTACGTGGTTTCCGGCCGGTCCGATCTGGCGCAGCCGTTCCGTGTTTCGGCCGAGCGTGCCTGGGTGTTCGCGCAGGACGAGCGCAACCGGGCGGTGAGTGTGTTCACCGTTGACCGCAAGCAGGGCGAGCTGACGTACCGCGAGCCGGCGGTGCTGCCGGCGCATTTGACCTACCGGGCGGCCTTGTCATTGTACCTTCTGACCCGGGAGGAGGCCTACCGGGAAATTGCCGAAGGTGACGTGTACTTCCGGGCCGCCATGCGTTTTGTCGCCGAACACCGGCGGCCATATTTTCTCAGCGCCCTGGCCGAGGAGCATGGGCTTTTGCAATTCAACGCCCGGGAGTACCGGGAAATGGTCGTGCGGGAGGCGGAGCAGCTGTTGCGGAGCCAGGACGAGCTGGCCTACCGGAACGTCAACTGGCCCCTGCACCACGGCTATTTTCAATATATGGCATGGGGCGCCGGGCTGCCGTTCCACAAGGGCGCTTTCCTGCTCATGGCCTGGCGCTTGACTCAGGCGGAGAAATACCGGACAGCGGCTCTGTTGCTGGCGGACTGGATGCATGGCGCCAATCCGATGGGCCGCTCGCTGACGAGCGGCTTGGGCAAAGTCTATCCGGTGCGCATCCTCTCGCATCCGATGTGGTCGCGTGAAAGCCAGTATGTCGACCCGATTCCCGGGCTGGTTCCCTACACATTTACCGGCGTGAACAACAACGAGGCGGCCATGTCCGTGTTCCGGATAGAGGTGGCCCCGCGCCGTGACCAGCAGTTCGACGGCTGCAATGTCACTTTGCTGCCATCGGTCTGGACCGGCGGGCGCGACCTGGACCGCCAGGAATGCTACCGGCTTATCCAAGAGCGCATTCCCCTCTGGCGGCGATTCGTCAATCTGGAGTCGAGGGCCGTCGACCAGAACGAATTTACCGTGTGGGAAACCATGGCGCCGGCGGTTGCCGCGTATGGCATGCTGTTGAAGCCTGGTTGGAAACCGCCGCCGGACTGGAAGCGGCGCCAGCCGAAGAAGACGCGGGCCGAGCTGCCGGGCGCGCTTTTCCTGCCATGAACTCGTCGTCCGAAGCCGGTATCGCCGGTCAGCCGGTCGCCGCCCGCCGGGTTGACTGTTTTCCGCAGGAACTTGACCCACGGATAACCGCCGATGCGCGCCGATGTTGTTGACAGCGGCCATCGCTCCAGGCTGTTTTTTGCGCCTTTGCGATTCAGCGCTTCTCCCCTGGTGATCTGGAAATCAGGGTTTATCGGCGTTCATCAGTGGTTCTGTTCCGGCCTCGAATGCCCGGGGCGATGGCCGGCGGCCGGTCACGGGGCAAGAAATTCATTGTGCTCACGCCAGGCCGGGGGGATGTCGAAGCCGTCGGGGGCAGACACGCCTTGCCCGCCGGAAAGCACGTTGCCGGACAGGCTGAGCGAGGCGAAATCCTCCACCAACACGGCTGTCTGGTCGCCGCCGAGACAGTTTTCCAGCA
>CAYOUR010000278.1:239-4611 GCA_964407145.1 uncultured Lentisphaeraceae bacterium | reverse complement strand
CAGACCAAGATGGTCTGGTTACCCTCCAAGGCCAGACCAAGATGGTCTGGTTACCTCGGCATGGCGTCTTATTCGGCGGGCATGAAGAGTTGGTCCTTGGCGATGGCCAGATAGGGAGGGATGCCATCGATTTCGAGGCCGAAGTCACCGGCGGCGGAGAGGATGGCGGCCCAGGGTTCGCCGGTGCGGGCCTGGCCGACGGCGACTTCCAGCCACTGGCTGTTGGTCACGCCCTGCAAGTGGGGCAGTTGGGCTTCGCCCAAGTGCCTTCCGGACAGCTGCGCGACCGTGCTGCCGTCCGGCGCCACGACCGCGCAGCTGAACGGACCGGTGTGAATCCCGGTGACTTTCAGCTTGAAGGACGTTGTCCCGGCCGGCACGAAGAAGTAATAGCGGGCATTGCGGACCTGCGCCATGGAGGAGCCGGGGACGAGCTGTCCGACGATTTTCAGGCCGGGGCCGGCGGCGTTCCAGAAGGCGCGCTGGTCGTCGTCAATGGCAATGCGGAATTCGTCGCCGGGCTGGCCGGCCAGTTTGGTGGTAAAGGTGAATGGCTTGTCCGTGGAGCAGGTCTCGGTGGCGATGGCGGCCCCGGCCTGGTTGGTCACCGAGATGGTGGCCAGCGGGCTGCGTTTCGGCATGGCGCCGGTTGGGGTCCTGGTCAGGGTCAGTTCGGCGCCGGCGGCTTGCAGCCGGGCGATGAAGGTCTTTCGGTCGGGGGCGCGGAACTGCAGAGCCCTGGCATCGCGGGTTTTTTGTCGGCGCAGCTGGGTGATGTCGGTGCTCAGGAGGGTGGCGGCCTTTTCCGGTTGGTGGTCCAGGTACCACTGTTGGATGATGCCGAGGGCATTGAGAATCATGAGCGTGTTCGAGCCGAAGGCTTTGCCGGAGCTGCTGCCGCTTTTGGCGACCATGGTTTCAATGGTGTCGTAGGCGGCGTCGATGAAGGTTTTTTCGCCGGTCAGTTTGCCGGCGAAGGCGACGGCCTGGGGCGCCATGGCGGTGCCGCCGCCGGCGGGCGGGAACAGCGGTTTGCCGTCAACGCGGGCCGTGTAGGGCCAGCCGCAGACGTCCCGGTCGTAGGACAGGAGCATCCAGCGGGCGCCGGCGACCAGGGAGGTGGCGGCGCGGGGGTCGCCGGTGATTTCGTAGTAGTCCTTGATGCCGCTGAGCAGCACGCCGATCAGGAAGATGGCATTGCCGGTGGCGCCGGGTTCAATGCCGGCGTGGTCTCGGGGCAGGACATGTGGCCAGGCGCCGCCCTGGTCGAACTGCTGTTCGCGCAGCGGCACTTCGACGATGCGTTTGGCGGCGTCGAGGTAGACCGGGTCACCGAGGTAGCGGTACAGGCAGAGGATGGCCTTCATTGACCATCCGGCCGAGCGTTCGTGGGTGCCGAGTTTGGTGAAGGACCTGGACATGCCCCAGGTGATGTGTTCGCCCAGGGCGTAGGCGGCTTCCAGGGTGCGCGGTTCGGCGGCCAGGCACCAGGCGTCGGCCATGCCCTCCACCCAGGTGTGGCCATTTTCGGCCGAGGTGTGGGAGTCATAACGGTGTGTCCAGGTTGCTCGGTGCGGCACCTGCGACCACTGTCCGGTGTGGCCGATGGAGTGCTGATGGTTGGCTCCGATGTAGAAGGGGTCGGGATAGGCGTGCACCATGTCGACATCGGCCTGATGGCGGGCCGTCTGCAGTCCAAGGCGGGCGTATTTTCGGTTGCCGGTGCGGACGAACTGCATGAACAGGCCGTGGGCCGGGTCGTATTCATTGTTGGTCCAGTTGCGACCGCGTTCGCCGAAGGTGTCGCCGAAGTTGAAGTAGCCGTATTCGCGCTGACGTTCACGCATGGCGAGGATGTCGTCCGTGCATTTTTCGAACCATTCGTCCCAGGCGGCGAACTGCTTGCCTTTGGGCACGGAGACATCGCCGAAGACTTGGCATTGGTGGTACCATTGCGCCGGGAGGACGGCGATGACCGGCAGGTCGCGGTTGGCGGCCATTTCGGCTCGCGAGGTTTTGCCGGTGAGGTCGATGGAGATTCTTTCGGTGAAGGCCATGCCCCATTTGGTGCGGTATTTGCCTTCGCAGAAGGGGAAGACGAGCCAGAAGGGCAGGTCCTGCCCGAAGTCCGGGGATGGCTGCTGCGGGAGGATGGCGAGAGTCAGGCGGTCGCCGTTGAGGGACACGGCCTTGGGCCATCGTTGCCAGAAGTCCTGGACCGCGACCACGAGGCGCGCGTCGGCGAATTCCGCGGTGACGCTGCCGTTGAAGCGGGCCTTGCCGTCAGCCAGGGCCGGGAGCATGGCTTGGAGGGGGGGCGAGGCTTCGGCTTCCTGGTCGTTGCGTTGGAAGATGGTCAGGGCCTGGCGGTCGGGCGTCTGTCTGGCGCTGGCGCTGAAGGCATTGCCTTGCAGGTCGGTGCCGGCGACTTCAAGGTTTCTGGCCTGGGAGCCGGCGATCAGTTCCAGCGCCAGCGAGGAGACATCGGTGAATTCCCGGGCGATTTCGGAATTGAGGTGGGTCCAGTCGAGGTCCATGGTGGTTGACTGACGGTGGAAGGTCATCCTGGCGATGTAGGTCATCAGCTTTTCGCCGGCGTCGTTGCCGTAGTTGCCTTCGACGCGGACGACGATGCGTTCGGGGCCTAGTTCTTCGACGCGGACGGAGCTGGGCGGCCGTGCCGTTGTGGTGAAGGGTCGGTCTTGTTCGTCGCGGAGCGTGGCGGCCAGGCGCAGCGGGGGGGCTTTCTGGCCTGGCCGGGCGAGTTCGGCGAAGGCGAACTGGCGTTTGTCGATGGTGGCGGTCATGGCGCCGGTGTCGACCGTGATGGCGCGGTCGGTTTCGGTCAGGCGCAGCGGTGAGGGGGCCATGTTTGGGGCTTGGGTGCTGGCGGTCAGCGACCAGTTGAGCGTGGCGTAGGGGTCGAGTTCGGCATCGAATTGCGCCAGGACCCATTTCAGGCTTTGGTCGGGCCAGAGGGTCATGACGGCGAACTGTGCCGGCCGGGCCTCGCCGGTGTTGTCGCGCAGCACGAGGTGCCTGGTCTGGAAGACGCGGCCCGGCGGGAATGGCACTCCGACCCGGATGCGGGCGGGCTGTCGGGCGATGCCGGCTTCTTCCCGCAAGTTGAGGGTGATTGCCGGGAGATTGTCATCGGGCGGAGTGGTGCGTGGGCTCTCGGCCGGGAGGGTGACGATCGGCGCCGGCCGTTCCGGCTGGATGGGCCGGGCCACGGCCATCACCTGTTCGGCGGTGAGGCCTTTTTTCGAAAGAGGCAGCAGGGCGATCTTGTCGTTGTGGTAACGAAAGAAAGACAGTGGGACGAGGCTGGCGCCGGTGGCGAGAGCCGGATTGCGGGGTTTGTCCTGGGAAAGGACCGGCAGGGTGAGGCTGACGGGCTTAGCGCTTTGGCTGGCTTTGGCGGCGCCCACGGCCCGGAATTCGCACAGCAGGTGCACGGTGAAGGCGACGGCCTGGTCGCCATCGCCGGCCATGGCTGCCTGCAGGAGCATCCAGGCAGTGTTGTCGTGGACGGCCGCGGCCAGGCGGGCCGGCGTGGCGGCCGGGGTGAGGGGCCGGAGGCTGGCGTCCTTGCCCGCAAAGGTCACCATCAGGTCGGTGCCGCGATGGTCCTGGTCGACCCGGCCGGTGTTCTGGTCCTGGTCGAGGTCAAGGTAGAAAATCGTGCTGGAGGTTTCAAAGTCGGGCTGGTCGACATAGGTGAGTTTGAAGAGGACAAGGTCCTTGGCGAGGGCGGCGGCCTCAAGCCGGGTGAAGCGCGTACTGAGTTGCTTCTGGTCAGGGGGGGCAGTTGTCAGGACGGTCGTCAAGGGCGCGGTGTAGTGTTCCGGCAAGCCGAGGCTTTCGCAGACGGTGGCTGGAAAAGGCTCGGCAACGGCCGTGCAGGCGGCGGCACAGAACAGCGCGGAAGCCAGGAGGGGACGGGTGGACATGGACATGAGTGTAGTTCCAGAAAAGTAGTGGACAATGGACAATGGACGTTAAATGGATGACAGTGGACGTTACCAGGCAGAGGGCAGTGGACGTAAAATGGACGACAGTGGACGTTACCAGGCAGTGGGCAGTGGGCGGTTATGGTTAATGGTGGTTGGCGGTATGGCGGCTGACAGTTGCGTCGCGCCTTGGCGTGGCGCTTTCACCTTCCCGGCGAGGTCGCCGTGGGAGGCCTGGGGTGATTGCCGGCCAGGATCATCAGTTCGATGTAGTCGCTGATGCGGCCAGGGGGGAATTCCGGGTCAGTGAGGGTCCGGACAGGGATTTTCCGGGGGGATGGCATGGATTGGAAGAAGGCGACCTGGTTGAGGTCCTGGCTGCTGGCCGAGACGGCGCCGTCGCCGTCATTGAAGAGGAT
>CAYOUR010000278.1:0-229 GCA_964407145.1 uncultured Lentisphaeraceae bacterium | reverse complement strand
ATGTTGGAATCTGGTTCGGGCTGGCTTGGGTCTTTCAGGCGGGCACCGAGGATTTTTCCCAGGGAGGTCATCCAGGTGCTGTAGCCGTCGTCCTTCTGGTTGGTGACCGTATTCCAGGCATCCCGGACGAGGTTGACGGTTCTGATTTCCGGGTTGAGGATGATGCAGGCGTAATGGATGTCGGGATGTTGGCGCTGGTTCAGGTCCCACAGGTAGTTTCCCGGTTGCG
>CAYOUR010000277.1:0-4628 GCA_964407145.1 uncultured Lentisphaeraceae bacterium | reverse complement strand
GTTACGGGGTCGCGAGTTTTTTTCGGATGGCATCGGCCCGGTCGGGGTCGCGGTTGGCGACGTGGGTGCGGAGTTCTTCCAGGAGGGCACGGCGCTGAAATTTGTTTTTCTGGCTTAGCGTGGCGTCGGCCTGGAGCTGCTGCTGGGCCTTATCGTAGAAGGCGAGCAAATCGGCCAGTCGGTTGCCGGCGAAGGAGACGGGCCGGATGGCGGTCAGCACCCAGTCGGCGGTTTTGCCGGTGACGAGCAGGTTGTAATCGCCATCGGGGAGAGGCGCCAGGTTGACTGTCAGGCGTATGGTCGCCGGGGCGTCGAAGGCGAGATCGGCGGCCTTGGCCTCGGGCAGTTCGAGGATGACGTCCTCGCCGCGGCGGAGCTGTCCAGTCACGGTGACGGCTTCGGGCTTGCTGGCGGCGGAAGCCATGGTGACGGCGATTTCGGGCAGTGTCCGTTGGTCGGCGACGGCCGGGACGTCGACCTGGATGCCGCGTCCGGCTTTGAAGGCGTCCAAATCCTGGAGGCCGCGCAGGAAGTAGAATCCCAGGTCGAGGCTGATGGCCTCCCCGGCCGGCACCGGGCTGAGCGGCGCAAACACTTCGAGGGTGTAGAAGTTCGATGCTTCCCAGGCGTAGATGGTTTTCACCTGCTGGGGTTTGAAGGTGGTGACATAGGCCAGTTTTTCCTGTCGGTCGATGACGGCGGCCCAATTCGCGGCGGGGGTCAGTCCCTGTCCGGTCATGGCGGCGCTGTAGGGGAAGCGCCGGATGCCAGCGGCCGTCGGGACGACAAAGAGATCGGCCGAGTCGGCGCTGCCGCCAATGGCCAGTTCGGGATGCCAGCGGAGGTCAAAGTTGGCGGTGCCGGCCTTTTCCCGGTTGTGGCACGCGGCTGTGAGGTCGAAGCCGGCGACGCCCGGCAGGATTCGCACGGTCTGGGTCAGGCTTTTGGGTGACGGCGGAATCTGTTTGAAGGCAATGGCGCATCCGTCTGTTCCGTGCTTTTCAATGGCCGTCTGGAACGGCATGTCGACGAAAGGCCCGGGGACGCTGCCGGTGACGACGAGGGCGGAGGACGTGGACGCCGCCGGCATGATCTGCTCGGCCAGGTCGTCCAAAAGGACAAGCGACTTGAGCTGGGCGCCGCGGGCTGCGTCGAATCTCAGGGCGATGAGGCTGTTGGTCGCCAGCAGGAAGTCTCCGGCGGCGCTGGCCGTGGCTGGCGGTTCGGGGGGCAGGGCGGGGATTTCCTCGATGACCAGATCGGCATGAAAGGGTATCTTGTAGAAATGGTTGCTGCTTCGGACCCGGAAGACACGGTTGGTCATGCGGAAAAAACGGTCCTGGTGCAGCAGGAGCCGTTTTTTGAGTGTTTTGTGCTGGTCGCTGACCAAGAGGTAGGTTTCGCCATCGTCGGCATCCAGGCCGGCGGAGATGGTGCTCAGCCGGAACCGGCAGTCGGCGTAGGTGGCGGTCAGGTCGTCCTGCAGGCGTCCCTGGAAGGGCATGGTCAGCGTCTGGGACGGGCCTTCGGCGGTCGTGGCGGCGGATTGCGCTTCGGGGGCGGTGAGGGCGGCGGCCAGTTCCGGCCCGGCCGGGGCGGCGCCCGGGAGCCGGAAGACGCGGCCGCCATTGGCCATCAGGGTCGTGAAGGTCGTGTAGCCGTTTGCGTATTTGGCTTGTACATCCTGGGCAAACAGGTAGTCTTCGATGCGGCAGTTGCCGCGGACGCTGATGACGACGGGGCGTGCGGTCCAGTCGGCCTGGCGTGAGGCCAGCAACAAGTACGTGTCATCGCCATGGCGCCATTCCCGGAGCAGGATTGCGTCATCGCTGACCTGGAAGCGGGGGGAAATATGGAGGTCGTGCAGGATGGCCTGGAACAGGCTCGCGGTCAGGCTGTACTGGCGCAGCATGGCGGAGCAGCCGACCGTGACGATGCGGCCCTGGCCGTATGGGGTCGAGACCACGGCAGGGGTATCTTGGCCGAAGGTGGCGAGGACGCGGCCGGGGGCGATGGGGGAGAAGGCCGTGTCGTCGTCCGCCAGCTGGCAGGACTGGCCCAGGACGTGCAGCGTGCGTTCCGGAGCAAAGCCGGGAATGACCTGAGCCGTGCGGAAAAGCAGGTCGAGTTCCTGGCCGTAGGCGTCGAACTTTCCGGCCCGGCCTTCGAGCACCACCATGCCGCCCCGTTCGGCGAAGGCGAGGATTTTTTCCTGGACTTCGCGGGCGAGGAAGGTGGTGTTGGGCAGGATGAGGACCTTGATCGGCGGCAGGTTGTCTTCCAGCAGCATTTCTTCCGGGACGACGCGGGCGCTGCGGTAGTGTCGGAGGAAATGGCTGTAGGTGTTGGCGACGGTCTGGATATGCGGCGAGGCGGTTTTTTCGCCGCGCCAGCCCCAGGCCTGGTCGTGGCTGCGGGTGGTCTGGGAGAACAGGATGCCGACTTCGGGGGTGGCGCGGGCGCCGTCCAGGATGACATGGCTGATCTTGGCGGCGTCCTGGACGGTCAGTTTGGCGACGTGTCCGAACCGGGTGGGCAGGCCGACGAAGTCGAAGTAGTCGACGTCGCCATTGCCGAACTGCCAGAGCCAGAAGTTGAATCCGACGCTGCCGCCGGTCAGTTCCTCCCAGAGTTTGCCGTTGACGTAGGTCAGTGGTTTGGCCTGGTAGAGTCCGCCCCATTCGCCGGTCATGTGTCGTGTTCTGGTCAAGTCGAGGTAGACCCATTCCAGGGGTGGTTCGACGGCGGTGCCGTCGGTGGCATTGATGTCCTGGTGTCGGGTGATGTTGTAGTAGTTGACGCCATAGAGGGGCGAGTTCAGGCATCCGGTTGAGGGGAGGGTGAAGACGCGCAGGTCGGGGGCGTGTTTTTTGATGATGTCGTAGACGGTTTGGAGGTAGTCGTTTTCGAGCCGGTATTCACGCAGTCGTCGCCAGTGTTCCCAGCGGGCGTGGTCGGCCGGTGTCGCCGGCTGGCGGGTGGGCAGTTCGATGGCGTTGAAGTCCGGGAATGCCGTTCCCCAGTGGTCGTTGAGGGCGGCGATGTCCCGGTAGTGTTTTTGCAGGTGGTTTTGGAAGTCGCGCTGGGCTTGTGCGCCCCAGTATTTTGTGCCCAGCATGGTTTCGGGGGCGACGCCGATGCGGAACAGGGGGTGGCCCTGCCAGTCCGGCAGGAGCTGTTCCAGGTGTCGGTCGACGACTTCTGGTTTCGGCACGAAGTCCGGTCCGTCGGTGACGGTGCCGTCGCTGGGGCGGAAGGTGCCGGAATTGGGCAGCAGGGCGCCCTGGGCGGCGTAGATGAAGTTCAGGTCGCGCCAGATGTCGCCCATGGCGGCTTTCACCTGGGGGTCGCGGGCGTACCAGGCGTGCATCTGGCCGCTGTAGGTGTTGGCGCCGATTTCGCGCAGGGTGTCGAAGAGGCGGTCCCGGAACAGGGCGAGGTTGGTCGGCAGGGTGAGGAAGGCCTCGAAACGCAGCGTCTGCAACGGGCTGGCGATGGCCACGGGCGCTGGCGGCTGGACGGCGCTGGTGGCTTCTCGCGCCCGGGTCAGGTCGTGCTGCAGCTGCTTCAGCAGGTCGGCGCATTCCTGACTGAGTTTGTCGAGGCGGTCTTGGATGGCGGGTGGTTTTTCCTGGGCGGCGATGGCGTCGTCGAGGCCGCGTTTGTCGCGGAGGAGCTGGTCGAAGCGGGTCCAGGCGTTGGCGTTGATGTCATTGAAGGGCGTGAAGTCCCGCTGGTTCAGGTGGGCGTGGAAGGCGGCGTCCCGGGCGGCGGCGGTCACTTGCGCCCAGAGTCGTCCGGCTTGGGCGCACGCCTCGTTCAGGGCGAGGATCTGGCGGTAGAAGTCATGCTCGGCCTCATTGGGGAGCGGGTTTTCGGCCAGGTGGAAAAGGGCGCGGAGGACCTGGGCGCCTTGTTCGGATTGGAGGAGTCGTTCGCCGATGGCGCCGAATTCGACCAGGGTGGCATTGAAGAAGAGTCGGTTGAAGTACCGGTAGAGGTGGAAGTCGGCCGGTTCGCCGTTGCGTTCGCGGTAGAGCGGGAGCATGACATCGGCGGCGAGTGGGTAGTTGATGCCGCCTTGGACATCGGTGTCGCCGTCGCGTCCGGACACGGAATTCTGCAGGTTCCATCGGTCGATCATGGCAAAGTTGAGTTGCGGGTCCGGTCCGAAGACGGGTGGCAGGTGGCCGCCGACCAGGCGGGCGGCGTCAGGATGCAGGGTCAGCGGGGAGATGGCCTTGCGCCGGGCCCAGGAGAAGGGCAGCCGGCGGATCAGAAAGGGTGAGAACCAGCCGCGGTTGTGGCTTTTGGTCAGCAGGTTGCCGTCGGCGTCGAGTTGCGGGTTGCCCTGTTCGTCGAGGAGGTTGGTGGCCGGCAGGTTGGTGGGCGTGAACAGGCAGCCGCCAGCGGCCAGGAAGTGGTGGATGCTGTATTCGGCTTCGAAGGGCATGGTGCCGACGGGCAAAATCAGGGTGTCGAAGCGGTCGCGGCTGAGCACGGCGGTTTGTTGCAGCTCGGCGGCGGTCAGGCGGGTGACGGTGAGGCCCCAGGCGGACATGTGCTGTTCGAACCATTCGAGGGGGCGGAGCGGCGCGCCATACAGGTCGGGGGGCGCAAACAGGGCG
>CAYOUR010000276.1:0-4633 GCA_964407145.1 uncultured Lentisphaeraceae bacterium | reverse complement strand
CGCTCCTCCGCGATCACGGCGTCGCCACTCCCGAATCCTGGGACAACTTCGCCCGAAAAGACACCGCCATGACCGGCTCCATCGACCTGCTCTGCCAAGCCCCAAACAACCAATTCTACCTCCTGGACTGGAAAACCAACTGCCTGGACGGCGATCCGGCCAACTTCAGCCCTTCAGGCCTGCAGACGGAAATGGACGCCAAATTCTACCACCTGCAATACCTGATCTACACCGTGGCCTTCTGCGAATTCCACCATGCCCGGACCGGCGTGGACCTCGACCGCGACCGCTACGAGAAAATCTTCGGCGGCGTCCTCTACCTGTTTGTCCGCGGCATCCGCCCCGAAACCCAAACCGCGCCACCACCACGCGGCGTCTTCTTCACCCGGCCGACCTTTGACCTGATTGAGGCCCTGCGACGCCAGATCGGCATTGCCCGTCATGAACCACAAACGCGCAACCGGCCATGAACACCACCATGATCCCCCTGCAAGACTATCGCGACCATACTGAATTCCATCCGGTCGACTGGTCATTCGGCGACCTCCTCGCCCGACATGCCGACACCAACGGCGACGACCACCAGGAGGCGATCGCCCTGCTCGGCGCCATGACCCTCGCCGCCGTCCGCCAGGAACACAGCTGCCTCGACCTCCAGGCCTGGCGCCAACGCCCCAGACTTGATGACGATACCAGCCCCCTGCCGTCACCCTTCACGCCGGAAGAATGGCTCGAACGCCTGCGCCAGCAGCCGCGCATCGCCTCCGAAGACCTGAACCGGCGAACACCCCTGGTCTTCGTGCCCGACCTGAAACTCGTCTACCTCCACAAATACCGGCAATACGAAAAAACCATCGCCGACTTCATCCGCCATCGCCTGCCCGCCACTGCCTGCCCGCCGCCGCTCAGTCCCGAAACCGTCCACGGCGCCAACGATTTCTTCGCCAACAGCAATTTGAACGACGACCCCCAGCAGCAGGCCGCCGCCCTGGCCGTCAACCGGCGCTTCGCCATCATCACCGGCGGCCCGGGAACCGGCAAGACCACTGTCCTCGCCACCATCCTGGCCCTGGAACTTGAACGCAACCCCGACCTGCGCATCGGACTCGCCGCCCCCACCGGCAAGGCCGCCGCCCGCATGACCGCCGCCATCACCGAAGAACTCGCTGCCAAAAGGCTCCACATCAACGACACGACCACCGCCACCATGGCCACACTCAAGGCCAAAACCATCCATGCCCTCATCGGCGCCTCAGCCCCAGGACGAAAACCACGCTTCCAGCACGACAACCCCCTCGAATGCGACCTGGCCGTGATCGACGAGGCCTCCATGGCCTCGCTGCCGCTCATGGCCCGAATGATGGACGCCCTGCCCCAGGACGGACGCCTCCTCCTCATCGGCGACAAGGACCAGCTGACCTCGGTCGAAGCCGGAAGCGTCCTGGCCGACCTCTGCATCAATCCCGAACTGCAAACCCATCTCGTGCGCCTGACCAAAAACCACCGCTCCGCGGCAAACACCGCCCTGTGCAGCTTCGTCGAAACCATCGCCGCCGGAGAGCCGACGCCCGACCTGACCGGCCTCTACTCCGGGCAACACCCGCACTTCCTGGCCACGCCCCTGCCCACCATCGGCCAGGGCAGGTCACGACACGACGCCCTGAAACAAGCCCTGACCACGGCCCTGAACGACCTGCTCACGGATGGCTTCAGCCTCGAAGAATGGCAACGCCTGCCCAGCCTGCAACGGGCGTTCGAATACCACGAGAACCTCAAAATCCTGGCCGGCCTCCGGGACGGACCCTTCGGCGTCATCAACCTCAACCGGCTCATGGCCGAAATCCTGGACCTGCCCCTGTATGCCAATGGCGCCCCCGTCATGGTCCTGGCCAATGACTACGTCACCGACCTGCGCAACGGCGATGTCGGCATCTGCTGGAACGGCTAGGTCTTCTTCCAACGCCACCAGGACCACGACCACCCAGACCAGGACCGCCACACCGCCTTTTCCCGGGCGCAGCTGCCGCCGCATGAACTGGTCTTCGCCATGACCATCCACAAGTCACAGGGCTCCGGCTTCACCAATGTCCTCATGACCCTCCCCGAAATCGACAACCCGGTCCTCTCCCGGGAACTGGTCTATACCGGCATCACCCGCTGCAAACGCCGCCTGAACCTCTGGGCGCCGCGGGAAATCCTCCAGGAAGCCCTGCAACGACCGACCCGACGATGGTCCGGGCTGATGAAATCCACCCCCGCAACAGCGCAATCCTGAATCGCCGGCACGTCCGCCGCGGCAAACCTTCCCGCATAACAGCCCTCCCCGAAGAACCGACGACACATCACCGTCCCGACGACGGAATCAGGCCGCGGCGGCCTTTCCTCTTCCACTGCCGCCAATAATCACCCGGCGCCAAACGTCTTCAGGTTGTCAATTTCAGGCCGGGCGCCCCCCACGGAAACCAGCCTGAACCACGCCAGCAGCGGCAGACGACAACTGATATGTTGTCATGCCACGACGGCCAGCCGCCCCCTGCCGACAGACACGACGGCCACCGCCAGCCGACCTCACCGGAAACACATTCTGCAACCCGTCATTTTGCCTTTGCCGGATTCCCTTGTATATTATTAGGTTGATTGCTATAATATGCACCATTGCTGACCCGCGGCAGCTGGCACCTGTCACGGCCAGGGTGACCGCCTCGACCGAGAGCGCCTCATCGCACCGTGACACCACAGCCCCTGCCGCTTTCCCCTTTAATAGCCTGTTTGGAGGAGGTTATTTCCATGCTATCTGACAATGACACCATGAAGCTCTACATGCAGAACATTGGCCAGTACCACCTGGTCAGCCCCACTGAGGAAGTCGAACTTGCTGCACGTATTGCCAAGGGTGACACCGAAGCCAGGACAACACTGATCAGAAGCAACCTCCGACTCGTCGTCAAAATCGCCCACGACTTCAAGGGCCTCGGACTGCCACTCCTCGACCTGATCTCCGAAGGCAATATCGGCCTGATGCGAGCCGTCGAAAAATTCGACCCGTCCAAGGGCGCCAAACTGAGCAGCTACGCCGCCTGGTGGATCAAACAATCCATGCGCCGAGCCCTCGCCAACCAGGCCAGGACCATCCGCATCCCCGTCCAGTCCGCCAGCAAAATCAGCAAAATCCAAAGCGCCAAACTGAAACTGACCGAAAGCCTGGGACGCGACCCGACTGACAAGGAAATCGCCTCGGAAATCAATCTGACCGAACGCACCGTCACCGGACTGCGACTCGGCAAAACCTCCACCATCTCCCTGCATGACCCCATCCAGCACGGCGAAGACGGCGAATTCCGCGATATCATCCCCGATGACAAGACCTCGGCGCCCGACGAACTGATCCAGGACGAGGAAACCCTCTCGCACATGCTGATGCTGACCGACCGACTCGAGGAACGCGAACGCACCATCCTCAACCTCCGCTTCGGACTGAACGGCGAACGCCCCAAAACCCTCGAGGAAGTCTCCCAGGCCATCGGCAGAACCCGCGAACGCGTCCGCCAAATCCAGAACCAGGCCCTCGACAAGCTGCGCTCCATGCTGGAGGAGGACGGCCTGCTGGACGCCAACATGCTCCCATCCTCGTCCGAATCCGGTGACATCATGGCCGAACCCAGTCCATGAACCCTCCCCCCGTTTCCACGACCCCGGCTGGCTTGCTCCGGCCAGGGCCGTTTACCGCTGCTGTCAGCCCCGCCTCATTGACAACGTCAAACGCCTTGCGCAAGCCGCCCGGATACCGCCAGACCGGCACCGGACGACTCTGACGTTACCGCTCTTTGCCTTGCAATCATTCCGAATCAGGTACTGGAGGTCTGCGTTATGTTATCCGACAATGATACGATGAAGCTCTATATGCAGAACATCGGTCAATACCCCCTGGTCTCTACTGCCGAGGAAGTCAAACTGGCAGCCCGCATCGCCAAAGGCGACACCGAAGCCAGAATCACCCTCATCCGCAGCAACCTCCGCCTCGTCGTCAAGATCGCCCACGACTTCAAGGGCCTCGGACTGCCACTCCTCGACCTGATCTCCGAAGGCAATATCGGCCTGATGCGCGCCGTCGAGAAATTCGACCCGACCAAGGGCGCCAAGCTGAGCAGCTACGCCGCCTGGTGGATCAAGCAGTCCATGCGCCGGGCCCTCGCCAATCAGACCAAGATCATCCGCATCCCCGTCCAGTCGGCCACCAAAATCAGCAAAATCCAGGCCGCCAAAACCAGGCTGACCGAAGAATTGGGCCGAGACCCGACCGACAAGGAAATCTCCATCGCCGTCAACCTGACCGAACGCACCGTCACCGGCCTGCGACTCGGCAAAACTACGACCATTTCCCTCAATGACCCCATCCAACACGGCGAAGACGGCGAATTCCGCGACATCATCGCCGATGAAAAAACCTCCGCCCCCGATGAGCTGATCCAGGACGAGGAAACCTTGTCCCACATGCTGTCGCTGACCGACCAGCTCGAAGAACGCGAACGAACCATCCTGTTCCTCCGCTTCGGACTGAATGGCGAACGCCCCAAGACCCTCGAAGAAGTCTCCCAGGCCATCCGCTTGATTTTGACCACCCCCGTGGGATCTG
>CAYOUR010000275.1:0-4685 GCA_964407145.1 uncultured Lentisphaeraceae bacterium | reverse complement strand
CCCTGGGGCACAGTCTGACGGTGCCGAGCATCATCAACAGTCTGCGTTACGCATCGCTGGCCGTGCTGGTGGCGATGGCCGTCGGCGTGTTTGCGGCAGTCGTGATTGTCCGTGGCCGCGGTCGCTGGCGGTGGGTTTTGGACGGTCTGGTGATGCTGCCGCTGGCTGTTCCGGGTCTGGTTTTGGCATTCGGCTACTTGGCCATGTCGCAGAAGGGCTATTTGTTCCATTGCGTCAATCCGGTGGAGAACCCGACCATTCTGCTGGTCATCGCGTATGCGGTCCGCCGCCTGCCGTACGTGGTGCGGGCGGCGGTCGCGGGTTTGCAGCAGACGTCGGTCAGCTATGAGGAGGCGGCGGCCAGCCTGGGCGCGTCGCCCTGGACGTCTTTCCGGCGCATCACGGTGCCGCTGATTGCGGCCAACCTCATCGCCGGCGCCATCCTGGCGTTCAGTTTTTCCATGCTGGAGGTGTCGGATTCCCTGATTCTGGCTCAGAAAGCCGCGTATTTCCCGATTACCAAGGCCATATTCGAGTTGTCGTCCTTTCTGGGCCAGGGGCAGGCCCTGGCTTCGGCCCTGGGGTTGTGGACGATGGTTTTCCTGGGCGCCTCCATGATGACGGCGTCGGTACTTCTCGGCAAAAAGCTCGGAGCGCTGTTCCGCGCCTGAGTCCAGATTGGAAAAAACGACCTGATGTCTGAAGTTGACACCATCTGCGCGTTGGCGACCGCGGTAGGCGGCGCCGTGGCGGTGATTCGCCTGTCGGGTCCGGCAGCGGTTCCGGCAGCGGAGCGGGTCTGGCGGGGCGAACGCCGTCTGGCCGACAGCCCGGCCCGGCAACTGCTGCTGGGGCGGCTGCACGGGCCGACGGGCGAGGGGATTGATCCGCAGTGCCTGGCGGTGCGGATGCCCGGGCCGCACAGCTACACCGGCGAGGATGTCGTGGAACTGCATTGCCACGGCGGGGCGATGTGCGTGCGCCTGGCTTTGCAGGCGCTGCTGGGCCAGGGCACCCGCCATGCTGAACCGGGTGAATTCACCCGGCGGGCTTTTCTGAATGGCAAGCTGGATCTGACGCAAGCCGAGGCCGTCGCCGACTTGATCGCCGCCGGCAGCCAGGCTGCGCTCAGGCTCGCCGAAGGGCAGTTGCGCGGCCGGCTGGGGAGGCGGGTGCGGGCGGTCGAGGACGAACTCATGGCTCTGCTGGCGGAAATGGAGTCGCGGCTTGATTTCCCCGAAGAGGAGTTGGACTGGCAGGCGCCGGCGGCGATGGTCTCCACCCTGGCGAAGCTGGAGCGTGAGATGCAGGTGCTGTTGGCCACGCGGGCGGACGGCGAGGTTTTGCGTGGCGGCATTTCGCTGGTGATTGCCGGGCCGCCGAATGTCGGCAAGTCGAGTCTGCTCAATGCCATCCTGCATCGTGACCGGGCGATTGTCTCGGAGATACCGGGCACGACGCGGGACACGATTGAAGAGGCGGCGCACATCCGTGGCATTCCACTGCGTCTGATGGACACCGCCGGCATCCGCGAGGGCGGCGATGTCATTGAACAGGCCGGTATGAGCCGGGCCCGTGAGCATCTCGCCGCCGCTGACCTGGTGCTGTGGGTGATGGATGCCAGCCAGCCCTACGCCGGCCAGGCCTGGCCGGAATGGCCCGTCCGCGGCCAGGTCGTCCAGGTCGCCAACAAGCGGGACAAGATGGCCGGCGCCGCCATGGCGGGTCTGCCCGCAGGCGCGGAACCGCCGGTCTACATCTGCGCGCTTGACGGCGGCGGCCTGGACGAACTCTATGACGCCATCGAGCACCTTGTCTGGACGAATCCGCAGGGTGCGGAAAACGACATTGCCATCGCGGCCCGTCACGCCGCCTGTCTGGAAGTAGCCGTCAGTGATCTGGTGGCCGCCGCGCCGCTGGTCGCGTCGGACGCCTGGGAACTGGCCGCCATCCACCTGCGGTCGGCCATCCATGAATGCGGCCTGATCACCGGCCGGACGGCGGCGCCGGACCTGTTGGGCATGATTTTCGCCCGCTTCTGCATCGGCAAATAGTCCGGCTCAAGGGCGATGGACGCACCGTTTTAATGAGGAGCATCCGCTCCCTACGCTCCATGGTTCCGACTTCATCCCATCCGTCACCCGTCCCGGTCGCTCCGATATGGCGTGGGGGGGCTGGCGAAGAGGATTTTCTGGCCCTGGCGCCGTCTGGATTCATGTTCGTCGCCTATTTCAGGAACACTATCGACGTGCGCGTCTCATTGCCGGGGACGGTGTCGGTCACGCCTGGGGTTTCGACCGTGGACGTCAAGGTCGCGGTCTTGCCGTCGGCCAGTTGGCGGGCGTCGACGGTCACGGTGGCTGTCACGACCTCGCCGGGGGCGACGTCGTCAAACTGATGCGTCGTGGCGCGTCCGTCCAGGGTGAGGGTCAGGATGACCGCCGGCAGCGTTTCCGTGCCGCGGTTTTGGGCCGAGACCTCGACGGGAACGAAGTCATCAAGACTTTTGGCGTGATTGAGGAAATGCGCCGTGACGGCCGCGTCATAGATGCCGGGAGTGTTGAAGTTATCGGCGCGGGCGGCATTGAGGATGCCGGCGCCGAAGAAGTCGTCCTGGCCTGGCGCTCCGGCCTCGTCGGCGCAGGCCAGGACGATGTCGGCGGCGGTGGCGGCGTCAAGGTCATGGTTGGCGGCAAGCAGGTTGGCGATGACTCCGGCCACGCTGGGCGCGCCGGCGGAGGTGCCGGTGAATTCCACCCATTCGCCGTCGGACCAGTCGGCATAGAGGCCGACGCCGGGGGCGGCGATGTCGACGCCGGGGCCGTGGTTGGAGAAATCGGCCCAGGCGCCCTCGGCGCTGACGGCGCTGACGGCGATGACGTGCTGGTAGGCTGCCGGGAAGAGCAGCTGGTTGAAGCCGTCGTTGCCGGCGGCGGCGACGATGACGGCGCCGGCGTTCTGGGCGTATTCGACGGCCGTGCGCAGCGCCAGGCTGTCGGCACCGGTGCCGAGGCTCATGGAGATCACCTCGGCGCCGGCGTCGACGGCGGCGATGATGGCCTGGGCGACTTGGAAGGCGCTGCCGCCGCCGTTGCCATCGAGAACAGGAATGGCGAGCAGATTGACGCCGGGTGATACTCCTTGGACCCATTCGGATTGACCGGCCAGCAGCGAGGCCACGGCCTGGCCATGGCCGGCGTAGTCGCCTTCCCGGGCGAGCGCAAAGAGCTCGATGGAGCGCAGCCTGGTGTTGCTCAGGCTGCCGGTTGCGGTGACGGCGGTGTCGAGCAGCGCGACGGTGACGCCGGCGCCGCGGTCCGGAAGGCTTTGGTCGACGCCGAGCCAATTGAGGAGGTCTGGTCCGAACGGCTGCCCCAGCGTGCCGCTGGCGGTGCTGGTGCGTTTGGGTTCCGGCAGGAAAACCGGCACGTCATATTCCATCACCTGGTTTGGAAAGGCGAGGGCCAGGGCGGCCAGGGCCTCGCGGTCGCCCTGGAGCAGAAGCAGGCGCAGCGGGGCGATGACGCCGGCCACGTGCAGTCCCAGCCGGGCGGCTTCCTGGCGTATGGCTTCGAGGCGGCTGTCGTCCTGGGCGCGCAGCACCAGTCCTTCGGAGCGTGCTGCCTGCTGTCGGCCGTCGGCTGGCGTCGTCGACGGGTGGTCTGCCGGGGCGGTCTCCGTGGTGTTTGCCGTTGTCGTGGTCATCGTCGCCGGTTGGGGCGGTTGCGGCTCCATGGCGGTTGCGGCCTGATGGGGTTTGTGCGGCGCCCGGGGCGGCCGTGCCGGGCGCAGCGGCCAGAGCCGGGCGGCCAGGAGCAGCAGGATGAGGAGCAGGATGGCTCGGCGGGAAAGTCGCATGGCGAGGTCTCGTCCGGGGTGGTTGCATTTTTGTTCGGGGGGAGGGGGTGACAATATAACGCGTCAAGGCCGCAAAGATTATAGTTGTCGCCGAGGATTGGGGGCATGGACCTGGTGTTGGGCTGATTTCATCTTCCGGTACTGGGACGGGCTGGCGCCGACCAGTTTTTTGAAGGTCCGGCTGAAGAAGGCCGGGTTGTCATAGCCGCAGGCCTGGGCGATGGCGCGGATGGAGGTGCTGTGGTTGGCCAGGTACCAGCAGCTGTTTTCGATTCGGCACTTGATGATGTAGTCCATCGGCGTGGTGTTGAAATGGCGCTTGAACAGCCGGAACAGGGCGCTTCTGGTCAGTTGGAATTCGTGGGCGATCTGGTCGACGTTCTGGTAGTGCTGCGGGGTGTTCGTCAACGCATAGACGACTCGGGAAAAGTCATCCATCTGGTCATGCAGGGTACGGTTCTTGTTGACTTCCAGCAGGCAGGCGTAGATGAGCGTCGACAGCTCCTCGTGAATGTCCGCGTGGCCGGTTTTGACGATGGTTCTGATCTGGTCGAGGAGCCTCTCGAAGCGCCTGGGATCACGGAGGCGGACGAGCTCCACGGGGGGGATGTTGGCCAGTCCGAACAGGTGTTCGAGAACGGGTTCGCGGGCGATCATGACGCCGCGCTTGAACAGGAACAGGTCAGGCTCTGGAGTCATGCGGGCATGCCCGGTGCCCAGTCGCGGGTTGCGCAGGAGCACGGTGCCGGCGCCGACCAGGTGGGTCGAGCCATCGCAGACCAGGCGGCCTTTGCCTTCCTGGATGTATTCCAGCGTCCAACGGGAAG
>CAYOUR010000274.1:0-4686 GCA_964407145.1 uncultured Lentisphaeraceae bacterium | reverse complement strand
AACGGTGGAGGACGATGCGTTCAAAGGGGGTGGCGTTGGCCGCGGTTTCGGGGAGGGTGTGTTGGTCGAAGCCGTAGCGTTTCCGGGCCTCGTCCTCGAACTGCCGCCATAGGTCTGGTTCCTGCTCCAGGTAGGCCAGGCGCAGGGCGTCGTACGTCTCGAAGAAGATGTAGTGGGTTTCATGGCCGAGCACGATGCTGTCGAGGCGGTCGCCGTGCTGGCGGGTCTGCTGTTCGACGTGTTTGACGATGGCGTCCTGGACGCGCGGGTCGGCGATCAGGTAGTGCTTGGAGCCATGGGTGTTCGGCACCCCGATCAGGGGGCCGCGGAACTGGTAGCCGCCGTACTGGGGCTGTGGGTTGATGCTGGTTTTCAGGTTGTGCTGCTGTTGCATGCGCGTCGTGAAGGCATCGTGTTCTTTTTCCACCCAGATGGCCGGCGAGATGTTGAGTTCGCGGAACATCTGTGCCAGTTCGGCATAATGGTATTTCAGGCCGTGCTGGAGTGCAAAGGCCGTGCTTGGCTTGCGGCGGTGTCCCGACATCAGGCCGTACAGGGACATGGTGCCGGCCGACCGCCCGGGCGGCAGCAGCGGCTGACTGCCCATGAGCTCCTCATAGAGCGGTTTTTTGGTCACCCAGGCCTGGGGGATGCTGGTGGAGACGGCGTCGGCGCCGCGGGTGCGGAAGGACACGGTGGCGCCGGGCACGTCCAGGCCGACATCGACGGGGCAGTAGTTTTTCGGGGTGGAGTAGTTGCCGATGGGCCAGATCAGCCAGGCGCTGCGTTCGCCTTTGTCCATGCCCCGGAGCAGTCGTTTACGGAAGAAGGCGAAGGCCATGGGTTTGTTCGGGTTGGCGGCTTCGACGCTGCCATAGCCCAGTTCGATGAAAGGAATGGCCATTTCCAGCCCCCAGCCGGCCTTGTCCTTCCAGGTCGCCAGCTGCAGCCCGTCCGGGTTCCAGGCGAGGTCGCGGCCGTTGGCGTCGTAGAGGGCGCCGGCCGCGTTGATGATGAGCTGATAGTAGGCCGAGGCGCTGCGCTGGGCGTCGATGAAGATTTCAAAGCAGTCGTCATCCCAGACTTTGCCGTCCCGGGGCAGGTCGTGGGCGACGATGTCGGCCGGGGCGGGGTCCTGGCAGAAGGCGCGGAGCAGCAGGGTGTCGCCATGGACGAGCAGGCGCACCTCCGTGTCAGTGAGGGCGGGGGTGCGTTTGAGGGCTTCGTCCCCGACTTGGATGAAGCCGTTGAGGACGAGGGCGTTGTCCCATTCGCCGGGGAAGGACGCCCGGCCGTCGATTTCCGGGCGTTTCGCGGTCATGGGGACGGCCGGGACGCTGGCGCCTTCGCTGGCCGAGACGTCGTCAAACCAGACTTGGCCGAGGGCGTTTTCCGCGCCCAGGATCAGATCGAAGCGTTCGCATTCTTCCGGCGTCTTGAAGGTATACACCAGTTCCTGCCAGTCGTCGGCCGGGCCGGTCACGACGAGGAATTTTTGTGGTGGCCAGTGGTTGGCGATGAGGGCGCCGTTTTTTTTCCGCATTTGGATGGCGAGTCCGGCGGCGCCTTGTCGGAGTGTGGTTTTGATCCAGGCCTTGACGGTATAGATGGTATCGGGTTCGGCGGTGACGGGCTGGGTGACCAGCAGGTGCTTGTGCCAGTAGCGGCCCTGGGGTCGGGACAGGACGGCGTCTTCGGTGATGTCCAGGCGCAGCGAACGCTGGCCGGAGCGTTTCGTCTCCGTATCCAGGGCAATGGCGTTGCAGGCGGTGTTGTTCCACCACCAGCTGGAGGCGATTTCCTCCTGGCGGACGCGGCCTTCTTCAAAGGATGGGTTGCGGATGTCCAGGGCTCTCAGCTCCGGGGCCAGGGCCAGGGCCAGCAGCAGGGCCAGGCCTATTCCCAGGGGCGGCTGAGATGGGCGCAAGCGCCGATGAGTCGTCATGGTTTCTCCTTGATGTTCCGGCCGTTCCGGTTGCTGGCCGGCGGGGCGTTTTTGCGAACGGATGCCGCCGTCTGTCGCCCGCGCGTGTCGTCGTGGCGGTGTTTACCATTCGAGGACGAATTGTCCGAAGCCGGCGGCGGAGTGCAGTCCGGCGCCGCCCCAGCTGGAGTGTTCGCGGGTGCGACCATCTTCGTCGCCGTAATTGGTTTGTTTATAGAAGGTGCCGTTCAGCTTGCTGCGTTGCGTCACATTGACGCCGATGGTGGCCATGGGGATGACCAGGCGGGCCGTCCAGCCCTGGGCGAGGATTTCGGTCTGCACGGACCATTCGCCGTCCCAGCCTGATTCGGTGCCGACGCCGTCCCACTTCACGCCGAAGGCGTTAAAGACGAAGAAGTAGTATTGCGCCTGGTCGGCCAGGGCGCCGTCCAGGAAGAATTCGACGTGTTCTCCGGCCGGCCAGGTATCTTCCGGCTGTGGCGGCCGGACGCCGTTGATCTGGTCTGGCGCCGGGTGGTCGAAGGCGAAGTCGACGAACAGGTTGTCCATGTCATGCGCCAGGCGGATGCGGGTGTGGAACCGGGCCGGTTCGGAGGAGTTCATGCGGTTGAGGCCGTTGATCTGCCAGGGCACGTCGGCCAGGGCGCTGGCGTCCTTGATTTTCGGAACGGTGATTTCGGGGGTGCGTGACTTGGGCGCTTCGGCCATCCAGTACTCGAAGGCGTTGCGGACGGCTTTGACCTGGCGTCGCGACTCCGGGTGCACGGCCAGGGCTTCGGCTTGGGTCAGGGCGTCCCGGCACAGGGTTTCGATGCCGGCCTGGATGATGTAGTAGTCCGCGGATTTGACCGGGTTGTCCAGGAAGGTCGAGGCCTTGGCGGTCGCATACCATTTTTCACGGATGGCGTCGTAGAAGGTCTTCATCGGCGCGCAGGCTTCGCGGAAGGTGCGTTTCAGGAAGTCATCGCGCAGGCTTTTGACGTCCTGGTCCGGGTCCCAGTACAGTCGGCTGATCACCCAGTATTCCATGGCGGAGACGTCAAAGGGATGGTGTTCCTGCTGGCGGTCGGGGTTTTCGTGGAAGGCCGATTCGGAGAAGGCGCGTTTGAAGCCCAGGGCGCGGATGGTGCGCAGGTCTTCCGCCACGACCTCGGCCACCGGCCGGCAGAATTTGGCGCCCAGGCCGTAGTATTCCCGCCAGATCAGGTCGGCCTTCTGGCGGCTCCAGCGGGTGGCCAGGTCGATCCACTTGGTGTTGGACGGGCCGTTGATAGACTCCTTGTCGTTTTTCATGACCGTGCAGAAACGGGCCGTCACGCTGGGCGACAGCTCGATCTTCGGCGGTTCGACCGACCACATGTAGGCATACGTGTTGATTTTGACTTTGGGGTGGATGGCGGCGACGCGCCGGGCCACTTCATTCATGAAGATATAGTGCTGGGTGGAGCGGAAGCTCGGGTCATCCGGCGGCAGCATGGCGCCGTCGGGGAGGCGGATCGGCTTTTGGCATTCGGGGCATTCGCACAGGCCGTTGCAGTCTTCGTTCATGATGTTGTAGGTTTTGTAGTAGGTCGGATGCGGCGCCTGGTCGATCTGTTCCAGGACGAGGCGGGTCATTTCGTCCAGAAGTCGCGGATTGGTGAAGCAGAGCTGGTTGTGGCCGTTGACGTCGCGCTTGCCGTTGATCATGGGGAAGAAGTCGGGGTTGGATTCGCCGTAGACGCGGGGCGGAATCCATCGTTTCAGGTTGTGTCCGCCGCCATACGTCTGCCACATGCCGTATTTAAGGCGGTTTTCCCGGAACTGCTCTGGTGCGGCGGTGGTGTTGTTGCGGTTGCGGGCCAGCCAGAGTTCGGAGGGTTCGTACTGCTGGTCGACATTGATCTGGAAGCCGCGTTGGATGAAGGCCGGGACCATGCGGTAGTCGGCGTGGGTGGCCGTCAAGTCCGGGTTGTGGCCGAAGATCGCCTGGGCATTGGGCCGGTGGAAGACAATGTCGGTGTTGCGTTCCAGGAAATCGTAGACGCCGTTGAGCACGCCTTTGGGTTCGTTGGCCACGATGTAGATGGTGCTGCCGACGGTGCGGATGGCAAAGCCGTCGGTGTCGCCGATGGCCTGCAGGTCTTGGGCAAAGGCTTCCGGGCGGGCTGTGGCCCAGGCTTCCGGACAGGCGAGGACGATGTTGGTGCGTTTGCCACCCATGCCGGACGCCTTCACATAGGGGCAGACGCCGGTGATTTCCCACAGGTAGCGTTGCAGTTCATCGGCCGCGAAGCGGACCGGCTCCGGGGCCGGGAAGGAGCGTACGACGCAGCAGGCTTGGGCGCCGTCCTTGGCCAGGGGCTGCCCCGCGGCCGCGGCCGCGGATGTGGTCGCGGCCGCGGCCGCGCAGAGCATCATGGCGGAAAGGCACGAGGTGGGTCTGAACATGGTGTTGTCCTTGGTGAGAAGCTGGTGGAGAAGCCGCGGTTGCCGGCTGCAGGTGGTGGCGGCGGCAGAGGGCAGGCAGCCGACATCCGGTCGTCGGGATGACATGGCGGCGCAACAAGACGTTGTCAACATAATGTCATGCTGGCCAAAAGCAAGCCGGCGGCTCCCGTGAAGGCGGGAAAGAGTAACCGGTCACCCATTGATCATGACGGTCGACGTGCGAACTGTGGTGATAGGCGCTTGATTTCAGCCTGCAGTATGTCGTCCCGCCCTCCGGGCGGCCAAAGCAGAGGTGTCTCTTCCCCCGGGTT
>CAYOUR010000273.1:0-4741 GCA_964407145.1 uncultured Lentisphaeraceae bacterium | reverse complement strand
TCCCAGACCTGATCCACTGCAATGACTGGATGACCGGCCTGGTCCCCGGCCTGGCCCGGCGCTGGAACATCCCCGCACTGTTCACGGTCCACAACATCCATACCCAGGAAACCACCCTGGAAACCATTGAAAACTACGGCATCGACACGGCCTTCTTCTGGCAAAACCTGTATTACGCCAGAACACCGGCCTGCTACGAGGAATCCCGCTCGACCAACCTGGTCGACCTGCTGACCAGCGGCATCTTCGGCGCCCACTTCGTCAATACGGTCAGCCCGACCTTCCTGCAGGAAATCGTCGAGGGACAGCATGCCTTCGTCCCCCCGCAAATCCAACGCGAAATCGCCAACAAATTTCACGCCGGATGCGCCATGGGTATCCTCAATGCCCCTGACCCGGACTACCATCCCGGCACGGACAAGGCCCTGGCCGCAACCTATCAACCCGACAACCACGCGGCCAACAAGGCGCTCAACAAGAAGGCGTTCCAGGACAAAACCGGCCTCACCGTCAACGCCGACGCGCCGCTGCTGTTCTGGCCATCGCGCCTGGACCCCATCCAGAAAGGCCCGCAGCTGCTGGCCGAAATCCTGTACCAGGTCATCCATGACTACTGGGACCTGGGCCTGCAGGTCGCCATCGTCGCCGAAGGCGCCTTCCAAGGGCATTTCCGGGCCATCGCCGACCAGCACGGACTGCACCGCCGCATCGCCGTCTGCCCCTTCCAGGAGTCGCTCTCCCGACTGGGCTACGCGGCGGCCGACTACATCCTGATGCCTTCCCGCTTCGAGCCGTGCGGCCTGCCCCAGATGATCGGCCCGCTGTATGGCAGCCTGCCGATCGTCCATGACACCGGCGGGCTCCACGACACCGTCACCAACCTCGATGTCGAACGCCACACCGGCAACGGCTTCGTCTTCAAGTATTACGATGCCGGCGGCCTGCGCTGGGCCATCGACGAAGCCATGCGCTTCCATGACCTGCCGGCACGCATCCGCCAGCAGGAGGTCGCCCGCGTCATGCAGCAGGCAGCCACCACCTTCACCCACGCCAACACCGCCGCCGCCTACGTCCGACTCTACGAAAAAATGCTGCAGCGGCCGCTGCTGCCGAACCTCGCCGAAGACACCACCACGCCCTGAGACGACCATGATCCTTCAGAAACGCAACAACCTCTATGACGAGCTCTGCCAGACCGCGGCATCGTACTTCTGCATGTCCGTGGAGGAATGCGGCCCCATCGGCGCGGAACTGCTCCTCTGCCTGGAAGCCGCCCTCAACACCCTCGAAAAAAAACACCTGGAGCCCTCGGAACCAGATTTCCGGGAGGCTTTGGACAACATCCTCAGACTGAGTTCACGCCTCCACTGCCCCATGCTGGCCGAAGCCGCCCAAGACCTGAAAGACTCTCTGGAAATGCCCCCGCACGAGCGGCTCAACGTCATCAATGACTGCCTGCACACCGTGCAAACCGGAAAAAGCTGCATCCCCTGACCCCATGACGTGCCGTGGGCCCTGGCGGCGCCCTGGCGCCCCCGCCTGACCTGGCGGCGCGCCGTGCCTCTATTCACCGGCTCAACGCCGCCGGGTGCCAGGGCGCTTGACGGAAAAGCCGAAGTAGCCGACACGTTTCCCCAAGCTGAAATACTCGCCATGCGCGTAGGCCAGCAGACGGGCCTGGTCCAGGCACAGCTTGCCCCGGCGATCCAACAGTTCAGGCGAGACCTGCACCGCCACAATCTCGGCGATGAACACGTCGTGCGAACCGAGCTTGACGACCTTTTTGACCTTGCATTCGAGATTGAGCGGACATTCCGCCAGCAGCGGCGCCGCGACGATGCTGGCGGGCGCGCGGGTCAGCTTCGCCAGGGCGAACTTGTCTGTGTCCCGGCCGGACTTCATGCCGCATAAATCCGTCGCCTTCGCCAAATCCTGGGTCGGGATGTTGACGACGAATTCGCGGGTGGCCGCGATAATGCCATGCGAAAACCGCTCTGGCCGCACCGAAATGGACAGCATGGGCGGATCACTGCAAACCGTCCCGGCCCAGGCGACCGTGATGACGTTTTCCGGCTGCTCCAGGCGCCCGCCACAGCTGACCAGCACCGGCGGGACCGGCGCCAGCAACGTGCTCGGCTTCCACTGACGCTTGCCCGGCCCGCTGGCCACCGGCGCGCTTTCCTCCTGGCGACGGCGACGGCTGGCCGGACGGTCCTCATCATCACGGCCGCGCCCAGCCGCGGCTGGCCGGCCAAACTGCTGACGCGGCCCGCCAACGCCGGCCGACGACGCCGACTTTCTCGCCGGCCCACTGCCCCGCCGCCTGTTCTCTTCTGCTGCCATGCTCTTGCCCCTTCGGATAAAGTCTGCCTTAGGCCCGGAATCCGGACCCGGTATAATCCCGACCCGTTTAATGTAACCCGGTTTTCGGATTTGCACATCAGCACCGGCGCAGTCAGGCGCCGGCGGGGCTTCTTTCCGGTCATCATATTGGCTTTCAGGGACGCCAGGCGCCACGTCGCCAATCGCCACGTCACCGGGACACCTGGACGCCGGCGGACATCCATGGGCACCTGTCGGCAGGTGACCTCGCCGCCTGGGACACGCCCGCCATGCATGATGAAGAACAGTCTCCGGCGCAAAGGCATGCCGCTGACAAACGGTTTCCCGCCGCCCATGGGGCTTTTCCGCCAACCGCTTAATGATAGGCCAGCCCGGGCCAGGCGCCATGGCCGCTGCTGCCTGAAGCCGCGGTGGCGCCATAGCCGCCAAAGGGCATGTAGGTCTTGAACAACTTTCCCACCTGGGTGATTCCGCCCCAAGTCACGCCAGGAGCGAGATCATGACCGCCCGAAAGCGTCGGCAACAGACAGGTGAGCTCGCCAACGTGGCCGTCCAGGTACGCCGCGCTGCACCGCCCGCCATGCCGGAACACCATGGTGCCGATGTGGTCCTGCGCCGGCTTCACCACCGGCGACGACACCGGCCCGGACACCGGGTTGTTCTGCCAGTCGGCAAAGGTCAGCAGCTCCGAAACGCTGCGGGGAAAACTGTGCAGCCGCAGCCAAAACGCCTGCGGCCCAACCGAAGTCGCCCGCGCACTGCAGGACAACACACACTCGTTGCCGCCGATGCTCACCATCGCTCCGCCAAAGCCGTCAATCCGCGCCAGACGCCCCAGTGATGCCGTCAAGCCATCACCGGGGCAGCGCCCCACCTGCTCCGGCAAAACCTCGCCCGACCCAAAATACGGCAGCAGCCCGCGAACTGGATCAAGATAGGACAACGAATCAACCAGGTAGGCGTCATAATCGTCGCTGTACATCAGACCAGCCAGCCCATACTGCTTGTGCAAACTCTTGCACGCCACGGCCCGCGCCTTCTCCCGCGCCTTGCCCAAGGCAGGCAGCAGCAGCCCCGCCAGAATCGCGATGATCGCCACCACCACCAGCAACTCCAACAAGGTAAACCACCGCGTCCGCTTCAATGCCATCCGCAACATCCTGCCTTCCGCTTCTGCTCGCCCGGCCATTTGCACGCCAGGGTGACATTCCTGGCCCGGCCCGATTCGTAGCAGGTTCAATGCCAGAACGCCGGCAAGACCACGGCACCGCCGCCGGCCAGTCCACCCGGCCTGCGTCCGCACCGCTGGCCGGCATCGCCTGCCCGATTCCGGTGCGCCTGGCTCCCCACGGCGAAATGGACCACCCGCGATGGAAAAACATCCTCCGTCAGACATATTATTCAGGTGACCGCGCTGCCGTCGGTACGCTTCACCTCCCAACGACGAAAAATGCCGGCCCGGGCCGCCAATCCGACCATCTCCCAGGCCGCAATCAGAGGAAACGTTTCATGACCGCCATCCTGACCGAAGTCGAAGCCCGCATCCTGGGCTGCCTGATCGAAAAGCAGCACACGACCCCGGATGTCTACCCGCTGACCCTTAACAGCCTCGTCCTGGCCTGCAACCAGAAGTCCAACCGCGACCCCATCGTCAACTATGACGACCGAACAGTCGTCAGCGGCCTCGATGGCCTCCGCGACAAGAAACTCGCCATCCTGATCGGACAGGAAGGCGCCCGCGTCCCCAAGTACGCCCACCTGCTGGAACAGGCCATGACCATCTCCAAACGCGAAATGGCCATCCTCGGCGTCCTCCTCCTGCGCGGCCCCCAGACGCCCGGCGAACTGAAAACCAGAACCGAACGCCTGGCCGACTTCACCACCCTCGACGACGTCGAAGAAACCATCGACGCCATGCTGGCCAGCGAAGACCGTGACCCGCTGATCATCAGGCTGCCACGCCAAACCGGAAAACGCGAAGCGCGCGTCGCCCACCGGCTCTGCGGCGAACCGGAAATGACCGCGCCCCAGGCCTGGAACCCCGCGCCTGAACCGGCACGACTCGAACTGACCGCGGAGCAGGCACGGCTGACAACCCTCGAACAACGCATCGCCGAACTGCAGGACACCGTGGCTCAGCTGCAGGCCGAACTGGCCGACCAACGCCAGCTGACCGACCAGCTCAAAATCCTCCTGTGACCGTGAAAAAACAGCAGCCCCGCGCCGCCCCGGCGACCACGCCGCCCATGGCGTCCTTGACTTCCACTCGCCCAAGCCCCCACAAAACCACTCCGGCAGGTCGCTGCCTCCCGCCGGACCCCACCTAAACAGTCACCGATTGAGAATGACGGTCAACGTGCGAAATGCGGTGGTACGCGCTTGATTTCAGGCTGCCGTA
>CAYOUR010000272.1:0-4748 GCA_964407145.1 uncultured Lentisphaeraceae bacterium | reverse complement strand
GTTCAGGCTTTAGCCTGCCGTAGGTAGTTCAGGCTTTAGCCTGCCGTAGGTAGTCCAGGCTTTAGCCTGCCGTAGGTTGTCCAGGCTCATTTGCCGGGCATCGTGCAAGGACGACGGCACCATACCATGGCGCAATTCTCAATGGGTGACCGGTTATGGCCGGTCTGAAAAAAGAGTGCGCCAGCGGTTCAAAAGCATCATGGTGGTGTATATTTCAAGGGTGTTTCAAGAGATATTGTTGTCTGTTTGGCCGCGAACGCGGGAACGGACTGTTGGGTGGCCATCAGGAGGGTGATTTCTATGTTGAAAGCGGGATTTGCGGAAAAGGACATCACGCCGGCGCCGGGCACGGAGATGCCGGGCATGTTTGGCAAGCGTTTTTCGGGGCCGGTGCACGATCCGCTTTGGGTCAATGGCGCGGTTTTCGAGGATGATGGCGGAGCGGTGGCCGTGGTCGGGGTTGACGCGTTGTCGGTCCGGACGTCGATGGTGCGCCAGGCCCGGGCGAAGATCGCGGCGGCGACGGGTATTTCCGGGGACCGGGTCATGGTCGCGGCCAGCCACACGCATAATGGCGGTCCGACCTGCGAGGTGTTTTTGAGCGAAGCCGACCCCGTGTATTGCGACCTGGTGGCGGAGGCGATTGCCGAGGTCGTGACGTCGGCCTGGGAGCGTCGCCAGGACGTCGTTCTGAAAGCCGGTTCTGGGCGGGCCGAGCAGGTGGCGTTCAACCGTCGTTTCCGGATGGTCGGCGGCACGGAGCGTACGCATCCCGGGCGGGGCAACGCGGAGGTCATTGAGCCGGCCGGGCCGGTGGATCCGATGGTTGGCGCGCTGGGAGTCTATGCCAGGGACGGCGGAGCCCTGTTGGGCTGCCTGGTCAACTTCACCTGCCATTGCACGGTCGGCGTCGGCGGCGGGTCATATTCGGCCGACTATCCGTATTATTTGCGGGAGGCGGTCAAGGCGGTGGCCGGCACGCCGGAGACGGTCGTGGTGTTCACCAATGGCGCCTGCGGCGATGTCACCCAGGTCAACAATTTGAAGCCGGTTGACGCATTGCGGGACGGCGGCGAGGCCTGTGGCCGTCTGATTGGCTGGACGGTCGCGGCTGAAGTGCTGAAGGTCCTGGCGCAGATGGAGACGCTGCCGGAGGCGCCTTTGGCGGCGGCCCAGGAGGTGATGATGGTGAAGCCGCGGCCAGTGCCGGCGGCGGTCGAGGCGGCGGCGCGGCAGCGCTTGGCGGCGCGGCCGGCCGGGGCGGCTTGGGAACGGGACGACATTCTGGCGCGGGAGGAGGCGCTGCTGGCGGAGATGAACCGCAGCGAGCCGGACGTTCCGGTGGAAGTGCAGGCCATCCGGATTGGGCCGGTGGCGCTGGTCTCGAATCCGGCGGAGTATTTTTGTGTTTTTGGCCTGGAGATCAAGCATCGTTCACCGCATCCGTACACGTGGGTGGTGGAGCTGGCGAACGGCTGTGTCGGTTATGTGCCGGGTTATGAGCAGGTCATCAAAGGGGAGGGCTATGAGCCGCGGCTGTGCCGTTCCAGCAAGTTGGAGCCGGCGGTCGGCAGCCGGATTGCCGAAACCAGCGTCAAGTTGCTGAAGCAGGTTGGGGCTGGGGCGGTTTACGCCTGAGGTCAGGAAAATAACAGGAGAGCAGGAACGGCCGCGGGGCTTGCCCCGCGGCCGTTCCTGTTTGGGAAATTGTATCACTGCCAGCCATCCCACAGTGGGGTATATTCCTGATTGAATGACAGTGTCATGAAAAAGCAGTCAGTCCCGCGCCCTTCAGCCGGAATGGCCTGTCCGCTGGTAGTTCCAGGCTGAAGTCTGTACGACATACGGCCGGCTGAAGCCTGTACGACATGCGGCCGTCCGGCGGCCAGGCGCGGTTGTGGACGGTCAGGCTCCGAGGTTGTATTTGAGGATGAACCAGATGGCGGCCAGGCCGTCGCGCCAGCCGATTTTCTTGCCTTCGTGGTAAGGCCTGGCCTGGTAGGAGATGGGCACTTCGTAGATTCGGCAGCGGGTCTTGGCCAGTTTGGCAGTCACTTCCGGTTCGAAGCCGAAGCGGTTGCATTCGAGGGTCATGGCTTTGAAGATGTCGGCCCGGATCATCTTGTAGCAGGTCTCCATGTCGGTCAGGTGGAGATTGGCGAAGATGTTGGAGAGCGTGGTGAGGACTTTGTTGCCGAAGTAGTGCCAGAAGGTGTCGACGAGGATTTCGCGGCCGGAGTATCGGCTGCCGAAGACAGCGTCGGCGAGGTTGTTTTCGATGGGTTTGAGCATGGCGGGGAATTCGGCGGGCGAGTATTCCAGGTCGGCGTCCTGGATGATGACGGCGTCTCCGGCGACCAGCTGCTGTGCGGTCCGGATGGCCGCGCCCTTGCCTTGATTGATGTCATGGTGGAGGATGCGCAGGTCCGGTCCGGGGGGCAGGCGGTCGAGGCTGGCGCGGGTGCCGTCGGTGGAGCAGTCGTTGACGACGATGATGTCGAGGTCGGGCAAGCCGCATTGGCGGACGCGGGCGACGACTTCGCCGATGGTCGTTTCTTCGTTGAAGACGGGGATGATGACCGACAGCTTCATTTCAGGATGACTCGCTCCAGGTATTTGCCGTAGTTGGTTTTGAGGATGTCCTGGATGCTGGCGCGGACGTCGTCCTGGCTCATCCAGCCTTGCAGGAAGGCGATTTCCTGGAGGCAGGCGATTTGCAGTCCCTGGCGGATTTCGATGGTACGGATGAAGTTGGCGGCATCGAGCATGCTGTCATGGGTTCCGGTATCAAGCCAGGCGTAGCCGCGTCCGAGGCGTTCGACCCGGAGGGTTCCGGCGGCCAGGTAGGCGTTGGTGACGGCGGTGATTTCCAGTTCACCGCGTGGGGAGGGTTTGAGGCTTTTGGCGATGTCGACGACGTTGTGGTCGCAGAAATAGAGTCCGGTCACGGCGTAGTTTGACTTGGGGTGCGCCGGTTTTTCCTCGATGGACACGGCGTGGCCCTGGTGGTCGAATTCGACGACGCCGAAGCGTTCTGGGTCGCTGACATAGTATCCGAAGACGGTGGCGCCGACGTGGTGTTCGCAGGCGCGGTGCAGTCGTTCGCCCAGGTTGGCGCCGTAGAAGATGTTGTCTCCGAGGATCATGGCGACGTTGTCCTGGCCGATGAAGTCTTCGCCGATGATGAAGGCCTGGGCCAGTCCCTCGGGTTTGGGCTGGACGGCGTAGGTCAGGCGTATGCCGTAGCGGGAGCCGTCTCCGAGCAGTCTCTGGAAGGCCGGCTGGTCTTCGGGGGTGGTGATGACGAGGATGTCCCGGATTCCGGCGAGCATGAGCACGGAGAGCGGGTAGTAGATCATGGGTTTGTCATAGACGGCCAGGAGCTGTTTGGAGACGGCCCGGGTGATCGGGTGCAGGCGGGTGCCGGCGCCGCCGGCGAGGACAATGCCTTTCCACATGCTATTTGCCTTTCCCCAGCCGTTGGCCGGAGTATTTTTGTTCGCGGATGGGTCGCCACCACCATTCGTTGTCGATGTACCACTGAACGGTCTGGCGGATGCCGGTGGTGAAGGTCTCGCGCGGTTTCCAGCCCAGTTCACGGGATAGTTTTTGGGCATTGATGGCATATCTCAGGTCATGTCCGGGTCGGTCGGCGACGAAGGTGATCAGGTCGCTGTAGGGTCCGTCGGCCCGTGGTTTGAGCTGGTCGAGGATGGCGCAGATTTCCCGGACCACCTGGAGATTGGTGCGTTCATTGTTGCCGCCGACGTTGTAGGTTTCGCCTGGGGCGCCTTTTTCGCGGATGGCCAGGAGGGCTCGGGCGTGGTCGTCGACGAAGAGCCAGTCGCGGACATTGGCGCCGGTGCCGTAGACGGGCAGTTTTGCCCCGTCGAGGGCATTGAGGATGATGAGCGGGATGAGTTTTTCCGGGAAATGGTACGGGCCGTAGTTGTTGGAGCAGTTGCTGATGAGGACGGGCAGGCCGAAGGTGTGTCCCCAGGCCCGCACCAGATGGTCGCTGGCCGCCTTGCTGGCGGAATAGGGCGACTTCGGGTCGTACGGGGTTTTTTCATGGAACAGGCCTTTGGGGCCGAGGGAGCCGAAGACCTCGTCGGTGGAGATGTGCTGGAAGCGGAATAGCGCCTGTTGTTCCGGCGGCAGGTTCTGCCAGTAGCCGAGGGCGCCTTGCAGCAGCGTGGCCGTTCCCATGACATTGGTGTTGACGAATTCGAGGGGTGCGTCAATGGACCGGTCGACATGGGATTCGGCGGCCAGGTGCATGATTGCGTTCGGCTGGAATTGGTGGAGGAGGCTGGTTACGGCGTCGCGGTCGCAGATGTCGTGTTCGAAGAAGTGGAAGCGCGGGGAGCCGGCGGCTTCCCGGAGGCTGTCGAGGTTGCCGGCGTAGGTCAGCTTGTCCAGGACGGCGACCTCGGCATCCGTTTCGCGGATCAGGAGGCGGACCAGGGCGGAGCCGATGAATCCGGCGCCGCCGGTGACAATGATTCGGTCAGGTGACATGGGGCAACGTGTGGTTGGCGGGTGGATGTTTTTCCGGGATGGGCCTGGTTGGCGCCGGGGGGCGATGGTGTTTGCGGCCAGGGCGCGCGCTGGCTGGTCAGCGCCGGCAGAAGTCCGGGGCGTCGCGCAGGAGTTTTCGGAAGTATTCGATGGTGTGTCCCAGGCCTTCGCGCAGGGGTGTTTTCGGCTCCCATTCCAGGATTTTTTTGGCTTTGGTGATGTCGGGT
>CAYOUR010000271.1:0-4750 GCA_964407145.1 uncultured Lentisphaeraceae bacterium | reverse complement strand
CCTCATTTGCCGGGCATCATGCAAGGACGACGGCACCATACCATGGCGCAATTCTTAATGGGTGACCGGTTACGCCCGACTGGCTGAACTCAAGCCGGGCGGGTTGCTTTAGTGCGGTAAGAGGTTACATTTATGGATGGGTTGTCGGGCTTGGTCAGCGCCGCCTGGCGCGGTCCGTCCCGGCGAAAGCAGTGAAAGGCAAGGACAGCATGTTCAGTAGATTGCGTGAATATCGCGTGGTGCCGGTGGTAGCGGTCGAGACTGTGGATGACGGGCTCCGGCTTTGCGAGGCCCTGCTGGGCGGCGGACTGCCGGTGGCGGAGATCACGTTTCGGACGGCCGCGGCCGAAGCCACGATTCGTGCGGCGGCCAAACGGTTTCCCGAAATGCTTCTGGGCGCCGGCACGGTGTTGACGGCCGACCAGGTCTCCCGGGCGCATGATGCGGGGGCGCAGTTTGCCGTGGCCCCGGGCTGCAATCCGGCCGTGATTGCCGCCGCCCGGCAAGCCGGCCTGCCTTTTGCCCCCGGTGTGTGTACGCCCACCGATATTGAAACCGCCGTTGCCGCCGGCTGCCGGCTGCTGAAATTCTTCCCGGCCGAGGCCGCCGGCGGCGTGGCTATGCTGAAGGCGCTGATCGGCCCCTACGGCCACCTGGGCATTGAGTTCTGCCCGACCGGCGGCGTGACGACGGACAACCTGCGTTCCTACCTGGCCCTGCCGAGCGTGGCTTTTGTCGGCGGAACCTGGATCGCCAAGTCGGAGCTCATCAAGGCCGGCCAATGGTGTGAAATCAGTGCCTTGGCGACGGCCGCCCGTGCCGCCGCCAAGGAGTGCAAGTGAAGGACGACGCGACGCATTGCCGGAAGGCTCCGGCGACGCGCCCGTCTTCAAGAATGGAAAGTGAGGCGAGCATGAGTGCCCCCACCCTGTTGGTGCTGGCCGCCGGTCTCGGCAGCCGCTATGGCGGCATCAAGCAGATGGACCCCGTTGGGCCGGACGGCGAATTCGTCCTGGACTACTCCCTGTATGACGCCTGGAAAGCCGGCTTTGCCAAGGCCGTCCTGGTGGTCCGGGACGGCATGCAGGAAGCCCTCGACGAGCATTTCGGCGGCCGTGTGCAGCGGCGTCTGCCCGTGGAGTATGCCGTGCAGCGCCTGGAAGACCTGCCCGCCGGCTTCTCCTGTCCGGCCAGTCGCCGGAAACCCTGGGGGACCGGCCACGCCATCTGGTCGGCCCGGCAGTTGCTCGACGGGCCGTTCGCCGCCATTAACGCCGACGACTTCTATGGCCGCGACGCGTATCAGCGCCTGGGAGACTTTCTGCGCACCCTGAAGCCGGAGGGCCAGGAGACCTACGCACTCGTCGCCTACCGTCTGAACAACACCCTTTCCGAATACGGCTCCGTCTCCCGTGGCATCTGCGAGAAGACTGTCGATGGCTTCCTGCGCAGCGTGGTCGAACGCACCAGCATTGAAGGCACAGACACGGGCGCCCGCTTCCGCGACGCCGACGGCCGCTGGCTGCCGCTCTCCGGCCTGGAGCCCGCGTCCATGAATTTCTGGGGCTTTGACGCCCGTCTGTTCAGTCGTCTGGAGGGGCTTTTCGTCGAATTCCTGCAGGCGCGTGGCGGCGAGGAGAAGTCCGAGTTCTATATTCCGACGGTCGTCGACACGCTCATTCAGCGGCGGCAGTGCCGCGTGCGGGTGCTGGAGACCGGCGAACGCTGGTTCGGCATGACCTATGCCGAGGACCGGCCGCTGGTGGTCCGCAAAATCGACGACTTGACCGCGCGCGGCACGTATCCGCGCCGTCTCTGGGCGTGAACGCGATGTTCGCGGGCGTGCCGGGCAGGGGGTCATCCTTTCCGTCAACCACTACAGTCGCAGGGAATCCATGAATTCCGATTTTCAAAGCATTGCTTCCCGCTTTCAGTTTCGTGGTCCGATGCGGTCCGCGGTGCCGTACGGCTCCGGCCACATCAACGACACTTACAAGGTCACGGTCGGCCAGGGCGGCCAGCCGGTGAACTACATTGTGCAGCGCGTCAACCACCGGGTGTTCCCCCGGGTTCCGGAGCTGATGCGGAACATTCAGCGCGTCACCGAGCATGTCCGGCGCCAGCTGGCCGCCATTCCCGGCAGCGACCCCAGCCGTGAGACCCTGACGCTGATCCCGACCATCGACAACGACTGCTTCTGCCAGGATGACGACGGCAATTTCTGGCGGGCGTACATCTTCATTGAACATGCCCGCACGTATGACACGGCCACCGATACGGCGCAGGCGCTGCAGGCGGCCCGCGCCTTCGGGGCCTTCCAGGGCATGCTCATGGATCTCCCCGGCGGGCCGCTGTTCGAAACCATCCCCGACTTCCACCATACCCCGCGCCGCTTCGAACGGCTGCAGGCGGCGATTCAGGCCGATGTCAACAACCGCGCCGCCAACGCCGCCCCCGAAATCGCCTTTGCCCTCGAACGCGCCGCCAGCACCGCGACCGTCGTCGACGGCCTGGCCGCCGGAACGCTGCCCTGGCGGGTGACCCACAATGACACCAAAATCAACAACGTCATGCTGGATGACGCGGACGGGCGGGGAGTGTGCGTCATCGATCTGGACACGGTCATGCCCGGGTCGATCCTGTATGACTTCGGCGACCAGGTCCGCACGACGACGGTCAGCGCCGCCGAGGACGAACAGGACCTCGGCAAGGTCCAATTCCGGCTCGACATGTTCGAGGCCCTGATTCGCGGCTACCTGGAAACCGCCGGCAGTTTTCTCAACGACGAGGAAATCAGGCTGCTGCCGTTTTCGGGGCGCCTGATCACCTTCGAGATCGGCATCCGCTTCCTGACCGACTATCTTGACGGCGATGTCTATTTCAAGACGCATCGGCCCGGGCATAACCTGGACCGCTGCCGGACACAGTTCGAGAAGGTCCGGCAGATGGAGGAGCAGGAGGAAGCGATGAACCAGCTGCTGGCCGACTGCGTGTCGGCCCGCTGAGGAACTCCCTTCCGGCCCGGGCCGGCTTCCGGCCGGCTGGCGCAGCCCCGGGGCCATTTGTTGTCGCCATGCCAATTATGCGCAGGACGCCTGGATTCCCATATCACCTCATTCCCATTCCAGAACAAGGAGGAAGACCTGATGAAGATGCAATTCAATCTGGTGAAGCCGCCGACCGTGCCGGTTCTTGACCCCGATTTTCGGCCCCCGGTGCTGGCCAACCGTGCCTTTGCCGCCGAGGTCGCCGCTTCCGGCGCCGGCATCCCCCTGCTGATTGCCGTCGAGCGCGACCAGGGTCGCGTCTCCCGCTTTGATACCCAGATCTTCGACATGCGCCATCCCCGCGCGGCCGCGAACTTCTTCTACGTCGAACGCATCCTTAAATTTTTGCTGTGGCAGTTCGGCGGCTGGAAGGTCACGGTCCATGGCCCCCTGGAACTGGTGCGTTACCTGGAGTCATGCTATTGCCCGACCGGGCCGCGCGCGTTTGACGCCGAATTCTGGGGTGACCAGACGTATGAGCGCGAAATGCGCATCATCCACGCGCCGACGCCGGCTGACATGCCGGTCGCGGATGACGGCGCCGGCAGCGCCGTGGCCCTGGACTGGAAAGGCTGGCGCATCGGCTTTGACCTCGGCGCCAGCGACCGTAAGGTCGCCGTCGTCAAGGACGGCAAGCTCGCCCTGAGGCCGGACGGCGAGCCGATCCTCAGCGAAGAGTATGTCTGGGACCCGAAGCCGCAGACGGACATCCAATGGCACTACGACCAGATCATGGAGATTCTGCGGGAGGCCGAAAAGGCCATCCAGGCGATTGACCCGCAGGCCCGGGTCGAGGCCATCGGCGGCAGTTCGGCCGGCGTGTACGTCAACGGCCGCGTGCGGGTGGCGTCGCTGTTCCGCGGAATCACGCCCCGCGAGCGCTTCGACCGCGAGGCCGCGCCGATCTTCCAGAAAATCCAGCAGGCCTGGGGTATTCCGCTGCGCCTGGAAAATGACGGCGACGTGACGGCCCTGGCCGGCGCCATCGCCCTTGATGACGGCGCCGTGCTGGGCCTGGCCATGGGCTCGTCCCTCGCCGGCGGCTATGTCGACGACCAGCGCGCCATCAAGGGCTGGATGAATGAACTGGCCTTCGCCCCGGTCGACTACAACCCGCGCGCCGCGGTCGATGAGTGGTCGCGCGACTTCGGCGTCGGCGCCAACTACTTTTCGCAGCAGGCCGTGGCCCGGCTGATTCCGGTCGCCGGCATTGACATGCCGGATCTGCCGGCTGACGCCTTCCCGCTGCGCCTGAAGCGCGTGCAGGAGCTGATGGCCGCCGGTGACGAACGCGCCCGCCGCATCTATGAGACCATCGGCGTCTACTTCGGCTATTCCGTGGCTCACTTCTGCGATTTCTACAAGCCGGTGCGGCACATCGAAGTCCTTGGCCGAGTGGTGAGCGGCGAGGGCGGCAGGCTGATCCTCGAGGGCGCCAAGGACATCATCCGACGCGAATTCCCGGAATTGCAGGCCGTCAACTTCTACGAGCCCGATGAACGCGAAAAACGGCACGGCCAGGCCGCCGCCGCCGCCTCGCTGCCGCTGACCTGACCTGACCGGGCCGGACCGGACCGGACCCGACAAGCCATTGCGACGACCCGGCCGGCGCCTGGAACCATGGCGCCGGCCCGGTCAAGACATCTCGAAAGGAAACTGCCGTATGAATAATCAGGAACGCGACGCGGTGATCATCACCAAGC
>CAYOUR010000270.1:3962-4770 GCA_964407145.1 uncultured Lentisphaeraceae bacterium | reverse complement strand
CTTCGGCGACCGCCGCAAGGCCATGCTGGAAGACATCGCCATCCTGACCGGCGGCGTCTGCATCACCGAGGATCTCGGCATCAAGCTCGAGAACATCAAGGCCGACCAGCTGGGCAAGGCCAAGCGCGTCACGATCGACAAGGAGAACACCACGATCGTCGAAGGCGCCGGCGAGACCAGCAAGATTGCCGGCCGCGTCAACCAGATTCGTCATCAGATTGAAGAGACCACGTCCGACTACGACCGCGAGAAGCTCCAGGAGCGTCTGGCGAAGCTGGCCGGCGGTGTTGCCGTCATCAAGGTCGGCGCCGCGACCGAGTCGGAAATGAAGGAGAAGAAAGCCCGCGTCGAGGACGCCCTGCATGCCACGCGCGCCGCGGTTGAGGAAGGCATTGTCGCCGGCGGCGGCGTGGCTCTGCTGCGTGCCGCGGCCAAAGCCCTGCCGGCCCTGAAGCTGGCGGACGACGAGGCCACCGGTGTTGACATCATCGCCCGCGCGGTGGACGAGCCCCTGCGCCAGATCGCCCAGAACGCCGGCGTCGAGGGTTCCATCGTCGTCATGAAGGTCAAGGAGCTCAAGGGCAACATGGGCTATGACGCGGCGGTTGACAAGTATGTCGACATGCTGAAGGCCGGCATCATCGACCCGAAGAAGGTCGAACGCTGCGCCCTGCAGAACGCCTCGTCGGTCGCCGGGCTGCTGCTCACGACCGAGTGCATGATCTGCGATCTGCCCGAAGAGAAGAAGGATGCCCCCGCCGGCGGTCCTGGCGGCATGGGCGGCATGGGCGGCATGGACGGCATGATG
>CAYOUR010000270.1:551-3952 GCA_964407145.1 uncultured Lentisphaeraceae bacterium | reverse complement strand
CCCGGCCGGCATTGCCGGCTGAACAGACTTAACCATCACGCCGCGGCTAGCCCGTACGTGAAGCCAAGCCCGCATCGGATTTTTCCGGTGCGGGCTTTTTTGCGGGCGGGCAATGGCCGGCGGCGCCATTGTGAACCACGGATGGACGCTGATGCGCACCGATGGACAGCCATGCCGTTGATGGCCTGGAAATCCGGTTGGCCGGGAAAAAAGGGTGTCCGGAGGCCGGCGCCGGGTTGCATTCGTTTTTGGCGTCATTACTGTATAGGGCGAAGCGATTCGGACATCGTGGCCGCCGGGTTCTGGGCCGGCTGGGCCGCAGCGGGACCATTCAGGCTGAATTCGGAGGTGTTGCATGCGCATTCCCTTGTTGTTGCTGGTGCTTTGCGGCGGTCTGGCGGCGGTGGCGGCCGGGACGAACCTGTGGCCGGACAGTGATTTCGAGCAGTCCGGCAGTGTCGGCGAGGCGCGCAGCGGCTCCAAGTCCGGTCACTTGTCGGTGACCGAGAAGGTGCACTGGCGCCATGTCGGCCTGCGCAAGATCAAGGTGGAGCCGTTTGCCACTTACGAGCTGACCGCCTGGGTTAAGGGCCGGGCCGAGGGCGGGTCGTGCTATGCGCTGTATTCGTATTCGTACAACTGCTATGGCTGGTTCAATGGCGGGGACAGTCACGTGCCGGTCAAGGAGGCGGCGGACTGGACGCGCGTCAGTCGGCGGGTCGTCAGCAACCGCGACGTCATTGAGATTGCACCGCTGGCGTTCATGGGCGGCGGGCCAGGCGCGTTCTGGATTGACGACTTGACCATGGTGCAGGTCGCCACGCCGGCCGAGACTGTCGCGGCGGTGATGGCACGGCCGGACAAGACGACGAGTGACCGGCAGCTTCTGATGTGGCATCATTTCAGCCGCGGTGACGTCGAGGCCGCCCGGGCAGTGGTTGCGGCGCGAGACGCGCGCGAGCAGGCCGAGCTCGCCTGTCTGCTGGCCCAGCGGGCCGAGGCCCTGGCGGCGCGCCGGCCACACCTGGTCGCCATGATCAGCTGGAACTGCACCCAGTTTCCGGAAGGCCACAAGCGTTTGGCCGAACTGTTTGACGGCTATCCGGCCGCCGAGCGTCTGGCCATTTGCGCCGAGGGCATCCGGGCCTACGACGGCAAAAGCAGCAAGGTGCTGGACTGTCTGGACCAGGTTGTGGTCAGCCGGCGGTTGCG
This sequence comes from uncultured Lentisphaeraceae bacterium, assembly GCA_964407145.1. Lineage (GTDB taxonomy): Bacteria > Verrucomicrobiota > Lentisphaeria > Oligosphaerales > Oligosphaeraceae > JAAZKI01. Next base: position 2,740 of record CAYOUR010000270.1, on the reverse strand, counting down.
TCGCAGCGCTGATTTTGACGAGGATGTCGCCGAGCGGCGCGGTCTTCTGGCTGAGTTGCGCAAGCTGGCGGCGGCGCGGCCTGATTTGCCTTGGCAGGACACGCTGGCCGCCTGGGACAAGCAGGTCGCCGCGGCCGGGCAGGCGCGGACGCAATGGCTGGCGCAGCTGGGGCAGTGTGTCATTCGCCTGGGCGGGAAGGCATTGTCGCCGGTCGAGCATGCCATTGTTCTGCCCTTGGACGCGACGCCTTCGGAGCGTCGGGCGGCCCAGGAACTGGCCGACGGCCTGGAACGCCAGGCCGGCGCCGTCATTCCGGTGGTCGAGGAAGGCCGGGAGGGCAGTCGTTTCCCGGTTCTGATCGGCCGGAGTTCATCGTTGGGCCGCCGCGGGGTGGTGGTGGACTATGCCGCCTTGGGCCAGGACGGCATTCATGTCGAGCTGCGGCCTGACGTTTTGGTGCTGGCCGGCGGCCAGCGCGGGGTGCTGTATGCAGTGTTCACGTTCATGGAGGAGCAGCTGGGCTGGCGCTGGTTTACCGATGACTGTACCGTGTTTCCACGTCAGGGCGAGCTGGCGCCGGCGCCGTTCCGCCAGGTGCATGTGCCGGCGATTGCGTATCGGATGACCAGCTCCATTCAGCTGCAGGCGCCGGAGGTCTGCGTTCCCCTCAAGCTCAACGGCCATTTGGTCAAGGCGGACGAATCGTGGGGCGGCCGGGTGTTCTATCGGGGCTGGGTGCATACGTTCAACTCCCTGGTACCGCGGCAGAAGTACGCGGCGGAGCATCCGGAGTACTATTCCGAGATTGACGGCCGGCGGGTCACGGATGAGCGCACCCAGCTTTGCCTGACCAATCCCGATGTGCTGCGCATTGCGACCGCGACGGTGCGGGAGTGGATTGCGGCTTCGGCGCCCGGCGTGTTTGCGGTCAGCGTGTCGCAGAATGACTGGCATAACTACTGCTGCTGCGCCAAATGCCAGGCGCTGGCCGACCACGAGGGCAGCCAGTCCGGGCCGCTGCTGCATTTCGTCAACGCCATTGCCGCCGACATCGAGAAGGATTATCCGGAAGTGCTGATCGACACCTTGGCGTACCAGTACACGCGCAAGGCCCCGAAGCACGTCAAGCCGGCCCGGAATGTCCTGATTCGGCTGTGTTCGATTGAATGCTGTTTTGTCCACCCGCTGGCGGACTGCGAGTTCAACGCGAGTTTCCGCGAGGATTTGGCGGCCTGGTCGGCGATCAGCCCGCGGCTGTTTGTCTGGGACTACACCATCAACTTCGCCCACAGCACGCAGCCGTTCCCGAATCTGCGGGTGCTCAAGCCGAATCTGCAGCTGTATGTCCGTCACGGCGTCACCGGCATGTACGAACAGGGCAACTTCTTCACGCGCGGCGGCGAGTTCCAGGATTTGCGTTCCTATCTGCTCTCGAAGCTGCTGTGGGACCAGGAGTTCGACGTCGAGCGGGGCATTGTTGAATTCACGGACAGCTACTATGGCCCGGCCGCGCCGCACATCCGCCAATACATTGAACTCATCCACGACACCATTGGCGGGGACACCTCGAAGCATGTACGGATTTATGCTTCGACCAGGAGCTATCTGGACCGTCCGGAGATGCTGGCCCGGGCCGCGGCGATTTTCGACCAGGCTGAAGCGGCGGTCAGCGGTGACGTGACGCTGGCCCGCCGCGTCGCCGTGGCCCGCATGCCGTTGTGGTACACGGCGCTGGAGCTGGGGCGCGCGGTGTACTTCTGGCAGGACGGCAAGTTGAAAGTGCGTGACGGCACGGATCCGGCGCCGCTGCTGCAGCGGTTTGAGGAGACGGCGGCCGCGGTCGGCCTGAAGAAGATTGCGGAAAGTCGTCGTCGGCTGTATGCCGACTGGCTGGCGACACACCGCGGGCGGCTGGCGGAGGTGACGCAGGTGGTGCTCGCCAACCGCCATGTGCGGATGACGGTGCTGCCCGAGGTCGGCGGCCGGGTCTGGCGGCTGCAGCTCGTCGGTGATGACCGCGACGTGATCAAGGTCTTTGGCAACAATCGTGACGGCTATGCCTTGAAGGAGGGCGGCTATGAGGAGTACAGCACCACGGACTACCAGTCCCCCGGATGGCAGGAGCCGTATGAGGTCGTGGAGACCGGCGACGCCCATGTCGTGCTGCGGGCGACGCTGTCCAATCGGC
>CAYOUR010000270.1:0-541 GCA_964407145.1 uncultured Lentisphaeraceae bacterium | reverse complement strand
GGGTCGAGACCACGATGCGCGGGTCCGGCAGCCTGGCTTTGCGCACGCATCCGGCGTTTACCATGACGGACCCGGCCAACACGGTTCTGTTGCTCAAGACGGCGGCCGGCGCCTGGACCAGGCGCGAACTGGCGACAGACAAGACCGAGAACATCTATCTCAAGAATGACTTGTGTCCGGCCGGCGAATGGGGCTTCTGGGACCGCAAGACGAATCTGGCGGTGATCAACCGCTTCGAGCCCGGGCAGGTCGACTTCTGCTATGCCAACAGTTCTCCGGCGGAGAAGCGCCTGAACCTGGAGCAATGGGGCAAGGCCGGCGCCGGCGAAGTCCGCCTGGCACATGTCTATGAGATCATCCCCGACTTTTTTTGAACCACTGATGAACACGGATGCACGCAGATTAGAAGAATCGGTGTTTATCAGTGTCCATCAGTGGTTCCTGGAATGACGCGTGCGTCGGTGCGTCGTTACGATTTCAACCCGAACATCTTTTCCTTCAGATCGAGGTAGAAGAGATAGTCTTCTGGTTTCACGTTGGG
>CAYOUR010000269.1:0-4775 GCA_964407145.1 uncultured Lentisphaeraceae bacterium | reverse complement strand
ACCTGGACGACATCCGGCAGTCTGAAAATTCACAAATGTTCATCACAAGATTTCGTACATTACCGAAAAAAAGGTAGGCGCTTCCTGCTTTGAAAACACTGTCAACCCGGCAGTGGAGCAGGAAACGAAAGACTCTCCTGAAACCATAACGGAAAAAGCCCGAAGGGCTGAACAAACATAACCACGGGTGACCGAAGCCCGAAGGGCGAGGGAACCCGTGGCAGAGCCCGCGCCCGAAGGGCGCCACTTGAAAACGCCCGTCTCCACGGACAGTGGGCTGAAGCATCCATCACCACATGTTACACATTAACCCAATGCCTGGAGACCATTCTGACGCCTAGTCTTTCTCGCCCAGCTGCGCCAGGATTTCCTCGGGCAGGCGGCTGACGGAAACGACGGCCGCCTTTTCCCCGGACGGCAGGGCCAGCTCGTCCTGCGCCTTGCTCCCCAGAAGCAATTTGCCCAACGGCGCATCGTAGGAAATCACCCCCTGCTCCGGGTTGCTGTCAAAAAGGCCGAGCAGGTGATACTGCCGCTCGCTGCCATCGCCGTGGCGCAGGACAACCGTCGAACCGGGGATGGCGACATCTTTCACGACCACGTCGCGGAAATCAGTAACCACAGTGCCATGCAGGCTTTCCTCCAGCTCCGCCCGACGATTGGCCAGGAACACCTGCTGCTCCTTCGCGTACTTGTATTCGGAGTTCTCCCGGAGATCGCCGTGCGCGCGCGCCTCTTCAATCGCCTTGATGTTGGCCGGAATCAACTTGCTGATCAGGTCTTCGAGCTCCTGGCGCCGCTGGTTGTAACTGCGCACCGAGGTCATCTTGCCCACGGCACGGCGCTGCACGGAATGATGCCGCTCCTCGACATCGCTGATGAACTGCGGGTAATGCCGCACGATCTTCACCAGCAGGCTCTGCCGTTCGCCGCTGTCCAGCAGAGGCATCCGCTTCGCACTGCGCACCAGCGCCTGCACCGCCTCGTGCCGACCCTGCTGCATCACCTGGCGCTGGAACTTCTCGTCGTCCAGCAGCAGACGCTTCAGGTCACGCTGAGCTTTCAAATAGCTGCCACTGACGTCATTGTTCAATGCCTTGAACAGCAGGTGCGCATCACCAAGGTACGCGTCCTTGAGCTCCTGCAAGTCACTCTTCCAGACCCAGTACAGGACATCAGCCGAGGGCTTGCCGGCCTTCAGGCGTTCAATCACCTTGGCAACCAGCACGTGCCGTTCCGAAGTCTCCGCCAGGACCTTCTCCACCTGAGACCACAGCCGAACCGGAAGTTGCAGCGTCTGCGCGGCGAGGTAGTCATTGCCCTTGGCGATTGAGGTGACCCGCAGCCAGAAGGGCAGCAACTTCCCGGGCAGCTTGTCCGTCACGGCCGCATACGTCGACGCCTGCTGCCAGATCACCGCCTTGTCGGCGACCTCGGCCAGACCCTCTTTCAGCCAGGGCAACAACGGCCCGGACATCTTGTACAGCAAGGCCAGACAGAGGGCAAACTTGTCTGCCTGATCGGCCCGGGCCGCCGAATGGCGCAGAATACCGGCGACGTTGCCCAGGTTGGGCTCGGTCTCAGTCGCCAGGGTGCTCAGGGGCTTCAGACGCTCGCTCAGCTCCAGCAGGCTGCGGCTGGCATCCCATTGTTCAGAGTGCTCATTCAAAACAGGGGCAGTGGTCATGGTGGAGGTCGCCGGGTTGAGGGTGGTGGAGGTTGACGTGGGGGCCGTGGCGGCAAACGGCGAGACGCCGTTCACCAGGGACGCGTACTGCTCTTCCGTGAGGACTTTGGGTACCAACAGCCGCCGCCCCAAATCCGCCTCCGGAGGCGACTGGGCAATCAGGCTGCCCTGGATGTCCTCCACAAAAGTGGACGGCTTGAGCAGACTCGGCGATTTGCCGCCCAGCAGGCTGTGCAGGATCGACAGGTCTTTCACCACGACGAAGTGGTCGATGAAATGCCGAAGCGGCACCGTGTGCCGCCGCTCAAACTGCAGAACCACGTCGTTGGCCAAGTCGTCAAGGACGACAATCGTGCCTAAACCAAATTGCCGGTCATAACAGAAGGCTCCGGGCTTCAGCTGCTGCAGCAGTTGATAGCGAAGATGCACCGCGGCCAACGTCAGGCCGCGGTCGCGCACCCCGATGGCATCAAGCAACCCGGCCGGGTCCCGATAATGGCGAAACACCTGCTTCAAATAGGCCCCCAGACGATCGCGGACCGCCACGCCGTCAAAGCCGGAAGTCAGAATGGATTCCAGCAACTGGCAGTCGCCCGCGCGGAGCTTGTCGGCGGACATCTTGTCGACCACCAGGTCCAGGCTGCTCTGCCAGAACGTGCGCACGACCGGGTCCCACTGCGCACTGTCACGGGGCTCGGCCTGGCGCAGAATGGCGGCAATCTGCCCGAGCGCGTCTTCCTGGCCTTCGGCCGCCGCCAGCAACATGTCCTCCAGAGCTTCATCACACGACGCATAACGTTTTTGTTCTGACATGGTTCAACCTTTTCATCTGCTGCGGATCAGGGGCGGGAAGCACCACCTCGGACAATGCCGTGCTACTCACGGCCGCCCAGGTCGTAGTTCGCATCCACGTGTTCAACTATCTTCCGGGCCTCGTATTCCGACCACAGCGCGTTGGTGGTCAGAACGCCAGGCTCATCGTCCGAACTGGCAAAATGCACCTGGCCGACGTAGAAGCCGTCCATGGCGGCGACCACGGTCGTGGCACGGTGGTAGACGGTCACTTCGCGCCAGGCGGAAACACCCTGCCGGTCAAGGTACAGCTTCAGACCACACCGCCCGGAGGCCGGGTCCGGAACGACTTCAGCCTGGATGATTCTGGCGGAATCAAAGAAGGGGTATTTGCCGATCACCTGGCTGGTCTGGCCGTCGGCGCTGTCTAGGGTGATGTACAGCTTCCGGTTCAAAATTTCAACGTCACTGGGGACTTGATGAAAGCTGAGATAAAACACCGGCCCCCTGGAGCTGCTGCAGGCCGGCAGCAACAACAACAGCAACAGCAGAAGAAACAGGAGGAGACACCCTGCCAGGCGCCGCCAGTCATGACACAGCTGTTTGGCCGCAACGGTCATCACGACTGGTACTCCTCCAACTTGCGGTAAAAAGTCCCCAGGCTGACACCCAGGATTCTGGCTGCGGCCTTCTTGTCCCCGGCGCAATCTTCCAGGATTTGCCGGACATACTGGCGTTCGCACTGCCGCAGATACGCCTTCAGGGTCAGGGCATGCCCCGCCGGAGCCACCGGCGCCGGCGCCACGCCATTCTCGGCCGCCGGCTCGGGCAACCCCGGCCGGACGGCCGTACGGACAGGCTCAGGCAGGTCGCCCAGCTGCACGACGTGCCCGTCGGCGCCGCCCAACGCCACCGCGCGTTTGACGGCGTTCTCCAGTTCGCGGACATTGCCTGGCCAGGAATAGCTCTCCAGCGCCTGCATGGCGTCCTCGGCCATGGCGTACCGGCCGCCCACGCCCCCGGAAGCCTGCGCCAGGAACCAGTGCACCAGCAGGACAATGTCCGAACGCCGTTCCCGCAGCGGCGGCACAACCATCGGCATGACACTGAGGCGATAGTACAAGTCCTGCCGGAAAAGGCCATCGCGGATTCGCGCTTCCAGGTCCTCATTGGTGGCGGCGACGACACGGACGTCAACCGGCACCAGGCTGTTGCCGCCGACCGGCCTGACCTTGTGCTCCTGCAAAACGCGCAACAAGGTCAGTTGCATGCTGACCGAAATCGACCCGATTTCATCCAAAAAGAGGGTCCCGCCCTGCGCCGCCTGGAAAAGGCCCTCCTTATTGCGGACAGCCCCGGTAAACGAACCTTTCAGATGGCCGAACAGCTCCGATTCCAGCAGTTGTTCCGGCAGAGCGGCGCAGTTGACGGCCACAAACGGACGGTGGGAACGTCGGCTGGCATGGTGGACAGCCATGGCGAAAAGCTCCTTGCCAGTGCCGCTTTCACCCCGCAACAGCACGGTCATATCCGTGTCCGCGATTTTTTCAATCTGTTCATACAGCGTGCGCATGCACTCATGCTCGCCGATCAGCACGTCAAAATGGCGCTCGACAGCCGGGATTGCCCGCGGCGCCGCGGCCTTTGGCGACGGCTCGGGCGGCGCCCCGGCCAGCGCCTTGAGGGCGACATCCAACCCGCGAATGGCCTCGGACGAACGAACCGGCTTGGCCAGCCAAGCCACGGCACCGGCTTTGACGGCGGCCGCTCCGAAATTGATTTCCGCATACGACGCCATCAGCACAACCGGAACCGGGATGGGCGACAGACGGGCGGCCGCCAGCAAATCACCGTCAACCAGGGACGACTGCCACAGACTGGCACTGCAAAACATCACCTGCCAGGATTCATCCTGCAGCAAATGACGGACTTCCACCAGGTCAGCGGACACTTTTACCCGATGGTCCAAACTGCGGAACAAACCTCTCAGTACGTCTGAAAGGCCTTCATCCTCCTCAGCTATGAGAATCTTTGCTTTCACAGTGATTTCTACACATACAGTGTCGAAGCAGGCGCCCGCATCATCCTTCCGAATGATCGAGGCAGGGAAAGCCTATAATGTAATCTTTTATCAGGCCAATAGCAAACAGCCACCATGAGGTTTTCAACGCCGCCTGCCGCAGGTATGTCGTCCAGGCTTTAGCCTGCCGTACGTCGTACAGCCTCATTTGCCGGGCATCGTGCCAGGACGACACCATGCCATGGCTCAATGTTCAATGGGTGACCGGCCACCTCC
>CAYOUR010000268.1:0-4808 GCA_964407145.1 uncultured Lentisphaeraceae bacterium | reverse complement strand
TGGCGATGATTCCGGTGCACGTTGTCGAATATCGCCTTCCATCACCACATTTTGCCCATTAACCCTTTCACCCTTTAACCAAACGTGCATGTTTGCTGCTTTGGAGAGGCCGTTCATGGGGTGTTTTTCAGGGTGTCGGTGGTGATGGCCGGCTGGGCGTCAAGTCTTGGCGGGCTGTCTTCCGGCGAGGGGCAGCGGGTGTCCAACGCCGGGCAGCGGGATGGATTACGCCTGGAATTTGCTGCGCAGGGCCCACAGGCCCAAGGCCGGGTTGCTGATGAAGAAGATTTTCTCGCCGTCGGGGAGGGTGTTGAAGCCATCCTTCAGGGTTTCCGGATTGTAGCGTGCCGTCATGGCCTTCAAGTCGCCGGGGATGAATCCGACCGAGGCGATTTCCGCCTGGCTCATGCCTGGTCCTGGGCAGTAGGTGATTCGGAAGCGCCCTTCGCTGGAGCCGTGAATGAGGTGAGCGGCGGCGCCAAGGTTCTGGCGGAGGTCTTCATTCTCGGCCACGGCCTTCAGGGTGGCGGGGGTGCCCTTGTAGCCGTATTTGCGGATGACTTTGTCATTCTGCTCGTCTTCGCCGAAATGCTTCAGGCCGGGCGCCAGGACGATCAGATCGCCGTCATCGGCGATCATCATCCTGGTGCGGTACACAGCCTTGTTGCCCAGCCAGGTGCTTTTGAATTCCTCCGGGTCCAGGAACACGACGACTTTTTTGACCGGTTCGTCCATCAGGTCGAGATTGACCTGCTGTGACAGTTTCACGCCTTGGGCGAAGGTCTCGTCGTCGTCGCCGATGAAGAGACCTCGCATCTCCATCTTGCCGGTGCGCTGGTTTTTGGCCATGACGGTCAGCACATACAGGAAGGGCAGGTCCTTGAGGAAGGTCTTGACACCATAGTTGAAGAGTTTGCGGACCGGCGTGTCATTGACTCCCATCAGGCTTTCCATGCCGCAGGAGGCGCCCAGGAAATGTGATTTGTTGATCATGTCAGCGCCGCCGACGCCGACCATGATGTTCTTGGTGTAGTTGGCCATGCCGACGACTTCGTGGGGGACGATCTGGCCAACCGAGAGGATGAGGTCATAGCCCTGGAAGAGGATTTTGTTGCATTGGGCGCTGACCGGGTAGTCGAGTTTGCCGCCGGACCATTCCTTGATCAGGCTGCCGGGGATTTCGCCCAGGGTGACGACATCGTTGCGCCAGTCATGCACGAGAAAGCGGTCGAGCGGGATGTTGTTGCCGAACATGGCGCGAATTTCGTGTTCGGTCATGGGCACGTGCGTGCCCAGCGCCGGCATGATGTCGATATGCGCCTTGGGACTGAGCAGGTCATACAGCATGGCCGTCAAGGGGCCGGCATTGGAATTGAAGCGGGTAAAGTCCGGCGGAATGATCAGGACCTTGTTGATCGGACGGTTGATTTTGGCGATTGCCTGCTCCAGAAGCTGGCGCTTTTCGTCATTGCCGAGAGCGAGGTCGATTCCGGCCTTGGAGGCAAAGGTGGTCATGGGAAATGCCTTTCTGGTTGGGTGTACGCATGCGGGACGGAGACATATCATAATATAGACTGGAAACGGGAAGTTGCCTGCGGGCCGGCAGGGGAATTGCGGGAACCGGGACATCTCTCTCGTGGAGTTGCCGTCAGGCAGGGGTGAGGCGTGGCGAAAGCGCCGGCCGGCGATGTCGGCCGCCATTTGCATTTTGTCGGAAAGAGGTTATAGTCGAAACACTGTCCATCCTCTTTTCGTTGACGCCTGCCGTCCTTGCCGCCTTTCGGCGGGCCGTGCGGCAGGTGTCCCTGTCCGGCCGCCATCATCATCAGAGTAAGGAGGTCAACCATGGCTATCATCGCTATTGCCAGAGAAAGAGGAGCCTTGGGCGAACTCGTCGCCCGTGAACTGGCACGGGAGCTTGACTATCGGTTCATCGACAAGAAAACCGTTGAAGACCGACTTGAAGGACTCGGCTTGGACCAACGGCAATTCAACGCCTACGACGAAAAGAAGCCAGGTCTGTTCGCGGCGTTGTCTTCCGTCATGGAAGACTATGTCCGCTGCCTGAAGAAGATCATGTACGAGGAGGCCATGCAGGGCGACTGCATATTCCTCGGTCGCGGCAGCCAATACCTCTTCCAGGGCATTCCCGGTGTCACCCTGATTCGTCTGGTCGCTCCGCTGGAGACACGAATCAAGCGCATCCAAGACCTGATGAAGATGGAATACCGGGACGCCAAGAAGCAAGTCAGCCGCATGGACCGCGACCGCGAGGGTTTCAACCGGTATTTTTTCGACTCTGATTGGCGGGATCCGACCTTTTATCATCTGACCATCAACACGGAAGGGATGACCGTGGCGCAGATCGCCGCCATCATCCGCAACCTGGCTGACATGCTCACGACCCCGGAGCAAACCGCAACCGGTCAGATCATGCTCCGCAACTTGGCCATGGCGCAAACCGTCATCCGGCACATCCTCAATGAATGCGAGCTGCCGATCTTCTTTCTGGATGCGGAATGCGCCGGCAATGAAGTCACGCTCAACGGCATCGCCCATTCGCCTGACATCATTGAAAAAGCCCGTGCCGCCGCCCTGATTGAAGGCATTGAGCGGGTCAACAACAACATCCGGGTCGGCCGCGTCGGCCAGTGAGGCCGAAGAGGGTGGCGGCTGCCGCCAGGAGCCGGGGCACGTCCTGATTTGTTGGTCGGGGACGAGGCTTGGCCTGTGGCCGGAACCGGGGCATTGGCGCGGTTTGGCGGCGTGGCGGCCTACTTGTCCCGCGCCGGCTCCAGGACCTGCTCGAGCAGGTAGCGCGGACGGCGTTTGACTTCCAGGTAGGTCTTGCCGATGTATTCGCCAATCAGGCCAATGCCCAGCAGCTGCAAGCCGCCCAGCGCCAGGACCAGCAGCGCCAGCGAGGTCCAGCCATGAATCGTGTGACCCAGGTAATGCAGCACCAGGAACCGGATGCCCAGGGCGATGTTGGCCAGAAAAATGACAAATCCCAGCACGGTGATCATCCGGATGGGGCGGATGCTGAACGACGTGATTCCGTCCCAGGCCAGCAACAGCATCTTGCGCAAGGGGTAATGCGTCGCCCGGTCGGTTGGCAGGCGTGCGTATCCGATGGTGGCCTGACGCAGGCCGATCAGCGGGACAATCCCCCGCAGAAACAGATTGACCTCCTGGTATTCGAACAGCGCCTGCAGGGCTCGGCGGCTCATCAGGCGGCAGTCGGCATGATTGAAGACGACCTTGACGCCCAGCGCAGCCATCATGTGATAAAAGGCCTCGGCCGTCAGGCGTTTGAAAGCCGTGTCGCTGGAGCGGTCGGTTCGGACTCCGTAGACGATGTCGGCCCCCTGCCAGTATTGGTCAAGGAAGCCATCGATGACCGTGATGTCGTCCTGGAGGTCCGCGTCAATGGAGACAGCGCAGTCGGCGTTTTCGGCCGCATAGTGCAGCCCGGCCAGCAGGGCTTTCTGGTGGCCGCAGTTGGCGGCCAGCTTGATTCCCAGGGCCCGGCCACAGGACGATTGATGTCGCCGGGCGATGATCTCCCAGGTGGCGTCTTTGGAGCCGTCGTCGATGCAGAGTACGGCGCTGCCGGCCGCGACCCGTCCGGCGGCAACGAGGTCATCCAGCTTGGCCAGCAGTTGGTCGAGCGTCCCGTCCAAAATGCTGGCTTCGTTGTAGCAGGGCACGGTGATGAGCAGCCGCGGCGGCGTCTGAACCGGCAGGACCGTCGGACTCGGGGACGGACATGTGTTTGAAGCAGAGGTCATGGTGTTCCTTTCCCGGGCCAGCCGGCGACTTCTCAACAACCAGTCAGGGACCTGGGTGTCCCTGAAACCCAATGAGCGCAACATGTCGCGGCCAGCCTGGCGGCGGCCATCGACGATTCATTTCTGCACCACTCAAGTCCAGGGCGGTGACGCCATTTCAGCGGATCATTGGCAGTGCCGACGGTCAAGCCGGTTACTGCATAAGCGTGGAAGAGGCGCCTTCAGTTTGCCGTCACCTCAGTTTTCGCCGCGCACTTCCCGGTCGAGTTCGGCGAAAAAGTCCTCCATGACGCGGTGCCGGTGTTCGGCCATTCGTGCGCCGGCCGGTGTCATCATCCGGTCTTTCAGGAAGCGTAGTTTGACCAGGTATTCGCGGTACGCCGAATCTTCGCGGCCGTAGCTCTGGTCGGCGAGCGCTTCGGTGGCCGTATTATGGACTCTGGCCCCGATTCGTCCGGCAAAATGGAATGACCGGCCGATGCCGATGGCGCCCATGCTGTCCAGCTTGTCGGCATCATACACGACTTTGGCTTCGATGGTCGCCGGGCTGGCGCCGGCGTCGCGTCGGCGATGGCGGTGACAGCGCACGCAATCGGCAACGGCGTCGACGAACGGTCCCGCGGGCACGCGGAGGTCATGCAGGACATTGCGCGCCAGGTGTCCGCCGAGAGTGGCATGGCAGGTATGCCCCTGGTCTGCCAATTCGGCGGGTCGGCCGATGTCATGCAGAAGCGCCGCGACCTCGACAATCAAGGTGTCCGCCCCTTCGGCTGCCGCGAGCCGCATGGCCAGGGAGCGCACCCGCTGCGTGTGGTCCCAGTCGTGGCAGGCCGGACTGGCGGTCAGCAGTTCGCGGACACGTTCTTCAACCTGGGGCACCAGATTTTCGGCCCAGGCGCAGGCTGTTGCGGATGATCCTTGCACGTTCTTGCCTTTTATTTGCAGATGGGTAAAATGTGGGCTAATGTGCGAAATCTTGTGATGAACATTTGTGAACTTTCAGACTGCCGGATGTCG
>CAYOUR010000267.1:0-4830 GCA_964407145.1 uncultured Lentisphaeraceae bacterium | reverse complement strand
TATTATTTTTACAGCAAACACAAGAGCAAGGTTGACCAGAAGTTGAAGGAAGCCGGTCAGACGGTTCAGCAGAAGACCACTGAGGCGGCGGAGGCGATCAAGAAGAGCACGGTGGAGCGGGAGTCGAAGTACAAGCGCGAGCGGGAGGGGGCGTTGCAGTAGGCGCCGTTCTGGCGGTGAGGCGCTGTTTTGGGGAAGGTGAGGGTGAGGGTGTGTTTTTCGGGGGCGCGTCGAGGTGCAAACGTCATCTTGCCGAAAGCGCTTGCCGCAGTCTGGATCGGTTTGGATAGGAGAGGACACCCGCGGAGATGCATTTTTGGAAATATCATGGTCTAGGCAACGACTACCTGGTGTTGGAGCCGGCCGTTCTCGGGGGCGAGGCTTTGGCGGATGAAACCGTGCGTCGGGTCTGCCACCGGCATTATGGTGTCGGCTCCGACGGCATTTTGCTCGGTCCAATCTGGCCCTGGACGGCGGATTTTCGCGCGTTATGTTCCGGGGGCGGCGTGGATGCCGGGGTTGGCCAGGGCATCCTCTGTGGGTTGCGCATTTTCAATCCGGACGGCTCCGAGGCGGAGAAGAGCGGCAACGGGCTGCGGATTTTTGCCCGCCACCTGTATGAGCGTCATGGCATTGGCAAAGGGCATGCTTGCCGGGTAGCGACTTTGGGCGGCGTGGCGGGGATCACGGTGCATGACCCGGAGGAGCGCATCGAGGTCGCGATGGGAGCGGTGACCTTTGCCAGTGCGTCGATTCCGGTCTCCGGGCCGGCGCGGGAGGTGCTGGAGGAGGAGATTGACATCAAGGGCCGCCGGTTCCGATTTTGTGCGGCTTCGGTGGGCAACCCGCACTGCGTGGTTCATGATGACGCCGGCGAGGCGGACGCCGATTTTGCCCGGGAGTATGGTCCGCACATTGAGACGGCGGCGATTTTTCCGAGGCGGACGAATGTCCAGTTCATGCGGGTTTTGGGACGTCATGACTTGTCGATTGAGATTTGGGAGCGCGGGGCCGGGTACACGTTGGCATCCGGCAGCAGCGCTTCGGCCTCGGCGGCGGTTGCGGTCCGGTTGGGGCGGTGTGTCTCGCCGGTGACGGTGCACATGCCCGGTGGGGCGCTGGTGGTGGATGTGTCTTCGGACGGCCAGATTGTGCAGACCGGCCCGGTGGGCCGGGTCTGTGAAGCGGATTGGACCGGCAACGGCGTCTGAGCGGTTTCCGGCGGGCATTACTTAATCATGGTTAGCAGGAGCAGTTTTAGGAAAGGGCACGTGCGATGACATGTTTGCGGACCGGCGAGCTGGTGTTGTTTCAGGGCGACAGTGTGACCGATTGCGGGCGTTCGCGGGAGAACGACGCGCTGCTGGGCGGCGGCTACGCCGGCATGATTGCGTCTCAGTTCAGCGCGGCGCACCCGGAAATGAATGTGCGGTTTTTGAACCGTGGGATCAGTGGCAACCGGTCGAAGGACCTGGTGGCGCGCTGGCAGGACGACTGTTTGGCCCTGAAGCCGGATTGGGTGTCGGTGCTGATCGGCATCAATGACACGTGGCGGCGTTTTGACCGTCAGGATCCGACGTCGACGGAGGACTATGCGGCCAGCTGCCGGGAGATTTTCCGGCGTACCCGGGAGGAGACCAAGGCGCGTCTGATCATTTTGGAGCCGTTTGTGTTGCCGCATCCGGAGGACCGCAAGGCCTGGCGGGTTGATCTGGATCCGAAGATTCATGCGTTGCGGGAGCTGGCGGTGGAGTTTGACGCGGTGTATGTTCCCTTGGACGGTTTGCTGGCGGCGGCGAGTTGCCGGCGGGCGTCGACGGCCTGGTCGGCGGATGGCGTTCATCCGACGCCGATGGGTCATGCGTTCATTGCCCGTCAGTGGCTGCAGTCGGTAGGGGTTTTGGCATGAGGAAGTCCGGTCGGGTGGCCGGGACGGCAGTTTGGTTCTTGCAGGGAGCGTTTCGGATGAAGCCGGCGAAGGCAAAATGCCGTCAGGCGTTGCTGGCAGTGGCGGTGGCCTGGCTTTTGTTTTCCGGGGCGGCAGGTTGTCGGCGGGAGGGTGGCACGTCGTCTTTTCGGGAGGCGATGCGGTATTTGGACGACAACCAGGCCCAGCAGGCGGTTCCGGCCTTTGAGCTGGCGATACTGCATGGCGACCATGTGTTTGATTCGCATGTGCAATTGGGTCTTTTGAGTGAGCGGCTGCCGGGGCGCCGCGTGCAGGCGGTATGGCATTATCGTCAGTGCCTGGTGTTGGAGCCGGATCATCCGCACCAGGCGGCCATCAAGGAATGGCTGGCGCGGGCGGAAAGGGCTTTGTTGACGGAATTGCAAAACCAGCTGGAGAAGGACGGCGAGGCGGAGCGCAAGCAGCGGGTGCGGATTTTGGAGGAGCATGCCATGCGGCAGAAGGCGTGGATTGCGGAGTTGTCGCAGGAGAACCGCGAGTTGCGCCAGCGTCTGGCCGAGCTGCAGACCGGCGGCAGGGGTTCTTCTGGCGGGGGGAGGTGAACGGTCTGGAGGCATGAAGGCGTCTCCGGCGTCAAGGCGAGATTGAGGGTCAGAATCATCGCCATTGCCTTTTTTAGGTGGGGGCGTGTTCTGACGGCATTTCCGGGTGTTCTGGCGGTTTTGCCGCTGGGGGGGGCGTGGCCAGGTTTTGATTTTCACCGGAGCAACATGACACGGGTCGAATTCATTCAGGCAAGGAGGCCAAGATGAAGAAGCAACCATTCACTTTGATTGAGATGCTGGTCGTGATAGCGATCATGGCGATTTTGGCGGCGATGCTGCTGCCCGCCCTGAGCAAAGCGCGGGAGGCGGCCCAGAGCACGGCCTGCATCAACAATTTGAAGCAGGTCGGCCTGTCGATTCAGATGTACGAGATGGACTCGAAGCGTTTTCCGGCGTTGACGCAGAGTGACAACTGCTATGTCACCAACTGGGCATCGGACCTGTACTTGAACGGGTACATCTCCACGAACCAGATATTGTTTTGTCCGATGGCGCGTGTCCGGGCAGTGGCGAACCAGGAGTGGTGCGATCCGGGGAGCACGTTGAATTGTGTGAAGAATCCGAACAGCATCTGGCTGTATCTCTATCCCGGGTATGGAGCGAGCAATAACTTGTTTGATCGCACGAAGGCCATCAAGATGGCGTCGGTGCGTCGGCCATCGGAGATTTTGATGGTGGGTGACTCGGAGAACCGGGACAGCAACTACGTCCCGGCCTACTGGATCGTCCGGCAGCGGGCGCCGAGTGCGGCGCCGTCGCCGCGGCACCGGACGTTTACGCAGGCGAACATCTGCTGGGTTGACGGGCACGTGTCCTCGGTTTTGAATCCGGTCATGGAACTGCAGAAGCCGAATGCGAGTGACGCCAACAAGTATTTTGATGTGTTGAAGTAGCCGTCCTGGGGCTGGCAGGTCGTCTGGCGCGTCGGGTTTCCGGCCTTCGCCGTCCTGGTACGGCGCGTCTATGGCGCGTCCTGGTGCGGCGCTGCATTTTTCGGCAGGCAGACCAGGTGTTGATTTTTTGGGAATATTTTTATGGACAACGATTTGCGTGCGATTCGATTTTGTCGTCCGGGCTTCATTCCGATGAAGTATGTGGTGAACTCGGCCTGCTGGCATCATTATGATTTTCACGAGCTTTGCGACTTCATGCTGGAGCGTCCGTTTTTGTTTCCCGGTTTTCGGTCGCCGTCGGCGCCCTATCAGCCGGTTCATGGCGTCAACGCCCGGTGTGGGCAGCCGTTTTGTGATGTGTGGGGCTGCACCTGGGCGACGTCGGAGGATGGCATCACCGGTGCGGTTGTCGGACATCCCTTGGCGGACTGGGTGGCGTTTTCCAGCTATCGTGGTCCTGATCCGGCGCAGACCGACGGTCTGGAGATCATTGACTGGGAGAAAGTCCGTGGGCGTCTGGTGGTGCAGCGGCAGGCGGGTCGGATGGTGCAGGGCGCCTTGCCGCACGGGCACACTTTTCTGCGGCTGCTGTATCTGCGTGGCTACGAGAATTTGATGTACGACTTTGCCGACGGTGAGCCCCGGATTGAGCGGCTGGTCGAGATGGTTGAGGCATTCAACCGGGCGGTGGTGGAGCGTTACCTCGGGGCTGGGGCGCAGATGTTCGCTTTTCCGGAGGACTTGGGCATGCAGCGCGGGCCGATGCTCTCTCCGGAGCATTTTGCGCGGTACATCCAGCCGTCGTACCACCGGCTGATGACGCTGGTGCATGAGCACCAGGCGTTGGTGCACATGCATTCTGACGGCGACATCCGCGCGCTGGCGGGGATGATCCTCCGTTCCGGCGTCGATATTTTCAATTTGCAGGACCATGTCAATGGTTTGGACTGGATTCGGCGGGAGCTGAAGGGGCGGGTGTGCATTGAGTTGGACATTGACCGTCAGAGCACGAGTTTCACGGGCACGCCGGCGGGCATTGACGCGATGATTCGCGAAGAGGTGGCCACCCTGGGCAGTCCCGAAGGTGGGCTGATGATGATCTATGGGCTGTATCCCGGAGTGCCCATGGAAAATGCCCGGGCGGTGGCGGACGCGATGATCCGGTATGCCGGATACTTCAACTGACGTGGCGTTGCCGGTCGGCGGCCGGAGTCGTGTCGTGGTCGGTGTCTGGGCCGGAGTCCAGGACGAAGGATAAGTGGAAAGGGAAGAATCATGCGGATGTCAGGTGTTGGGGTGGCGGCAGTTCTGGCAGTTGTCGTTTCGGGTTGTGCGGCGGTCAATTACGAGCGTGAGGACTATGTTTCGCCGATGACGCTGGGGAGCCGTCCGCGGGTCGCTGAGCGTCCGGCGCTCTACCCGG
>CAYOUR010000266.1:3026-4836 GCA_964407145.1 uncultured Lentisphaeraceae bacterium | reverse complement strand
TGGACTACGTACGGCAGGCTAAAGCCTGGACTACATACGGCAGGCTAAAGCCTGGGCTACATACGGCAGGCTAAAGCCTGGACTACGTACGGGCTACATACGGCAGGCTAAAGCCTGGACTACGTACGGACTACGTACGGACTACATACGGCAGGCTGAAGCCTGGACTACGTACGGGCTACGTACGGCAGGCTGAAGCCTGGGCTACGTACGGGCTACGTACGGCAGCCTGAAGGCTGAACTACATACGTACGGCAGCCGAAAGACTACCAACCGCACTACGGCGCCAGGGTCACGGGCAAAGTCTGCCAGGCGGACATCTCGCCGTAGGCGTTGACGGCCGCGGCATAAAAGTTCAAGGTCTTCTCCGGATGGGGCGCCGGCGTGACCGTGATTTCCTTCGACTGCACGCAGTTCTTCAGTTTTTCGGGCATGGCCGCCAATTTTTCCGCCAGGTAGGTGGCGCCGTCGTGCTCCGGTCCGACCAGCCATTTGCGCATGGCAGCCGACGCGATGAACTGCAGGGCCAGGAGCGGGTCCATGGTGTGGATGTTGTCCCCGCGCGTCTGGATGATCGCCACCAGGTGCTGCTCGGAAAGCTGCTTCACCTCCAAGTCCTCCGGCGCGGCATAGACCCGCAGCGAGACCTGGTCTTCGGCGGGATTGATCCATTTGAAGGACATTTTACCGGCGGCGCCCTTGATCGCCTCGACCACCGGCGCGGGCGCGCCGGGCAGCTGGCGCATTTCCAGCCATGGGGTCGCTTCCAGGAACGCGAAGAAACAGGCCGGCGACGTCGCTTCCTGGTCGCCATGCCGCATGCGCCAGATGCCCAGGTCGCGGAAGACCAGAGACCGCATCACGTAGAGCCAGGCCTGGTAGATGGCCTCACGGGCCTGGGCACGGAGGGCCTCGTCCACCAGCGGCATGGCCTGGGCCAGCAGGTTGACCGCGGCGGCCGTGGCCACAATGTCGCAAGGCACATGCTGGGCCGGCGTGTCCAAATCCTCGGTCGTGAACAAGTACAGATTCCAGCCGGCCTTGAGAGTGCTGCGCGGGGCGGGACGCTGGGTGCGCAGGAGGGTGTTGACGATCGCCTCCGCATTGGGCAGCGGCGTGTCGTCGACGCTCAGCCAGGGAGTCGGGCGCCTGGGACGGTCGGCGCGGGCCAGACGGGTCGGGCTGAAGCTGCTGCCGGCGATCTGCCAGGTCGCCAGCAGATGCGGCTGGCCATTCACCCGCCACATGCCGGTGCGCAGGTCCTGCATCGCCTTGAGGGTGGCGATCAGTTCACGGCTCCAGTCCTTTTCGAACGGCGGCGCCGTCTCCAGCAGGACGCCATTGTTGTGCATATAGGCCAGGCAGGGGGCGACGTGCACCATGTCGGCCCAGTCACTGGCCGCGGCCTTCAGGTAGGCTTTCAGGTTGGCCACGCGGGTCATATCCGGCAGAGCCTTGGTTCCGAGCAGGAAGTCCCAGTGGTGGCGCGGGCTCAGGCCATAGAAGAAATGCATGGGCAGCTCGTCATAGTCGGAGTTCGGGGCCAGGGTGCCGCGGAGGGGGTCGACGCGCGCTTCCTTGACCCGGGCATTGAAAAGCGACTCCGCATAAGGGACCTTTTTCCAGGACAACGTCGAAAACCACGCCGTGCCGGAGGCCGGATTGGCCAGGCGGAGGAAAAGCCCCGCCCCGGGCGGCAACGCGTCCCCTTTCTCTGCAACCTCATCCGGAGCCGCAAATTGCTTTGGCACCAGGTCGGCGAAGCCGCCCAGGGCGTCCATCGGGTCACCAGTCGCCTCAGTGGCGGCGG
>CAYOUR010000266.1:0-2926 GCA_964407145.1 uncultured Lentisphaeraceae bacterium | reverse complement strand
GGCGGCGGGTACGGCGCCTTCGCCGCCGGCCGGCGCTGGCGCGGCCAGATTCAGGTTGTGGGGAATGGCCACGTCGACATGGTAGCAGAACCACGGGTGCGTGCCGCGGGTCTTGAACACGGACTGCTCCAGGCTGACGGCATTGCCGGCTGCGTCCTGCAGCATCAGTTCCATACCCGGGGCACCGTGCCACAGCTCGGCGCCTTGGCCAGTGCCGTCCGCCTTGATCCAGACAAACAGTCGCAGGTAGCCGCCGCGCAGCCGGTTCAAGTCGGCGGCGGTCAAGGCGGGCCGACGCAGCAGGAGCCTTTCGCCGCCGGCCAGGCGGACTGCCGGCAGGTTGGATGATTTCAGCTCGTTGCGGATGTCGGCCTGGAAGTCAAGCACATCCTCGGGGTTCTGACCCGGTCCGAGGCACGCTGCCCATGGCTTTGGCATGGCTCCGGCATCCGTCACGCCGTGCATGAAAACGCGCCAGAAGCGCTGGTCGGGCTCGTCCGGCGGCGGTTCGGTCGCGCGCCGGCCGGACATCCACTGGTTGACGATCGTATACTTGCCGATGACGATTTCACGGCCATAGGAGTAGAAGACCGGCTGGTCAAGGTCCGGGACGGCGACGGCCGACGACGTATCCTCCGCGCCCTGGGCGAGCAATTCGTCAATGCCGTCTCCGGCCGTGTCCGGCGTTGGGGTCGCGGCGGGGGTGGCATTGGCGGCTTCCTGAGCCAGGGCCGGCCCGGCCGCCCCTATCCAGGCCAGAGCAAAAGCCAAAGTCGCCACGGTCAGGTGGTTCATCAGGTTCCGTATCATAAGCGCGCATCCCTTTCCCGGAGACAGGACAACTCTTCGCCGACCGGCGCCCGGGCGCCGGAACGCCACCAACCCAGGACGGTCGGCATCAACGCGGCCGCCAGCCGCTTTCAAATCGCTAATTTTATGCATCATCCACAAAAAATCAACCGCCGGCACCGGAAATAACCGAAAATCACATCCGTCACGAAGCCGATGCGGCTGCGGGCCGTGCGGCTGTCGCCGGGCGTCGGCGCCGGCGGCGCCAGGCAGTTGCGGCGGCCAGGGCGGCCAACGTGGCCAACGACAGCCATGCGGCCAGGCGGCGCAGCCCGGTTCCGCGGTAGCGCACGGTCACCGTTCCGGCCGGGACGTCATCGGGCAGGACGACGGCCGCCAGGTGCTGAGCCGACGGCCGCACCGGCAGGACGCGGGACTGGCCGTCCGCCGTCGCCAGCCGGGCCTGGTAGCCGCGATAGTAGAACAGCGGCAGCTCCAGCGTCGCCCCGGATGCATTGCCGCGGAATGGCACTTCCAGCACACCATGGCGGGGACGGCGCACTTCGACGGCCAGGGCCGGGGTCGCCAGCACCGCGTCGCCCCGCGCCTGAAACAGGAACGGGTCGCTGCCCACGGGCAGGTAGCAAAGGCCCGAGGCCTCCTGCTTGGCGCCGGGCTCGAAGCGCCTGAACATATTGCCTTCATGCATCTTGGCCGCATAGATGTAGCCGGTGTTGAGCCACCAGGCCGCACCGCACCCGACCAGGAGGATGCCCAGCCAGCGGCGCTCACGGGCCGGGTCGCCGGCGGTCAGCGCCGCCAGGGTGAGGCCGCCGCCGAGCGCCAGGAACGCCGTCGCCGGCAGATACGACCGCCACGGGAACTGCAGGACGGCCAGAGCCCGGAACATGCCTTCCCAGGGCAGGAAATTGGTCGCGGCCAGGAGGGCGACAACGCCGCCGACCAGCATGGCGTCGCGATAGCGCTCCGGCGCGGTCCCCCTGCTGGTCAGCCGGCAGCGCTGGAACAGCACGAGCATCATGATGACGCCGATGCCGGAGGGAATCCAGTGCTCCATCTTCATGTACGGCAATTCCAGAAACAGCCTGGTCAGGGGCACGGCCCGAACCGCGATGTCGCTCTTGGCGATGGAGCTGACGATGAACCGCGTCGTGGTCAGTTGCTCGGCCAGGGGCGCCAGATAGAAGGCGCCAAGGGCGACGGTCAAAACCGCGGCCGCGGCCACCCAGACGACGCGGTGCGGCGCGCGCAGCAGCGGCGCGGCGTGGAACGCCAGCATCAGCGCCGTCACGACCGCCATGATCAGCAGCGACAGGTTGTGGGTCAACACCAGGCCGGTGAAGCCGAATGCCAACGGCAGCAACCGGCGCGGATTGCCGTGGATGATCTCGTAGAGACCCAGAAAAATCCAGGGCAGGAAGGGAAACGCGGTGAACTCGCCGACCGCCGCGCGAATCAGGACATCGACGGCGAAATAGCTGCTCCAGGCATACAGGATGCCAGCCGCGAAGCCGCCAAACCGGCTGCCGCCGATGCGCCAGACCGCATATTGCGCGCTGTAGGCGGACGCCAGCCCGACCGCGACCAGCAAAACCTTGTAGGCCACCACCGTCCCGACCCCGGACAACGCCAGCAAAGCAACCGGATACAGCAGAAAGTCAGGGTAAAACAGTCCGGACGCGTAGCCGTATCCGCCCAGGGCGTCGGCGTTGATCAGAACGGGGAAGACGCCATGACGCAGGCCGGAGACCATCGCTTCCAGCCGCGAAAAATGGTAGTACAGGTCATGCCCCTGGGGAATGCCGGGAATCAGCAGCGGGAGAAAACCGGCCAGAACGAGCAGGCCAAGCAGCACATGGTAGAAACGCGCCTCGCCCAGGCGCTCCTTCGCCGATGTCGCCACGCGTTCCAGGGGTCGCAACAGGTCCATGTTCGCACCTCGGGACAATAGAGGGTGGTTGGGAATGACACCCTAAGATAATGCGCCAAGCCCGCCAGTGCAACCAATTTGCCCAATTCGGACGCATAGAACCAATGCTGCTGGTATTTGGGTTCGGTTTGGCTTTGGGCGACTTCAATAACCCAAGGGCATATTCGTCCCATTGTCCTATTTACC
>CAYOUR010000265.1:0-4845 GCA_964407145.1 uncultured Lentisphaeraceae bacterium | reverse complement strand
GAATCATCGTCATTTTGTGCTTTGGCGGGAATTCAGACGCCGGCAGGCAACTGGCTTTCCATGACATTCGCCTCACCCGCGGAGAAAGCATAACGCCTGATATCAATGGCTGACCGATGATTATCCTCGGCCTTTCCGGGCTTGCGGCTTGGCTGAGGCGGCAACATGGGCCTGGCCACATCGGCGCCGGCGGTGTATGGTTTCCGGGCGCTGCGGTAAAGATGCCTGTCGGCCGGGCATTCTTCAAGCCATTTCCGGAAGCGTCATCGGCATCAGGCATAGAAGCGCCGGGCGGCGGCATGGCCGATGGCGCAGAGGATTTCATGCGGGACGGTACCGGCGCGTTTGGCCAGCTCGTGGACGGTGATTTCCTGGTCTCCTTGGCGCCCGAGGAACACGGCCTCGTCCTCCAGGGCGGCGCCGTCGATGTCGGTCACGTCAAGCATGATCATGCTCATGCAGACGGTTCCGAGAATGGGCGCGCGCCGGCCACGCACCAGGGCGGCGCCCTGGTTGGACAGATGGCGCTGGAAGCCGTCGTCATAGCCGAGCGGCACGATGGCGACCCGACTGGGGCGGTCGAGGGTGCGGAGGCAGTTGTAGGAAATGGCTGACCCGGCCGGCATGTCCTTGACGGAAATGATCCTGGTGCGCAGCGTCATGACGGAGCGCGTGGCAACAGCAGTGCCGTCAGCGGTTGCCGCCGGGGCGTACAGGCAGATGCCGGGCCGGGCAAACGGCAGATTCGGAAACCGGCCATGCAGCCAGGCGGTCGAGGCGCAGAGGTGGTTCTCCTGGCAGGTCGGCGGCAACCAGGACAGGACGTCACGGAAGTGCGCGAGCTGCGCTTGGGTGACCGGGTGTTCGCCGTCATCCGCCTTGGCCAGATGCGAGAAGGCGCCGCAAAGACGCAGGCCGGGCAGGGAGGCGATTTCTGCCAGCGCGGCTGGTACTTCACGGGGCAGAAAACCAAGGCGGCCCATGCCGGTGTCCACCTTCAAATGGATTGGCAAGGTGGTGCGGTATCGCCGCGCGACCTCGGCCAGGGCGCGGGCTGCTTCGAGGTGCGGGCAGGCCAGGCGGAAATCATGACGCAGCGACAGCACCTGCTCGGCTTCCGAGGGCAGCGGGCCGAGCAGCACCCAGATCGCTGCGGTGACCCCGGCTTGCCGCAGCGCCAGAGCCTCTTCCAGACGAAAGACGGCCAGGCGCCGGGCGCCGGATGAGAGCAGAGCCATGGCCGCGGGCGCCAGGCCATGGCCGTACGCGTCAGACTTGATGACCGGAACCAGTTCGCACGTCCCGGCCTGTTTCTGCAGCGCCCGGAAATTGCTGCGCAAGGCCTCAAGGTCAATGACAACTTCAGTTGGATACATGGCAAGACCGTCCTGGGATGTTCTGGTTGAGGCCGGACCGCCGGCCGCGCTGGTTCAAGGCGTCTTTTGGGGGAGGGAATTGGGCAAGTGGAATCAAGGTTGGCGTGTCGGCGGCCATTCGTGCCGCCCGTGGAGTCAGGCTGTTCCGGGAACATGCTGGGTTCATGGCGTCACTCTGCCGGCGGCATGGCGCGCCAATGCCGCCGGCCCGTCCGAAAAACTCGCTGCGCGGCCGTGCCCGGCGCCGCAGTGGCAGCCATGAAACCCATGTCAGCGGTTCAGGGGAAGGCATCGGCGTCGGATGGCGGTCATGGCCATGCGTGAAGGCCAGCTCTCGCTTGAGGCCATGCTGACAAACGGTGTCGCCAAGGGTCGGGCTCATGGCTGTTTTCAGGCCAGGATGGTTTCGCCGAGTCGGGCGGTTTGCCGCAACGTGCCGGCCAGCTGGGCGCGGGCGGCGGCGTTGTCCGGCGCCAGGTCGGCCAGCGCCGTGTTGTAGAATCGGTCAAGGACGGCCTGGTGGGCGGTTTTCAGGCCGGCGGGCGGATTGACCCAGAGTCCGCGGTCGTTTTCCGCCAGGCGCTGTTCAATCCATTGTTCGACCAGCTGGAATTCCGGCAGATACACGCTGAAGACCAGTTCGGTGATGTAGGACCGGCAGTACAGGTTCTCGGCATTGCCCTTGAGCGTCTTTTCGAAGTTCGGGCAGCATTCGTGTTTGGCCTGCAGGTCCAGCAGAGAGGCGTACAGGGAGAATTCCGGACTGGCGGCCAGGATGTCGCCAAGGCTGTGCATCAGCTGGCGTACGGTTGCGCACGCGAAGCGCAGCTCGTCCTGGTTGTCGCGGCCGTGGTGCCAGGCGTCCAGGCCGGCAATCAGCCGTGTGTAGGCGAACAGCAGCAGGCGGGCGGTGGCGGTGCGGGCCAGGTCAAGGACGTCGCGGACGAGCTGCGGCGACTCGCCCTCCAGGCGGATGTCAGCCAGTCGGCGAAGCAGGGCGGGGGCGGCCGGGATGAGGTCGGCCAGCAGCTCGTGGTAGAAGGCCGCGCGCTGCAAATTGACGGCGGACAGCTCGGTCAGGTACTGGAAAGGCATGGCGAAGAAGTCGTGGTGCAGGCGCTGGTAGGGCGGCAGGCGGGGCCCGTTCCAGTGGCGCACCTTGATCAGCGGCAGCATGTCGGTCCAGATGCCGGTCATGGCCGCGGCCTGCGGCCCCTGGTAGCGCTGGCCACAGAAGGTCTTGACAAACGTTTCGACGCGGACGTTTTCGGGGCTGGGGTTCCACGCGTTGGCGGCGAGGAATTCCAGCATGAGGGTGTCGGAGTGGGAGCATTCGGGCCAGAGGACCATGCCTTTGCACATCGGGTCGCGGGCGGCGATGGGTAGACGCCGGGCAATGGCGTCATAGTTGCCGCGGCAGTCGTTTTCGTCTTCGAAGGCGTGGAAGATGCCATAGACCCAGGGGAAGTTGCCGACCAGGTCCCAGTTCTGGAAGGTGCGCAGTTCGTCGTCGGTGTCCGAGGTATAGTCGAAGATGAGGGTATTGGCCGGGTCGAGTTCGGCGACCAGGGAGCGCACTTCTTCGGGTGTCCAGTACATGCAGAAGTCCCAGGAGCCGATGAGCAGCGGGGCATGGGGGTATTTTTGCCGGAGCCGGCTGATGATGCGCCGGTAGGTGTAGAGCTTCATCTGGTGGTTGGCGTCGCGGTCGTCGTAGCAGCGCCGTTCGGCCAGGCCGATGGTGTGGAACATGCCGGGGGCGCCGTATTCGCGGATGTGTGTTTCGGTCAGATGGAAGTAGTCGTCAAGGAACTTGTCCTGGCGGATGTCCCAGACCAGGCCGGTCGGGTCGCCGTAGCCGGCCGTCGCCTGGGGCAGGAAGTCGGGTCTGACCTGTTCCAAATACTGGTGCGGCGTGCGGCTGTACCAGTGGGTCATGGTGCCGAGGTCCTCGGGGTGGAGCAGGTCGCGTTCGCGGGCATAGGCGAGCAGCTCCCGGCGCAGCTGGCCGCGATGCTGCAGCGGCCAGAACAGGTTGCGGTCGTCGTAGGAACGCGGCTTCGACTCCGGCACGTCGCCGTCCGGATAGGAGACGATGTCCGGGAATGCTTTTTGGAAGAGGTCGTCCAGGCCGATGCGCAGCATGAAGAGGTTGAGGCGTTTTTTGAGCATCCAGTCGATTTCGCGTTTCCAGTCCTGCAGATCCCAGTGTTCGGCCTGGAAGCGGGTCAGGCTGCGGTGGGCGAAGTAGCGCAGGCCGCGGTATTCGAAGCGGGGGCGTTCCGTGACCTGGAGGCCGGTCAGGTCGATGGCCTCCCGTTGCGGGATGATGTCGCCGTCCCAGAAATAGCGGCAGTCGGCGCGCAGTTCGAAGAAGTGGTAGACGGCGTAGAGCAGGGCGCGGGGCCGGCCGGCGGCGAGGAAGAGCAGTTCCCGGCCGTCCAGGTCGACGGCCGAGGCCAGCTGGTAGTCGTCCGTGCCGGTACGCAGAGCGAATTGCGGGATGACCTTGGCCACGATTTTGGCATGGCTGAAGGCGTTGACCGCGTCGCTGCCCAGGATGATCAGGGGGCCGTCTTCCGGCGGCGTGGTTGTGATCGCGAGGTTATGGCCGGTGACTAGGCGCCAGAGGTCGCGGAACGTCTCGGCCGCCAGGCGGTGGGCCGGCTGTTCGTTGGCAATGAGGATGGCTGTCATCAATCGTCTCCAAATCGGGGAGGACCGGGGAAATGCGGGTCTGGGGGGATGAAATGTCACAGGTGTTACTGTAGCCGTGCTCCGCCGGTTTGCCTGTTGTGAACGCGGAAAATTGCGTTTTGGTCAGAATGGCGTGACGGGCGCGCTGCCCAAGGGCGGAAACGCCGTGTGGCGCGTGACCAGCGCAGCGGAGGTTGTTTGAGCCACAGATAAGCCCCTGAAGAACACCGATGGCCAGCGAAGGCCATGGCCGTTGATGATCGGTCGCCGTGCGCAGTCCTGGGGGCACGCGGTAATTTTGTCCCGGTCGTCTTTCGGCGAACGAGACGGCCGGGGCGGCGACGGGTGTGGTGTCGCCGCCCCGGCCGGGGTGGTGTGCTTTGGTGTGCTTCGGTTCGTTTCGCCTGGGATTCAGGCGTTGTGCCGTTCCGGTCAGTTGCCGCTCATCATGGCGGCGATGTCGGCGGCCGGTTCAGTCGTGCCCTTGATGCCGAAGGTCTCGACCAGGACTTTGGCCACGCCGGGCGACAGGAAGGCCGGGAGGGTCGGGCCGAGGCGCATGCCCTTGAAGCCGAGGGCCAGCAGGGCCAGCAGCACGGCGACGGCCTTTTGCTCGTACCAGGCGATGTCCATGGACAGCGGCAGCTGGTTGACGTCGTCCAGGCCGAAGACTTCCTTCAGCTTCAGGGCGATCACGGCCAGGCTGTAGCAGTCGTTGCACTGCCCGGCGTCGAGCACGCGCGGGATACCGCCGATGTCGCCGAGGTTCAGC
>CAYOUR010000264.1:0-4876 GCA_964407145.1 uncultured Lentisphaeraceae bacterium | reverse complement strand
CATAATGGCAAAGAACCCATGGAAGAGCTGGCACGACGTCGTCGCGTTGCGGGACGACCTGAAGTCCGGCGAATTGCCGCTGCCCATGTTCGCGGCATCGCCATGCCTTGAAGGGCTCACGCGCGCTGTGTGTCGAATCCCAAGGGTGACGCATGAGTGAAGACCAGATCAGCAAGACATCCCCGCCGGACGGCTACGGTTCGCTTGTCGATGGCATCGGTGCTCTGCTGGAACAGTCGCGCCGCCAGGCGGTCCGCACCGTTAACAGTCTCTTGACGGCGACGTACTGGGAGATTGGCCGCCGAATCGTCGAGTTCGAGCAGCGCGGCGAGGCGCGGGCGGAGTATGGAGAGGCATTGCTCAAACGCCTCGGGGGTGACTTGTCTTCGCGGTTTGGCCGGGGGTTTTCGCCTCAAGGACTCTACAAGATGCGCGGTTTCTACCTTGGCTGGCAGATATTCCCGACAGCGTCGGGAAAATTGGATGCGCGGGCAGTTCAGCCGACATCTCCGGGTCATTCCGAGGAGGCGATTAAGGCGATTGTCCCGACAGCGTCGGGAATATCCGAGACCGACCAAGCTGTTTCATGGGCCTTGCTGAATCGCCTGGTTTGTGCATTCCCACTTTCCTGGTCGCACTACGTCCGCTTGATCTCAGTCGAAAGTCCGCGAGTCCGTGCCTTCTACGAGGCCGAGGCCATCCGTGGCGGCTGGTCGGTACGGCAACTCGACCGGCAGATCAGCACGCAGTTCTACGAGCGAACCGCCAAGTCCAAGCGCCAGGAGGCCATGCTGGCCCGCGGCCAAGTGCCGAAACCGGAAGATGCCGTTGGCCCGCGGGAGGAGATACGCGATCCGTACCTCCTCGAATTTTTGAATCTGAAAGACGAGTACAGCGAGAGCGAGTTGGAAGAGGCCATCATCCATCACCTGGAGTGGTTCCTGTTGGAGTTGGGGGCTGGCTTCACCTTTGTGGCCAGGCAAAAACGCATCCGCATCGGCGACGAATGGTACCGAATCGACCTGCTGCTCTTCCACCGGCGGCTCCGGTGCCTGGTTGTGATCGACCTCAAACTCGGCAAGTTCACCCACGCCGACGCTGGGCAGATGAACCTCTACCTGAACTACGCGCGTGAACATCTGATGGAGCCCGGCGAGAGCGAACCGGTGGGGCTCATCCTGTGCAGCGCCAAGAACGATGCCGTGGTGCACTACGCCATGGGCGGGATCAAGGCGAACGTCTTCGCGTCCCGTTACATGACGGACTTGCCCGACGAAGAGACTTTACGCACGGAGATACTGAGCACACAGCGGGCCGTCATGGCACGCCTGCGGGAGGACACACAGTATGGCTAAGAATCCATGGAAGAGCTGGCACGAAGTCGTTGCGTTGCGGGACGACCTGAAGTCCGGCGAGCTGCCGTTGCACATGTTCGCGGCGGACCTGTACGAAGTCATGATGCAGGGCGGGAAGCGGCCGGTCTACGAGGACCCGAACAACTTCTTTGCGCTCACCTTCCCGACCTACAACCTGCGCCAGCTGGTGCGGGACGTGGTGCTGCGGGTGGCGGGCAAGAACGACAAGGCGGTGCGCCAGCTCGAACTGACCTACGGGGGCGGCAAGACCCACACGCTCATCACCCTCCGGCATCTGGTCTTCGACCCGGAGGGCCTGCCGGACCTGCCGGCGGTCCACGAATTCCGCGAGGCGGTCGGCCAGGCGCCGCCAAGAGCGCGGGTGGCCGGGCTGTGCTTTGACAAGCTGGACGTCGAGACCGGCATGGAAGTCCGCGGTCCCCGGGGCGAAGTCCGGCGTCTGGTGCAGCCGTGGAGCATCCTGGCCTGGCAGCTGGCCGGCGACGACGGCCTGCGCGTGCTCAATGCCGGAAAGTCGGCAGACGAACGCGAGTCGGCCCCGGCGGAGAACACCCTGACCGAATTGCTGGAGCTGCCGGTCAAGGAGGGGCTGGGCGTGCTGGTGCTGATCGACGAAGTCCTGATGTATGTCCGGGAAAAAGTCGCCGCCGACCGCAAGTGGCGCGATCGCATGGTCAATTTCTTCCAGTATCTGACCCAGGCGGCGACCAAGGTCGACCGTTGCTGCGTCGTGGCGTCCCTGCTGGCCAGCGACCCGGGCAAGGACGACAGCCTCGGGCGGCAGCTGAAAGGCGAGTTGTACGACATTTTCCAGCGCCAGCGCGAAGAGGCCGTCGAGCCGGTGGTGAAGGAAGACGTGGCCGAAGTGCTTCGCCGTCGTTTCTTCACGCCGAAGTCCATCCGGGACAAGGACGCCTTCCGCCCCCACGTCCAGGCGGCCCTCAAGGGGGTGTTTGACATGGATGAACAGACGAAGAGGCAGGGCGGGGAAGCGGAGGAGCGCTTCCTGAAGAGCTACCCCTTCCATCCGGACTTGACCGAAGTGTTCTACGTCAAGTGGACGGGGCTTGACCGTTTTCAGCGCACGCGCGGCGTGCTGCGCACGTTCGCCCTGGCCCTGCGGGAGGCCGAACGCTGGGATACCAGCCCGCTGGTCGGCCCCGCCGTTTTTCTGGCCGCTCCGGGCCGGGACGGCTTGTCCGAGGCGATGCGCGAACTGGTGACCGTGGCCGACACCGACGCGCACGAAGGCCGACGGCAGGCCTGGACCGGCATCGTCGAAGGCGAAACCGGCCGCGCCCGTGACATCCAGCGGGAATCGGTCGGGCTCCGGAGCCGGGAGATTGAGCAGGCCGTCGCGGCGACGTTCCTGCATTCCCAGCCGATTGGCCAGAGCGCCCGGACCAGGGACCTGGTCGCGTTGATTGCACCCGGCCGGCCCGACCGCATCGAACTGGAAAAAGGGCTGCTGCGCTGGGCGCAGACCAGCTTCTGGCTGGATGACCGCTTCGCCGCCGCCGAGGAAAACCAGCTCCCTGATACGTGGCGGCTGGGCAACCGTCCCAACCTGACGCAGATGCAGGCCGTGGCCGCCAGCCGCGTCTCTGACGATGTCGTCCGCGCCCGCCTGCTGGACGAGATCGGCAGATGCAAGGCGTTGACGGCCGGGGCGTCGGCCGCCGGGGTGCGCGTCCATCTGTTGCCGGCCCGTCCGCGGGACATCGAGGACGACGGCCTGTTCCATTATGGCATCCTCGGCCCGGTCGCCGCCAGCGATTCGGGAAAGCCGAGTCCCGAGGCCAGGCGTTTCCTTGACGAGACGACCAGTGCGGACAAGCCGCGCGTCTATCGCAATGCCGTTATTTTGCTGGCGCCCTCGCGCGACGGGCTGGGAGTCGCCTCGGCCCGGGTACGGGACTATTTGGCCTGGGAGCAAGTGCGGGCCGACTTGAAGGAGCAGGAGAAGGAGGGGAACATTGATGTCGCCCGGCTGCAGACCCTCACCATCAACCTCGACAAGGCGCGTGCGCGCGTTCCCGACGTCGTAAAGCAGGCTTACAGCACGGTCATCACCGTCTCCGACAAGAACGAGGTGCAGGCCTTCAAGATCAACGTGAGCGATGAACCGCACTTCACGATCATCAAGAACGACAACCGTTCCCGGATTCAGGATTCATCCATCGCCGCCGAGGCCCTGCTTCCGGACGGCCCCTATAATCTCTGGCGGCAAGGCGAGACCAGTCGGCGCGTCAAGGACCTTGCGGGCGCCTTTGCGCAGATGCCGCATCTGCCCAAGATGCTGAAGGCCCAGGCGATTGTCGACACTCTGGTTGAAGGTTGTCAAGCCGGGGCCTTTGTGCTGCGGCTCGTCCGTCCCGACGGTTCGGCCCGGACCTGGTGGCATGCACGCCCTGACGGGGCGGCCATGGCTGATTCCGCGCTTGAGCTAGTTCTGCCGGAAGCCGCCGAACTCGGGGAAATGCCCATGGAATTGCTTGCGCCAGGATGCCTGCCCCAGCTCTGGACGGGTGACGCGCTGGCGGTTCAAAGCGTGATCGACTACTTCAAAGGCGGGAACGTCCTTCAGACTCGGCGCAACGGCTACTTGGAGCCCGTGTCCATTCCGAAGGCCGGCGCGGCAATCGTGTCCGACGCCGTGGCCAAGGCCGTGGCCGCCGGCCGGCTCTGGTTGAGCAGCGGTCCGGCCAGCGTCCTTGGCGAGCCCATTCCCGCCGGGGTACTGACGGCTCAGGCCACCCTGCGCCAGCCGCCGGCGATGATCGCGGCGGCGGAAATCCTGCCGGAAAACCTCCCCGACGCCTGGGCCAACAACGAAACCACCGCCTTGGCCATTGCCACCGCGCTGTCGCAGAACTCGGGGCTGGTGTTGCCCTGGAAGACGGTGCGTGATGTTATTGACGCCTCGTTGAACGCCCGGTTCATCCAGCTTGATCCGATTTCCGGCGCCTGGCCGTGCGACTACCCGTCCGCTCAGAATGTCAAACTGAAAATGGCGGCGGCCGGCGGCAGTGAAGGTTCCGGCGGTGGTGTCGGTACCGCCGGCGGCGAAGTCCGTGACGGCCAGGCCAACGTCAAGTGGGTTGAAGCCAAGCTGGAGCCGGCCGAGGTGCAGAACCTTGGGGATGCCATTCAGGACTTGCTTGACATCAGAAGCAAGTCGGGTTGTCCCATCTCGTTCAAGGTGCGGGTCGAGGTCGGAGACTTCAGCACGCCCCCTGATGATGCCGTCATAGCCAAGGTCAACAGCCTCCTGGATAATGTGAAACCGGGATTCAAGGTCCAATAAGGAGCCGCGGGCGGTGGCTGCCGGCAATGGCGGTTGATGCCCTCCGCGGTTGGCGGTGTGCTTGGGCAGCGGCCAGAATGGCCTTCCCCGGCGAAACCACGAGCGGAAGTGGGTTTGCGAGGCAGGCGGTAACCCGTCACCGATTGATAATGACGGTCAACGTGCGAAATGCGGTGGTACGCGCTTGATTTCA
>CAYOUR010000263.1:0-4912 GCA_964407145.1 uncultured Lentisphaeraceae bacterium | reverse complement strand
TCCACTCGCGAGATCGTGAATACGGCCAAGCGCACCGGCGCGACCGTCCGGGGGCCCATCCCCCTGCCGACCCGCATTGAAAAATTCACCGTCAACCGTTCGCCGCACATCGACAAGAAGTCGCGCGAGCAGTTCGAAATCCGCACGCACAAGCGCGTGCTGGACATCATCGACCCCAACACCAACACCGTCGAAGAGCTGCGCAAGCTCAATCTTCCGGCCGGCGTTGACATCATCATCAAGATATGACCGGGAGACGACTCATGAAAAAAGGTCTAATTGGCAAGAAATTGGGCATGACCCATATTTACACCGAGACGGGCGTGATGGTGCCGGTGACCGCGATTGAAGTCGGTCCCTGCCCGGTCATCGCCCTCAAAACCCAGGCCAAGGACGGCTACTGCGCCGTGCAGCTCGGGTTCGGCGCGCGCAAGCCGAAGAATGTCTCCAAGGCCGTCCTGGGCAATCTCGCCCCCGCCGGCCTGGAGGCCACCCCGCCCGCCGTCATCCGCGAAGTGCGCCTGGACGCCGACCCCGAAGTCGAAGTCGGCGCCACCCTCGGCGCCGACCTGTTCGCCGCCGATGAATTCGTCGACGTCACCGGCCGCACCAAGGGCCGCGGCTTCGCCGGCGTCGTCCGGCGCTGGAACTTCGGCGGCGGCCGCGCCAGCCACGGCGGCGCCTGGACCCGCCGGACCGGCTCCATCGGCATGTGCGCCGCTCCCGGAAAAGTGTACAAGAGACGCAAGATGCCTGGACAGATGGGCAATGTCAACCGCACCGTCCAAAGTCTCCAGGTCGTCCAAGTTCGCGCGGAAAAGAACCTCCTGCTGGTCAAGGGCGCCATTCCCGGCCCGACCGGCGGCCTGGTCATCGTCCGCAACGCGGTGAAGAAATAACCCGGGGAGCAGAGATCACCATGGCAACGACATTACCCGTTATCACCAGCACCGGCGCCGACGCCGGCGCCAGCTACGATATCCAGGACGCCTGGCTGGAACGCGTCAAGGGCGCCCAGGCCGTCAAGGACTCCGTGGTCGCCTTCCACGCCCGGATGCGCTCCGGCACGGCCGCGACCAAGACCCGCGGCATGGTCGCCGGCGGCGGCGCCAAGCCCTGGCGCCAGAAGGGCACCGGCCGCGCCCGCTCCGGCAGCTCCCGCAGCCCCGTGTGGCGCGGCGGCGGCGTCGTCTTCGGACCGCAGCCCCGCTCGTATGACAAGAAGACCAACCAGAAGGTCGAACAGCTCGCCCTCCGCCGCGCCTTCACCGACCGCGTCGACGACGGCGAGGTCGTCCTGGTCGACAAGATCGAATTCGCGGAACCGAAAACCAAGCTCATGACGGCCTTCCTGGAGGCAGTCGGCGCGGGGCAGGACTGCCTGATCCTCGTTGACGACTACAGCGAAAACGTCGAACTGGCGGCCCGCAACCTGCCCAACGCGATGGTGCTCAAGGCCGCCTCCGTCAACACCTACTGGATGTTGCTGTTCAAGAAAGTCGTCATCACCCAGGCCGCGATGGAAATCCTCGGCCGGCGGTTGGCATAAGGAGGAACCAGCCATGTTCAACCCGTTTAGCATCGTCTATACCGTCCTGATCACCGAGAAGGCGACCGCCCTTTCGGACAAGCAGAGCCGGTATGCGTTCCGGGTCAATCCGGACGCCAACAAGATTGAAATCCGCCGGGCGGTCGAGGCCATCTTCGACGACGTCGAGGTCTCGGCCGTCAAGGTCATGAACTACCGCGGCAAGATGAAGCGGATGCGCAGCTCGCGCGCCGGCAAGCGCGCCGACTGGAAGAAGGCGATGGTGACCCTGTCGAAGGGCCGCATCGACCTGATCTGACCTTTCCCTCCATCAGCCAAGGCATGAGGTAAACCATCATGGGAATCAAGAAATACAAGCCAACCTCGCCCGGACGGCGGCAGATGTCCGTCAGCGACTTCAGCGAACTGACGCGCTCCACCCCGGAAAAGTCGCTTACCGAGGGCCTGAAATCAACGGGCGGGCGCAACAACGCCGGCCGAGTGACGACGCGTTTCCGCGGCGGCGGCGAGAAGCGCCGCTACCGGATCATCGACTTCCGGCGGGACAAGGATGACGTCGCCGCCAAAGTGCTGCATATCGAATACGACCCGAACCGCACCTCCCGCATCGCGCTGCTCGAATACGCCGACGGCGAGAAGCGTTACATCCTGGCGCCGGTCGGCCTGAAGCAGGGGGACACGGTCCGCAGCGGGGCGGAGGCCGAATTCAAGGTCGGCCATGCCATGATGCTGAAGGACATTCCGGACGGCTTGACCGTTCACTGCATCGAGCTGTGTCCGGGACGCGGCGCGGCGATCGCGCGGGCCGCCGGCCAGCAGGCGACGGTTCGCGCCAAGGAAGGCAACTACGTCCAGGTCAAGTTGCCGAGCGGCGAAATCCGCCAGATCCACGCCAACTGCCGGGCCACCATCGGGCAGGTCGGCAACCTGGAGCATTCCGGCATCAGCCTGGGCAAGGCCGGCAAGAAGCGCTATCTCGGCAAACGCCCGCACGTCCGCGGCGTGGTCATGAACCCGGTCGACCATCCGATGGGCGGCGGTGAAGGCCGGACCAGCGGCGGCGGTCACCCGCAGTCGCCGTGGGGCCAGCTGGCCAAGGGCTACCGCACCCGCAAACACAAGAAAGCGTCGAACCGCTTCATCATCACCCGGAGGAAGAAATAATGTCATCACGCTCCATCAAAAAGGGACCGTTCGTTGACGGCCACCTCATGGAAAAGGTCGAGGCCATGAACAGCCGGGGCGAGAAGAAGATCGTCAAGACCTGGTCCCGGCGTTCCATGATCATGCCCGAGTTTGTCGGCCACACCCTGGCCGTGCATAACGGCAAGGCGTTCGTCAACGTGTTCGTCACGGAAAACATGGTCGGACACCGCCTGGGCGAATTCTCCGCCACACGCACGTTCCGCGGCCATGGCGCCATCAGCGGCAAGTAATTTGCCCTGACCCGAACCGACGGCAGGCCGTGACCGGCCTGCCGTGTCCTGACAATCTATCTGTTCGGCCCGTCGGCTTCGCTCGCCCCACCCCCGCGATGCCGACGGGCTTTTTTGGCGCCAGGCCCGGCTCCGCATCGGCCGCCGGGCCGGCGGTTCGGTTGGCGGGGAGGAGCCCGGACGAGAACCCTGATTCCGTGGGCCGCTCGGGCGCCCTCCGCCCGTTGGCGGCGCGCCGGGCTACTGGTCGGCCAGGTCGGCCGTGAAGGTCGCCAGATCCTGGTCCGTGAGTGCGGCGGGCTGTACGCCGCGCTGCAGGGCCAGGGCGGCGCCGCGGCCGGCGCCTTCGCCGAGCGCGACGGCCGTGCCGGTGACCCGGTAGCTGGAATGCGCCAGGAAGTCGCCGCTGATGCAGCGGCCGGCCATGAGCAGGTTGTCGCAGTCGCGGGCGACCAGCGCCTCCCAGGGAATGCCGTAAGGCCGGGGGCGGAGGTCAAGCGGCTTGTCAATCCCCCGGCAGCGTTGCGGGTCGGGGGCGTGCACGTCCAGGCCGAAATGGCTCACGCAGACCGTGCGCGGCGGGCAGTGCCCGGCCACGATGTCGTCAATCGTCACGGTGGCCCGGCCATGGATGCGGCGGGCTTCGCGGATGCCGAGGGCCGAGGCCGTGCCCAGCCGGCGCAAGTCGGCCCAAAGGCCCCCGCGCCGGCGAAAAATCTCAATGTGGCGATGGACCTCGGCCCGCGCCTCCATGAGCGCCGCGGTCAAGGCGTCGGGGTCGTCAAAACGGCGGTTGTACTGATGGGTGCCGCCGTAGATGAACAGGCCATGCCCGAGGTAGCCGAAGCCCGGCAGGGCATAGGACGGCTCCAGACCGCCTTCGCGCAGCATCTCGCACAGCTTGGGCTTGCGCACGGCGCGCGGCAGCTCGGCCTCCAGGCGGTCCGGGTCGATGCCGGTGACGATGACGCCGATGGAGGTGGGCTGGGCCAGGCCCTGCTCGTTGCCGTAGTCGAAGCCGCAGCCGGCCCGGGCCGCGAGGTCGCCGTCGCCGGTGCAGTCGATGAACAGCCGCGCCTGCCAGGCCTCGCGGCCGGCCTTGGATTCGGTGATCGCATGGGTGACGGTGCGGCCGTCATCGCCCTTGGACACGGCCGTCAGCATGGTGTTGTAGCGCAGGCGGACGCCGGCCTGGGCGAGGTCCGTTTCCAGGCGCAGCTTGAGCAGTTCCGGGTCAAG
Organism: uncultured Lentisphaeraceae bacterium; assembly: GCA_964407145.1. Classification (GTDB taxonomy): domain Bacteria; phylum Verrucomicrobiota; class Lentisphaeria; order Oligosphaerales; family Oligosphaeraceae; genus JAAZKI01. Next base: position 688 of record CAYOUR010000263.1, on the reverse strand, counting down.
GCCCAGCGTTGTCCCGACCAGGGTGCCGCCGGCCTGGTTGAGGATGTAGTCGCGCAATTCGCCCATGATGCCGCCGCGGGTGTGCTGGTCGATGATCCAGGGCAGCAGACCGGCGGTCCAGATGCCGCCCAGGCAGCCCGCCTGTTCCAGGACCAGCACCGAGGCGCCGGCACGCGCCGCGCCCAGGGCGGCGGCATAGCCGGCCGGACCGCCGCCGGCAACGATGATGTCATGGCGGCCACGCACCGGCGTGGTTCGCGACGCTTCGGAAATGCTGTCTGCGGGTGATGGCATGGTCTCGTCCTCTCAAAGTGAAGGTGAGCAAACGACGGCGGCAAAGGCATTGGCCGGGAATGGCGATAAATTGCCAAGGACAAATATATTGAATCGTTATGAAAATGCTTGTGTTTGGGGCGCATTTTTGGTACAATTAGATGTCGCCTGATAGGCAAAGCGCCGGCGCCAGCCGGCAGCCGACGGCTTTATCCTTCGTGAAAGCCGGTGCAAGCGGCCGTGACATCTGCGCCCTGCCTGCAGTATGGATTGTTCAGGGATTCATATGTGCTCACAACAACAAACGTCATGAGGTGATTTGTGGTTAATGTGCGAAATGTTGTGATGGAAAGAGAGATTTGACCCAGTGGTTGTCAAGCTTACGGCAGTGCTCCTACTGGGCGTGACTTTTCTG
>CAYOUR010000262.1:0-4936 GCA_964407145.1 uncultured Lentisphaeraceae bacterium | reverse complement strand
GGACGACATACGGCAGCCTGAAATCAAGCGCGTACCACCGCATTTCGCACTTTGAACGTCATTATCAATCGGTGACCGGTTACATCCAATGCAAGGCCTGAATTTTCACACAATGAAAAGACCTCCGGGCGACAAGTGGCGGCTCCAGCACCAAGGCGGCTGCCGGGCTGGATTGGGCTGGATTGGGCTGGGGCCGGCGCCGGCAGCGGGCCGTGCGGGCAGACCGGAGACACACTGACGCGGACGCGGGGTTCCTGTCCCCTCGTCCAACCTCACGAAAACCACGCCACGCTTTGGCGAAAAAGTCGAGTTCACGCGGAGCCGGCTGCCATATCGCCGCTGACAAACGGACAAAGCTCGCAGTTGTGGTCAAGGGCCTGGCAGAAATTCTGGTAGATGTCCATCAATCCCTGTTGCTGGCAGCATGTCTTGAGCAGCTCGCGAGTCCGACTGGGCGGGATCAGAAAACGGTGCGCGGCCTCCGTGAGCAGACGGTTCCCCTGGGCCGGCGGCAACTGCATGAACGCCTGGCGGACCCGTTCGGCCTCTGGGGCCGCATCCGGCGACGAGTCCATGTCCAACACCGCGCCTAGATATGGCAAAAAGACATTCGCGGCGAGGTCAAGGCAACGGCTTTTGCCCAGCAGGGCGGCGGCCGGCCGGATGGCATGTCCGAAGTCGCGGCATGCCCGCCAGGGCGAGTCGTCCTCCTCGTACGAACACAGCGCCCGGCGCAACGCCTTCGGGGTGGCGGCGGTGCGACTGCATTGACGCAACCAGGCCGCCGGTTCGTACTTGGCCTGCCTCAGCCAGTCAATGCCGGCCGCCAAGCGGCGACTGGGGGAGTTGTAGGGCCTGGTCATGGCCTGGTCCCAAGGCAGTTCCAGGCGGGACGTGCCCAAGGCCCACCAACGATCCCAATAGTCGCGGACGACCGTTGACCAGACCGGCAGCACCGGCTGGCAGGTCGGGTCCGGCAACAGCCCCGCCATGCCGAAAAGCATGGCTTCACGGTCACGGTCTTCAGGCAGCCGCCGCAGCCGTTCAAGCTCCACGCTCTCGGCCAACCGGCGAAAGGGCACCCGGTTGTTCTTGTAACCCAGGCATTCGAAAACGGCCTCGTAAAGCGCCTGGTCGGCGCCGTGTCCGGCGGCCAGCCGGGCCAGACGAACGCCCTTGGCGGTGAATCGCGCCAGGCCGGCCGCGGTGAGAATTTCCTTGACGCGCGCGTCTTCCGAAAGCGCCCAGCGCAAGGCACAGGCGCCGGAAGGCACTTGCCGGCAGTACGGGTAGCAGGCATCTTCCATCTCCCAGAGGAGCCGCTCCCAGGCCGGATGCAGGTTATCCTTGAGAACCAGAGTGGCAAGGCCCGGACGCGGTGGCGCGTCGTCCTCCCAGACCACATGCAGAATGACCTGGGCATAAGCCGGATTCTGCTGATGGCCATGGCGCTCCCAATCGGAAGCGCGGCAATGGATTTCCACGTCACCGGACTGCAGGCGGTTGTCAAACAGCAGGGCGGCCTGGCTGAAATCAGGGCCGCGGCCGACGTTCCAGACCCCCGGAGACACGACCTTGAGAGCCCGGCCGTCCTCGCAATGCAAGTCCGCAGCCAGATGACGTTCATTCCAGAGAATCTGCAGGAACCTCTCACTGAACTGGCATGGCTGCCCGGCTGGACGCGGCCCCGCGCCATCACGGATTTCCGCCCCGACCGGCACCGCCGGAAACAGACCCGGCCCCGAACCCCGGCAATACCGGACGACCAACGCCAGCAGCCGCAGCAACAGGTAACCGCCGCCCGCACCGCCATTCATGATGCCATCGCCGCCAATGCCCTGCTCGTCCGTCTTCATGGCCTGCCTCCACCAGGGGTGAATCGTCAGCTGCCGAAAACAGCTGGCAAACCATAAAATGCATGGGCGATGCCGTTAGTCAACCCCGGAAAAACAGAATCATAATCAAATTGTGCGTTGGCAGGAAAGACGATGCCCGGAGAACCGGCAGACCGACCGGCGACAGCCGACGCGAGGGCGAGCCGCGGGAAAAGCTCAACAGGCCGCAGCGCCGTGCCCGGCGTTGCCCGATGCTCCAGGCAGGAACGCCGCGCCGCTGTTCAGTTCAACAGGCCCTGGTCAATGATGACCTTCCGGCGCCGGAGGTGCTTCTGGAGGACCTGGACATCAAGGTCCGAAAACCCGATGGTCGAATCTTCGCGGGCCAGAAAAGCGGCCGCCGCGCCGGCAGCCTCGCCGGACACAGCGCAAGTCGGAATGACACGGGTGACATCCCAAGTGTCGCCCATGGAGGACATGCAACGGCCCGCCGTGATCAAATTGGGGGTCTGGACAGCCGCCAGAGACCGGAGCGGTATGCAGAAGACCGGACCGGCCTTGCGCCAGTCGCCAGTCATGCCGAGGCAGTCGTCAAACCAGCGGTGGTCGTCGGAGGGCCTCAAGGTGACCTTGCCGGCCAGTCGACGCGACATGCGGAAACACGGGATGGTCGGAATCATGATCGGATAGGGATGGCCGCCGTCCTTGGCCTGAATGGCCGCCAGGTCCTTCATCATCAGCTCCCGCGAAGCCAGGGTCATGGCCGTCACCCGTTCCGCGCTGTCACCCTTGAAGCCGATGTGCTTCACCCCGGGCTGGCGCCGGCTGGGCAGGTAGCCGCTGTCCGTCAGCGGACGCAGACGGACCTGACCGCCGGCGTCGACGTAGTAATACCAGCCGCAGCGGACGTTGCCGCCGATGGACGGCGTCTTTTCCCCGGCCGCCACACAGACATCAGCCTCGCCGCTCGCGTCGACGACGGCCTTGCACAAAAGCGCTGTCCGCCCGCTTTTGCTTTCCACCACCACGGCGCGGATGTGCCGCCCCTCCTTGATGACCGTACAGAAGCGCGTGTCATAGAGCAGCGTGACGTGGTTTTTGAGCATCAGCCGTTCCAGCTTGTACAAAAAGGTGACCGGGTTGTAGCCGTTGCGGAAACGGTGCTTCTTGCGCTCCTCCAGGTCGCCGCCCGGCTCCCAGCAGGCCGGCGCCGGCTCAATCCGAAGCTCCGGAACGGCGATTTCGTCAACCGACAGCCGCAACAACTCCTCGCCGATGCCGCCGATCACCTGCCGGCCAGTACCATCACACAGAGGAAGATAGATGATCACATTGCCAACGGTCGCCAGACCGCCCAGGGCGCAGACCTTTTCCAGCAGGCACACCTTGGCGCCGGCACGGGATGCCGCCAGGGCGGCCGCGACGCCCGCAATGCCGCCGCCGACAACAACGACATCAAATTCGCCCATTACCGGCAACTCGCGCGCCGGTTCCTGCAACTGCTGCTTCAATTTCATGGTGCCCCGCACTGGTGCTCTTGTCTGGCGCCATGCAAGCCTGCGCGGAAACGACAGGACGACGTTGACCTCGCCCGGCCGGACTCGCCCAAGACCTGAACAGTGGCGCACGGATGATGACAGTCAAAATAACGCCCGCCCGCAGGCGAAGCCCGACCGGGCGAAGTCACGTCCAACTACATCGACACCCACTTGCTGGTGTCGGCGGAACTCTTGACCAACGCCTCCAAAAAACGCATTTCGGCGATGCCGTCGTCAATGCCCGGAAAGTCGCCGGTCGGATTCTTGTCGCCGTTGAGACCGGCGATGATGGCGTCCGCAAAGGCGCGGTAGATATTGGCGAATGCTTCCAGGAAGCCCTCGGGATGCCCGGCCGGCAGGTGGGAGGCCTGTTGGGAAGCCTGGCAGGTGCCGGCCCAGCCGCGACGGTACACCTGCATGGGGGCGTCGTTCGAACGGATGATCAGATTCTCCGGACTTTCCTGACGCCATTCCAGAGCCGCCTTGTCACCGTAGATTTTCAGAACGAAGTTGTTTTCCTCGCCGGTGGAGACTTCACTGGCGAAGATGACGCCGCGGGCGCCGTTGCTGAAGCGCAGCAGCACGCTGCCGTCGTCGTCCAGGGCCCGCCCGGGCACAAAGGTCGCCAAATCGGCGTTGAGCGAGGCGATGTCCAGACCGGTGACATAGGCGATCAGGTTCTGGGCGTGGGTGCCGATGTCAGCCATACAGCCGGAAATCCCGGCCTCGGCCGGGTTCACCCGCCAGGCCGCCTGCTTGCCGGCGTTCGGAGCCGCCAGCCAACCAAGCGAATACTCGACGTTGATCTTGCGGATTTGGCCGAGGGCGCCGTCGGCGACCATCTGCCGGGCCTGCTTGACCATCGGATAGCCGGTGTAGTTGTGCATCAGGGCGAACAGCTTGCCGGACTTGACCAGGGTCGCCTTCAGGTCAAGCGCCTGCGCCGAGGACATGGAAATCGGCTTTTCGCAAAGCACATGGAAGCCGCCTTCCAAAAAGGCCTTGGCAATCGGATAATGCATCCGGTTGGGGGTCACGACGGCCACAAAGTCGATGCGGTCCCCCGCCGCCCGCCGCTGCTCGCCTACAACCATGTCCTGGTAGGTCGGATAGACGCGGGACGGGTCCAGGAAAAGCTGCTCGCCGCATTCGCGGGACTTGGCCACGTCGGTGCCAAACACGCCGGCAACCAGCTCGATGTCGCCGTTGACGCGGGCCGCCCGGCGATGCACGTCGCCAATGAAGGCGCCTTGTCCGCCACCGACCATGCCCATTTTAATCTTTCGGTTCATCGAAATCCTCCTTGCCTTTGGATGGTCCGGACGGGCGCCGTCCGGAAAACTGACATTTCGGGCTGCGGGGAAAAAGCCGTTGGCAAAGCCATGCCGGCCAGTCGCCGCAGACTGCGCCTGCCGACCGGCCCGCGGTGACCACAAGACCACCGGATGGCAATAATGTACAATTTGTCGCGGAAGTGGCAAGTCGAAACAGCAAGGAAAAGCAATCGGCCGTAACCGGTCACCCATTGAAAATTGCGCCATGGCGTGGTGTCGTCGTCCTGGC
>CAYOUR010000261.1:0-4939 GCA_964407145.1 uncultured Lentisphaeraceae bacterium | reverse complement strand
ACTTCTCCTGCTTGAAGGTGATTGGCATAAGCCATAAAAGCCGGCCGGGGTGGCCCGGCCGGCGCGTTGGTTTGTTCCCGCGGGGGCGGCGGCGGCGCCGGTCCGCACCCGGTTCCGGGGAAAGCGCCGGCGATATTAGACCAGTCGGCCGCAGAAGTCGCCCTGGATGGCGCCGAGGTTGAGGCGGGCCCGGGGCGGGTTGTCGTTGGCTGGCCAGGAGGACCAGAAGGCCGGCTGGCCATTGTTTCCGGGGCCGGCATGGCGGCGGAAATAAAAGTAGCGCGGTTCCATGACCGGGTCGTTGTTCCAGGACAGCGCCGGCAGCCGCACCGTAGCCGTCCAGGTCTCGGCGGTGCTGGTCGTGATGCAGGACGCCACCGGGCTGAACGCGGTGTGGCCGCCGCGCGTGAGCGTCAGCGTCCACGGGAAACGCGTGCCGGCGGCGTCGAAGGTCGTCAGGATGAACGAGTCGGAAGGATGGTCCTGGGTCTTGGCGTCCAGCACAATGACCAGGTCGCCGTTGGCGTCGCGGTCCACCCGCCAGCGGGTGGCGCCGTCGTCCTGCCAGCCGCTGCCGATTTTGTAGGTGGCGGCTTGGCGTTCGAAGTCAGACATCGGCAGGGGACGGCCGGCGGCCACGGCCTCTTCCACCTCGGCGAACTCGCCGGTCAGCAGTTCGGCCAGGATTTGCCGGCGCCAGGCCAGGCGCTCTTCGCAGTATTGATGCGCCTCGGCCTCGGAATGGAAGCCCAGCCGTGAATCCCGGCGGCAGAGCTTGGCCATGCTGTCGGCATTGGCGATTTCGAGCTGGACCAGCTCGCGCAGGCGGCCAAGCAGGGCCTTGCGGTCGGTGTTCTCCCGCAGGAAGAGCTCGCGGCGCAGCAGGTAGAATTCCAGGATGTTGCGGGCGCTGCGGAACTGCAGGCCCAGGGCGGCGGCGACGCCGATGTCCAGGCTGCGGTTGTGGTCGGCGGCGAAGGCCGGGGCGATCTGCTCCAGGATGGCCATGCCTTGGTCCCACTCCTCGGTCATGCGGGTGGCCAGCAGCAGGGCTTCCTCCAGGGTATGGTTTTCCAGGCATTCGCCGATGGTGTCGCCGCTGGGCGGGAAGTCGGGCTTCCAAGTCGGCCCGAGCGGCTTCAGGTGGATTTTCAGGAACATCGGCCAGGTGATGCCGGCATGCATCGGGCCGTAGTACTGCATGTCATTGGACAGCGGGTAGTTGCTGTAGGCCTCCGTGAAATGCCGCCAGGCCCGGGCCACGTCCGGCGCGTAGCGGCCCCAGCGGCTGCGCGCCAGCCGGACCAGGAAGTCGTCTTCGCTGTCAGCAAACGTCTCGAACGCCAGCTCCCCGGCGGCCTGGTTCATGATGCCGGGATAATTGCCGAAGTACCAGCATTGCATCACATGGCTGCAGCCGTGTTTCTGCATCGCCTGGTACTTCTGGTAGAGCAGGCCCGGGACCGAGACAAAAGGCACGGTCGCCACTTCGTGCGAACAGCCGACCTGGATTTTGGCGGACATCTCCGCGCCGGCGGCGGCGGCGTTCTCGGCGACCCGGGCAAAGGAGGCGCTGGGTCCGACGTAGGAGAGCCAGTAGTCGCCGCCGCTGCGCCATCGGTCGAGCTGCTTGCGCATGGCGCCGGACTCGAAGTTGTACTGGAGGACGACGCCTTCGGGCACATGCCGGGCCAGTTCATAGACCCAGGCGCCGCGTTCCTGGCTGGGTTGCGGCTGGTAGAGCCAGCTGATCATTTCCGCTTCGGGATTGGCTTCGTGCATGCCGCGTCGGAGGGCGCTGGTGGTGTCATGGTGGATTTGCCACTTGGGGCGTTGGCGGCAGCGCGGGCAGTTGATGTCATGGTTGGCGGTGGCCGGGACTGTGCTCAGGCAGTTGGTGATGCGTTCGCCATGGCTGATGTTGAGGTAGCCGCCCAGGCCGGGCAGCTGGGTGAAGATGTCCTTGGTGGTTTCATAGAGCAGCTGCTGCGCGGCCGGCGAGCTTGGGCAGAAGGCGTGGTTGCCGTCCCAGCCAATGGCGCCGGCCAGCTCCGGATGGTCCTTGAGCACGGGGTCATCCTTGGCGAGCCACCGTGGCTCAATGGCGAAAATCCAGGTCTTGATGCCATAGCGGAGGCATTGGGCGATAGTGCGGCGCAACTTGGCCAGGCGCCGGGGGGCGTCCGGGTCGCGCCGGTAGAAAGAGGTCTCGGCCAGCTCCCGAAAGACGACGGTCAGCCAGAGGCCGTTGATGCCCTCATGCGCCAGGCGGTTCAGATACTCGTCGGGGTAGTAGTCCATATCGTCCATCAGTTCGTCGCGGTTGAACGGCGGGCGTTTGATCGGGCCGAAGAAGCAGCGTGAAATCCGGTTGCGGACCCATGGCCTGCGCGTCTGGACGCCGAAGGGCAGAAAAGGGCCGTCCTGGCCATTGAGCTGGTCCTCCAGGAAAAAGATGGCCCGGCGCATGCCCTCCCGGTCTTCGGCCTGGATGGTGATGCCGTCCCGGTCGACGGTCAGTGAACAGCTTTCCGGCCCCTGGACCGTGCCTTTGCGCAGGCGGAGCGGTGTCTGGCCGGAGGTGGCGAGGCCGAATTCGGCCAGGGTCAGGTCCAGGTCGGCGAAGGCGGTCTGGAGCAGGCCATCGTCGTCGGGGAAGGCATTTTCCAGGCGGATGCCCGCGGCCAGGTCGAGTTCACTGGCTGGGTCGGCGGTTCTTGACCAGAGTGCCCGGCGGATTTCGCGGGTCTTGAGTTCTTGCAGGAAGCCCCAGTTTTCGCGGCTGGGCGGTTCTGGAAATACCATCGGGTCAAGTGCCATTGTCGTTGTCCTTCCTGAGCGCGACTGGAGCAGGCGTCGTCGGCGGCGCTGCCGGCGCCTGTTGCCGGCTGGATTAAAGATAATGCCGGGCGGATGGTTGTCAACCGCCCGCGACAGCCGAAGCTCCCACCGGCAACGCCGTCGGGAACCGGACCGGGCTGGTCGGTGTCAGAAGCGAATATTCCGTTGCCGGAATTGGAAAATCGGCTTGCACGGCTATAATAGACCTGTTGCCGCCCTTGCGGGCCGGGCCGGGCCGCTGTGTTTGGTCGTGCCGGGGAGCAAGGCGGCTGCTGGCGCCAGGACAAGGTGTGGCCGGCTTTGCGGCCGCACGGTTCGTCCTGGGTGAGGAGCAGTTGCCCGGCGAGTGCTATGAGTCGTCAACGTTAAGCATGAGGAGAAACCGAGATGGGAGTCAAACGTCAGCAGATTTATGTGTGCCAGCTTTGCGGTTCCGTGGTTGAGATTCAGACGGCGGGCGTGGTTCCGTCCTGCTGCGGCAAGCCGATGGAGCTGCAGGCGGAGAACACGGTCGACGCGTCGAAGGAGAAGCACGTGCCGGTGGTCGAGGCCAAGGGCAGCGGCACCCTCGTCAAGGTCGGTTCGGTCGCCCATCCGATGACCGAGGAGCATCACATCGTCTGGATTGAGATCATCAACGGCGACTATGTCAATCGTTTCTACCTGAAGCCAGGCGCGGCGCCGGAGGCCGAATTCTACGTTTCGCTCAAGCCGGGCATGGTGGTGCGCGAATACTGCAACCTGCACGGCCTGTGGGCCAAGGTGATTGACTGACCAGGTTCCCCATACGGGGAAGGCACTGTTACGGTCCCCGTGCCGGCGGCGGCCCCACGAGCGGTCCGCCGCCGGTTTTTTCGAGAAGTCGTCTCAGCTTTTGAGCTGGACGGTCTTGCCGGCGGGGATTTCGACGGCGGCGCCGTTATGGGCGACCCACACGGGAATGGCGCTCGGATTGCTGAGCATGGCGCCGTCGACCGAACTGACGACGCGTCGGACAGCCTCGAGGTAGTCGATGATTTCAATGTTGGTGGCGTACCAGATGGCGCTGTTCCGGCCCATCAGGGCGGCGAAGTCCTCGATCAGCTGCCAGTTGTTTTCGCGGTCGAATTCATAGCTGTGGCCCCAGACATAGAAGAGGCTCGGTTCGCGGCCGGCGGGCAGGTCGAGGAATTGACGCGCCCGGGCCAGGATGTCATGTTTGTGGTGGCCCGTGGTGGCCCAGCGCAGCGGGTCGGCGGGCAGACCGAAGGCGCCGGTCGCCAGGGTGGTGCGCGCGTAGGCAAAGCCGCAGACGCGGATAACGTCGACGACGCGGTCGTCAAAACGGCCGTTCGGGTAGGACAGGCCGCGCACCGGGGCGCCGGCGAGGTCTTCCAGGGCCCGGCGGTCATCGAGCAATTCACGGAGCATCTCCTCGTTCGAGACCTGGTTCAGCGAGGGATGCGTGCAGGTGTGGCAGGAAATCTCGTGTCCGGAATACAGGCTGGGCAGTTCCGCCCGGGTGACTTTGTTTTCCCGGTCGAGATAGGCGCTGTTCAGGTGGAAGGCGCCCCGCAGCCCGTAGTGGTTGAAGATGTCGATCAGCCGTCGGTCGGCGATGTTGCCGTCGTCGTAGCTCAAGGTCAGGACTTTGCTTTTGCCTCCGGGAAAAAGCGTGAACCGGTTCGTCATGGTGAAGCCTTGGTTTGACGGGGGGGGACGAGAAGGCCCCGGCGGGCCGCCGGGCGCCGGGCGGCTGTTGCGGGACACAGCAGGACCACCCAATCAATATAGCACGCCAATTCCGGTCTGGACACTCCGTTGCGGGGACGAACATGGGGCGGTCGTAACCGGTCACCCATTGAGAATTGCGCCATGGTATGGTGTTGTCTTCCTTGCACGATGCCCGGCAGCCTGAAGGCTGTACTACCTGCGGCAGGCTGAAGGCTGTACTACCTGCGGCAGGCTGAAATCAAGCGCTTACCGCCACATTTCACCCTTTGACTGTAATTATCAATGGGTGACCGGTTACGGGCGGTCGGTAATGGGTCAACCATTGATAAAAGGCGTTATGCTTTCCCCGCTGGTGAGGCGAATGCCATGGAAAGCCGATTGCCTG
>CAYOUR010000260.1:0-4952 GCA_964407145.1 uncultured Lentisphaeraceae bacterium | reverse complement strand
GGCTGTGGCTGCCAGGTCAGCTGGGTCAGGGCCACGACTTTTTCCCATTTGCTCTGCAGGTCGTATTTCTGCGAGAAGGCTCGGAATTGGCGTTCCATGTCTCCGCTTTGGATCCAGCGCAGGCTGGAGGAGAGGGTTTTGCGGCCTTGGCGGGCGACGGTGAAGGAGAAGAAGCCGGCCGGTATGGCGATGACACAGAAGACGCCGACGACGGTGGCCAGGGCGGCGGCGCGGCGGTGGCCGCGTTGGGCGCGGCGCGTGTAGCTCCGCCGGTCGCACAGCCAGGCCGCCGGCGTCTTCTTGCGGCGTCGCCGCAGTTTTCGGGCCAGTCGGCGGACGAGCCGGAGGACGCGCTTGTGGACCGGCGCAAGCATGGTGGCGCCGAGGATGCCGAGGATGATGGCGTGCAGGAAATTCCTGATCAGGAAGAACACGCCGACCAGGAGCGCGATCGTCAGAATCAGGAAGGCGATTCTGGCGATGATCGGCGACCAGTTGCGGCTGCCGCCGTCGGCTGGCAGGTGCGACGGGTTGAAATCGTCGTCCGAGTTTTTCATGATGGCCTGAATCGGGTCGAAGATCATGGGGTGTTGATGAAGATGGCGGTATCGCCGTGCTTGAGGTCGATGGTAATCCGGGTGGCATCGGGCCAGGTTTTGCCGCTGAGCAGTTCCATTGCCGGTCCTGGCCGTGGGAGGCGCAGGTGTTTGACGCCGCCTTTGGCGGCATGGATGCCGACGAAGCCGCGGCCGGCGTAGACCGAGTCGTCCTGGTCGGTGATGACGGGCAGCCCGGCGGTCTGGGCGAGGCCGCGCAGCAGGGCCGGCCGCAAGCCGGGCACGGCGGTCCAGAACAGGTTGTGGTTCTGGCGCTTTTCCCAGATGGCGGCGGGCTGGTCCGGAGCGGACTCCAGGGTGGCGATGGCGGTCGGCAGGTATTTTGCGGCTGGCAGCAGGACTGGCGCGAAGGTTGCTTTGCCATAGGTTCCCCAGGCTTCTTCGGCGAGGCTGTTCCAGGGCGGCGGGGTCTGGGCGGCGCCGACGCCGCGCAGGACGGTTGGTTCGCCGGCCAGGGTCAGGTCCAGTCCGAGCAGGCGGCTGGCGCGGTCGGCATCGGGGCCGGTCGGAGACAGAAAGCCGGCCGGTCCGACAAAGGCGACGGTGCGCTGGTCGGTCATGACGCGTTGCCGCAGAAACGCGCTGTCGTCGTCACTCAGTTCGAACAGGTTCAGGAAGAGCATGGCCCGGTGGTTGAGGAGGTCCGGGTGGCGCCGCAGGTCGGAGAACAGGACGGCGCGCCAGGGGATGCCGGCCCGGGCGAGGTAATTGCGCTGCTGGTGGGTGAGCATGCCGGCGTACGCCGGTTTGCTGACATCGGCGCGGCCCATCTGGCGTTCATCGATGACGACCAGGAGGTAGTCGTGGTCGGGCCAGTCTGGTGTTGTGAGGCGGTGTCGGCGGGCGATGTCGTAGAGTTTGGCGGCGGTGTCGGTCAGGCGGCGGTCGCCGAAGGTCCATCCGTGCGAGAAGTCATACCATTGGATGGCGTTGCCCTCGGCCAGGTTTCGGGCCAGTTCGCGTTCCATGCAGGCGATGGAGCCGAAGATGTCGGTTGGTCGGCCATGGCCCTGCTGGTGTGACCAGTGCGAGCGCAGGTCGGCCTGGTTCCAGAACAGCTTGCCGTTCCGGTTGAAGGTTTCGGCGGCGACCATGGTGGCGGCGGAGCCGCCTTTTTCGCGCCAGGCGTAGGCCACCGGGGCGATGGAGTAGTCGTAGTCTGGCGAGGCCAGGAGCTTGGCGAGCCGGTAGTGCCCGGAGCCCTGGCCGAAGAAGGGCGACTCATTCAGGTGGAAGGTGTAGCCGTAGTACGTTCCGAAGAGCAGTTTGTTGTTGCTTTCCTGTTTGACGATGCGGGCGAAGTAGGCGATGGTGTCGGCGACCACGTCATGCTGGTAGTCGTGGTAGTCGAGCACGTGGCGTTGGCGGAGCGGGTCGTAGAACATGCCTTTGGCGGGGGTGCGGCGGTCCTGGTCGGAAGGCACGGTGGCGGTGGTCAGGGTCACGTCGTTGCGGTTCCAGGCGGTTTGCAGCGTCTGGTCGTCGCCGTACTTTTCCCGGAGCCAGCGTTGGAAGTCCTGCTGTCCGACCGGGCTGTAGTCGACGGTTTCGTTGGATTGCGACCCCCAGTGGAACCATTCCCAGCTGATGCCGTTGCAGGGCTGGATGCCGACGATGCGTTCGGCATATGGCGTTTCGCGCAGGTGACGGAGCAGTTGTCGGAGGGCTTCGCCGAAAGTGTCGCGCCAGAGTTTTGAGCCGTAGGAGGGCAGGTGCCGGCGGTCGCCATGGTAGGCGCCGACGGTGTCGTCCCCGTTTTCGAGTTGGCACCGTGCTTCGGGGTGTTTGGCGATCCACCATCGGTGACTGCTGGTATCGAACGTGAAGTTGAGGATGAGCCAGGCGTCCGGGTTGGCGTTGAGGTATCGGGCGATGGTGTCATCGACCTTGGCGTAGTCGTAGCCGTGTTCATAGAAGCCGAATTCGCGCAGGGCTATGCCCCAGAGGTTGATGCCGGATTCGCGGGCGTTTCGCTGCTGCAGGTCGTCCGGGCTGGTGAACAGCGCCTGGCTCGGGTCGATGATGTCGCCATTGATTTCGAGGACGGTGACGCCATTGACGGTCCGGCGGCGTGCGGTCGGGAAGGCGCTGGTGGTCTTGGCCGGCGGCAGGACGGTGAGGTTGGCGGTCAGGGCCTCGGGCCGGTCGGCCGTGGCGCCAAGGAAGTCGACGGTCAGCTGGGCGGGGCCGACCGCGGTGACGGGGACTTCCAGGCGGAGGTTGTTGACGGCGTACGCCCTGGCCTCGCCGTCTCCGGTGATTTCGACGCCGTTGCTGGCCCAGGTCTCGGTCAGCACGGTTTCGCCTTGGCCGAGAGTGGCGCGGACGCCGATGGGGGCCGAGGGGCCGGGGGTGACGGTCGTGACGATGACCGTTACGGGCAGGCGCTGACCGGCCTGGATGGGGCCGGCCGGCGGCGACAGCCAGGCGGAGATGGCGGGCTGCTGGCCGAGAGGCTGATAGACCAGGTCACCCCAGGGGAGGCAGGGTGGACGGCCTTGGGCCTTCGCCGGGCGCCATGGGCCTTCCGGGGTTTCCGCGGCTTCCCAGGTGTGGTCGGTGAGGACGCGGACGGCCGGGCCCTGTTCCGGCTCGACGGTCAGTTCGGCGATCAGGCCTTGGGCGCTGCTGACATCGCGGGCTTCGACCAGAATCGTGTTGTCGCCGGGGACCAGGACGTCCTTCAGGTCGAGAATCTGCGGGGTTTTCCAGGCATCGGAGACGCCATGGGTGGCATGGACGGGCTGGCCGTTGACGGCGAGGCTGTAGCTGTCGTCCGTCGAGATTTGCAGGGCGGCCAGTCGCCAGGGGCGATTGGGAAGGGTTACTTGCCGGCGCAGCCAGACGGTGTGGTGGTCCTGCGACAGCATGTCCGGGTGCCAGACCCAGGCGGCCTGCCAGCGCGGGCGGATGATGTCCAGGCCGCTGCGGATGGGTGCCTTGAACAGGCGGGTGACCTGGCAGGCGTCGAATCCAGCCTGGCCGGTGGTTGGGCCTTGGATGTGCAGTTTGGCGGCGTAGGCGCGGTCCGGCGCCGTGGCCCGGAAGCTGTAGGGCTGCCAGCCGTCATGTTGGCTGGTGGCCAGTTCGGAGGCGCTGATGAGGGCGCCGTCGCGGCCGAGGAAATGCAGGGCGACGCGAATGGGGCTGCCTGTGGTCTGGAAGACGGTTTCGTATTCGCCCAGGAAGGACATGTCGATGGCGGGGTATTCGAGGATGGCGCCGGGAGAGAGCCGGAAGCACCGCTGGCCGCTGGCGGCGCCGGCGTTGTCGAGGCGGGCCGTGTTGGGCTGGCCGCCCATGAGCCAGTCGACCGGCTGGTCGTGGCGGAAGAATTCGGCGTCGCCGTTGCGGAGGGCGCCATCGGTTTCCGCGCTGAGGGCGATGAAGGTGATGTTGACCTGGGCGCCTTCTGGGTTGAGTGGGTCAAAGCGCAGCTGCTGGATTTTGCCTTCCCAGCCGTGGCTTTCATCGAGGCGGAAGGCCAGGATTTTCAGCTCGGCAGACGGTTCGAGCAGGTGTCTTCGGCAGCGTTTGGCGCTGATCGGCTCGTCGTTGGCGGCCAGGAAGATTTCGCCATTGCCGCCAAGGTTGGACTGAATGGCGACGGTGAGGGTGTTGTAGTCTTTTGCGTTGACGTCGAGTTTGGGTGAGAGCAGTTGCGGGTCGTACTTGCCGAGGCCGGTAAAGCCGTTGGGTCCGAAGGCCGGATTTTCCCAGTTGGCGGCTTTCCAGCCCTGGTCGCCCTGGGTGAAGTCCCAGAGGATGATGCCAGGCGAGGTGGCGGTTTGGGCCAGGCTTGCGATGGCGGCAGCAAGAGCAAGGAAGGTCAGGCGCAGTCGCATGGGGATTCCTCTGGTTGGCAGCCGTCCGTTGGCGTCACCGCGGCGTCAAGGCCTGGCAGCGCGAACGGGAACGTTTGTCGGCCGGCCGAATTACTTCAGGGCCTCTTCCAGGTCGCGGTTGTTTTTCTGGCTGGCTTCGTTGATTTTGGTCGTGGCGCGCTGTTTGGCTTTCAGCTGCGTGGCGCCGATGCCATAGTTGATGACGCTGTTGACTTCTTCGGTCACCGTGCTGGTCGGCCGCGGTTGTGTCTGCGGCGCCGGCGCGGCGGTCTGCGGCGCCGTGGACGGGGCGGTTCGCTGCGGCGCGGCGGTCTGCGGCGCCGTGGACGGGGTCGCCTTCTTCTGGGAGTCGGAGCCGAATTTCAGGTAGACAAAGATGGCTGCGATGATCAGCAGGATGATGACTATTGCCTTCATGGTGTGACCTCCCTGGTTTGAAATGTGGATGGTGGTTGCCAAGGGGAGACGGCGGCGGCAGGCATGAGCCGAA
>CAYOUR010000259.1:0-4962 GCA_964407145.1 uncultured Lentisphaeraceae bacterium | reverse complement strand
TCGACCACCAGGATCATTCGCTGCTGTGGGACGCGGATTCCGGGTTCCGTGTCCTGGTCGCCAATATGCCCTATCTGCAGCAGACGGTCGACGGACAGCTGACCGCGCGCGGATTCTGCCCGTCCAACCCGCATTATTTCGCCCAATTTCTCGAGTACATTACCGGCCATGTCAAGGCCACCGGAATTGACGGCATCATGATTGACGAGGTGAGTTTCCACGGCCTGAAATTCTGCGGCTGTGCGGAATGCCGCCAGGCGTTCACGGCGGAATCCGGCTGGCAATTGCCGGCGGACGAGTGCAGCCCCGACCTGTTCAACAAGGAGTCGCCGCTGTGGCGGGCCTGGCTGCGCTGGCGCCAGAAGCGCCTCGGCGACTTCTGGTACCGCCTGAAGGAGCACATCCGGCCGTTCAAGCCTGACTTTGTCATCATGGGCTATTCGACGCATTACGGGATGACTTCGACGTACGGGTCGCTGTCGCAGGGCGGGGCCCTGGAGCAGTCGACGCGCGGCTGGGATTTTGTCGGCACGGAGATCATGACCCGCAACATCTACGCCAACTACCGGGCGGTGATGAGCCTGCGCCAGGCCAAGGGGCAGTTCCAGCATTCGGCCGGCCTGCCGGTCTATGGGCTGGTCTACACGGCCGTGTTCAACTGGGATCTGATGTATTTCGGCTGGGCCCTGAACAACCTCCTGGGCCAGGCCACCTGGGAAATGACCGGCCATCACTGCCCGCCGGGCAAGAGCAACTACCGGCTTTTCACGGCGGACAACGGCAACATCGCGCTGCGCGAGGCCGAGCCGGTCGCCAACGTGGCGCTGCTGTTTTCAAACCAGAGCCGCGATTGGCCGCGCGGCACGTCGTACCCGCCGGATGTGCTGGGACTGTCGCAGCTGCTGAACCTGAAGCATATCCCGCATGTGTTCCTCAACGAGACCGGCCTGAAGCAGGACATCCTGCGGAAATACCGGGTTCTGCTCGTCTGTAACGCCATGGCGCTGTCAGACGCGAACATTGCGGCGATTCGCGCCTTTGCACAGCAGGGCGGCACCGTCTATCTGTCCAATCGGGTCGCGGCGTCGAATGAAAATGGCGATTTGCGTTCGGCTTGGCCCTTTGCGGATTTGTTCCCCCTGGAACGCCAGGACAAGGCGTCACCGGCCGTCAAATTGGCCGCCGGGCCGGGGTTTGCCGAGGCCCTGGCGCCGGAGACGCCGATTCCCGGCGTCCGCTGCCGCGCCACGGCGGCAATAGCCGCTCCCTGCCGGGTGCTTTGGCAGTATGAAGACGCCAGTGGCGCGCGTTTTCCGGCCGTGCTGGAAACGCCGCTTGGAGCCGGCAAGGTTGTCTACAGCCCGCTGCTGCTGGGCGTGCCGGCCCAGGCGCGGGAAGTCCGCACGGGCGGCGAATTCTCCTTCCAGCGCCAGGCCGCCGCCGAGGAAGTCGCCCATCTGATTCTGGCTGAGCTGATGGGGACGGAAGCCACGCCGTGGGTGCCGCTGACCGTGCCGGAGGCCGTCTTGACGAACATCTGCCGCGACCGCGGCGAGACGGTGGTGCATTTCCTGAATGCTACGGGCAGCCGCCTGGAAGCCGGACAGACCGTGCCCGTGCTGCCGCCGGAGGAGCCGTTTCCGCCGTTGGCCAAGGATCTCCGGTTTGTGGTCCGGTTGCCTTCGCTGCAGCGCGCTTATGCCGTATCGCCGGATTTTGCCGGCGAAGTCGAACTGGCCACGCGTCCTCTCGCCTTGGGCGCCTATGAGGTGGTGCTGCCGGCCGACCGCCTGAAAATCTACACCTTGGTGAGAATCCGCTGAGCTGCCAGGCCCGCCGGCCACCGGCAGCCGGACACGGAATCAAGGCCCCACGGGGCGGAAGAGGAGCATCATGAGCATGTCATTCAATGGACTGGGTCTGAATCTGGGCAATTTGTCGCGGCTGTCAAAAGCCGTGAGCCGCTCCCTCAGCGCCGAGAATTTCAAGGGCGAGAAGGGCGGCGGCGGCCAGGCGCTGCACGGCACCGGCGAGGTCAGCGCCCGTGAGCTCGGGCTGGGCTGGAAAGTGTCCCCGAGCGTGATCATCAAGGCGGGCGAATGCTTTACCATGGCGGACATCGCCGGCCCCGGCGCCATCCAGCAAATCTGGCTGACGCCGAGCTGCATCTGGCGGTTTGCCATTTTGCGGATTTACTGGGACGACCAGGAACAACCGTCGGTCGAATGCCCGATCGGCGATTTTTTCGGCATGGGCTGGGGGAAGTACGCGCCGCTGGTGTCACTGCCGGTCTGCGTCAATCCCGGCAGTGCCTTCAACTGTTACTGGGAGATGCCGTTTCGTCGGCGCTGCCGCATGACGGTGACCAACCTGGCGTGCGAGGACATGCGGCTTTACTACCAGGTCAACTACACGCTGACGGAAGTGCCGGAAGACTGCGCCTACTTCCACGCCCAGTTCCGCCGCGTCAACCCCCTGCCATACAAGGAGGTCTACACCATCCTGGACGGCGTCCGCGGCCGCGGGCACTATGTCGGGACCTGCATGGCCTGGGGCGTCAACAACGCCGGCTGGTGGGGTGAAGGCGAAATCAAATTCTTCCTGGATGGCGACCGTGACTTTCCGACGATCTGCGGCACCGGCACGGAAGACTACTTCTGCGGCTCGTACAATTTCGAGAACAAGGAGACGCGTCAGTACGAAGTATTCTGCACCCCGTATTCCGGTCTGCATCAGGTTCTGCGGCCAGACGGGCTGTACCAGAGCCAGCAGCGCTTCGGCCTGTACCGCTGGCATATCATGGACCCGGTGCGCTTCGAGGAAGACCTCCGGGTGACGATTCAGGCCCTGGGCTGGCGTTACGGCGCCGGGTCGCGGCGCTACCTGCCCCTGCAGGATGACATCGCCTCCGTGGCGTTCTGGTATCAGACTCTGCCGACGGCGCCGTTCCCGCCCCTGCCGGAGCGCGATGGTCTGGAAGTCATCTGAACCGGGGAGCATCGCCGGTTTCCCATCCTGTCCTCGTGCGGGCTGGCAGCCGGCGCCTCGGACATCAGGTCCGGGTCAGGTCGGAACCAGGTGGCCTCTTTGAGCCTGGCGGCATGCGCTGGCGGCAGTCACGTTCCGCGCAGTTCCGGGCTTGACGGCAGGATCAGGTCATCAGTCGGAAGGGCGGGTTGGCGTCGGCCGGCGGCATAGCAGTAGGTGCAGCCGTGTTGGCAGGTGCCGTAGCGGCCGAGGTCGACGCTTTGCGCGCACAGGCAGGCCGGGCGCTGATGGCGGTCGCGCGGGATGTGCCGCTTCCGGCCGGAGAGGGATGCGAGCAGTCTGGCGTCAACGCAGGCGCCGTGTTCAATGCCATAGGCCGTCAGGTCGATGGCCTCGGCGCAGGTGACCAGCGGCAGCCCGGTCGCCGCCGCGATCGGGGCGAAGCCGGCGGCAACGGCGTGCATGGCGGCCTCGTCAGGCGGCGCTGGCGGACGGGGACAGTGGCGGTAGGGGTCGACAAAGCTGATGACGCAGCGGCAGCAGGCGTCAGCCAGCCTGGCGGACAGCGCCGCGAATTGCGCCACGTGCCAGGCTGGCGTCAGCTCCGGGGTGATGAGGATCGGGTCGTAGCGCCAGACCAGCCGTTGCGGACCAAGCCGCTCCGACAGGCGCCGAAACGTCTCGATGACGTCTGATTTGGGCGGCACGCGCGGTTCCAGGTCGCGGCCATAGGGGGTGACGGTGAACTGAAGGTAAAATGGAAAGCCGTATCCCGTCAATTCTGGCAGATAGGGCCAAAGCGGCGCCGGATTCTTGCTCCAGAGCACCAGGCCGTCGATGTTTTCCGGGGTGAGGTCGACCCGCCGCCGCTGGGACGGCCGGAACGGATTGACGGTTTCGGCGTGCCCGGCCCGGAGACGCCGAAAAAGCCAGTCGGCGAAGAAGGCCGGTATGTCGGTGCGGCGGCTGGCGCTGATGATCATTTCGGGCCGTTCCTGTTCGTCTCGGAGTTTGCCGGCCAGTGGCGCCGCTTTTCGGCTTGCCCGTCTGGCCGGCGCCGCTGCCCGCTTTCGCCCCGGCGGTTTTTGCCGCACGCGTCATTGCAGCTGGACCAGCTCCTGGCCGTTGAATTCATAGAAGCGGATCAAGGTGCCGAACCTTCGGACGCCGTCCGTGGTTTCATTGAGGTTGGACGACACCATCAGGCGCGGGAGGGGCCCGCGCCGGTTCGGCGGGACTTCGCACAGTCCCTCCGAAGCCCCGGGCCTGGCAAAGCCTTCCAGGAAGGTGACGCCGGCGTCAAACCGGCAGATGCCATGCTTTCGCGGATTCATGTAGAAACCCATCCATAGCTCGTTGTTGAACGCGGCCATGGTCTGGACGCCGTATTGGGTGGCGCCGATGTCGATCGTGTGGATTTTCTGGAGAATGAAATTCTCGTCATACTGGTGGACGTGGTTCAGCGGGTGCGGCTCCTTGCCGTACAGGTCGTCGCCGATGAAAAAGGACCCGTTCAGGAAGGCGATGCAACCCGGGCCGGTTGTCTTGGGCAGCGGAAGGCGCCGCAGCTCCTTGAAGTCGGTGTCGAGGACGGTCACGAAGCTGCCGGCCTCGGTTTTCGGGACGCGCACGTCATGGGCGACATAGATGCGGCCGTTGTGCAGGCACACATCGCCGGCATGCGAGGCGATCGGCACTTCCAGCAGAACCTTGCCGCTGTAGTCGGCCTTGACCATAACCGAGGTGAAAGCCAGGTACAGGGCGTGGTCATCAGCGCAGAATCCCTGCAGGTGCCCCGGGTACTTCGGCGGAATCCGGATGGGCGTGAAGCCGATGTCCTGGGCGGCCAGCGGTAAAAGCGCCAGCGCCAGCAAGGCCGGCAGAATGACACGCAACCACAGCTTGTGCGTCGGCATGATACTTCTCCTGCTTGAAGGTGATTGGCATAAGCCATAAAAGCCGGCCGGGGTGGCC
>CAYOUR010000258.1:3142-4992 GCA_964407145.1 uncultured Lentisphaeraceae bacterium | reverse complement strand
GACTACATACGGCCTGGACTACATACGGCAGGCTAAAGCCTGAACTACATACGGCCTGGACTACATACGGCCTGGACGACATACGGCAGGCTAAAGCCTGAACTACATACGGCAGGCTAAAGCCTGGACGACATACGGCCTGGACGACATACGGCCTGACGACATACGGCAGGCTGAAATCAAGCGCTTACCACCACATTTCGCACTTTGGCGGCCTGTTATCAGTCGGTGACCGGTTACACCCGGGGCGCTTACCTGCCAAGTCGCCGTTTGCAATCGCGGACAAGGGCATTTAGGTTATTGGCTTTGCCGGACTTCTCGTCGCCACCGGCTTGGATCAGCTGTAACCGGAGACCATGTCGCATGCGTAGAAAAACCGAAGCCATTGCCCTGGCGGTCAGTGCTGTATTGGCGGCCTGGCCCGTCCTCGCCGCGAACGAACAACGCGTCACCCAGAAATGGGAGCTGGAAAGCACCCCGGACAGCGAGGTCATCGCCCTGTGGCAATTTTCCGCGGGTCAGCCGGGGCAGAACAGCCGGGCGGACGGCGCCGCCGCCGCCCTGGCGCCACGGGGCCGTTTTTCCGCCGAGGGCAAATTCGGCGGCGGTCTGCAGTGCCTTGGCGTGAGCGAGCCGGAGGCCCCGACCGGCGCCCTGGTCGCCAACCACCCGGAGCTCAGCCCGCAGGGCGCCTTCTCCGTCGACCTGTGGGCCCGTGCCGACGCCCATGGGGCACCGGGCACGAGGGCGTTTCTGATTGACAACAAGGGGTACTATTATGTCAGCGACCGCCCGCGGGCCAACAACGGCTTCATGCTTTTTCTGCTGCGGCCGAAAAACCACCCTGACGACGTCGTCACCCTGAATGTCGGCCTGGGCTTTGGCGAGGCATCCATTTTCGCCGCCTCGGTACCCATTGCCATGCCGGTCGGGACCTGGCGCCACCTGGCCTTCACCTATGACGGCGCCGGCACGGTGAAGCTGTACGCCGACAGCGAAAAGATTGCGGAGCGGCATTTCCCCGGAGTCGGCGCCATTGCGCCGAGCACCCGCGACCTGGCCATCGGCGAGCGCGGCGGCAGCCTCTTCCAGGGTTTTACCGGCCTGCTGGACGACGTCTGCATCCGGCGCGGGGCGCGGCCCTACCACTCCGGCAAGATCGACTGCGGCGTCACCTCGAAGCGGCGCGTTTTCCTCCGGCACGAGAAGATCGGCGCCCTGCGGATGACGTTCACCAACAGCACGGGCAGCGACCTGCAACAGCCGCGCCTGCTCCTTGCCTCCCGCGGCCAGAGCACGACCGTCCCCCTGCCGGAAACCTGGCCGCTTGACGGGGAAATACCGGTCTCCTTCCAGGTGGATACCACCCTGAGGGCCGGCGACTACCCGGTCCGTTACCACCTCACCGCAACCATGAACGGCCGCCCCGCCGAATTCCGCGGGGACGTGCCGGTCACCCTCGTCAACCGCACCCCGCCGGCCATGCCGGTCGTCATGCGCTCCGGCCTGAACGACCCGGAAAGGATGGCTGACATCGGCTTCACGCACGCCAACTTCAGCCTGGGCGGCGACGCCAATGCCTGGCAAGCCGGGGAACCGGTCGACTATTCCGGCACGGAGCACGGCCAGAAAAGCATCGAGCGCCTGGAGCATTGGATGCGGCTCGGCTTCAAGGCCTGCCACTACGCCGGCGCCGGCAAATACCTGCGCCGGACCAAGGAGCTGAAATACAAACGCGTGGACCGTGACGGCAACCTGGTCCCGAACCACGAGCACAACCCGAACGTCGCCCATCCGGACATCCAGAAGCTCGGCTACGACTCCGGCGCCAGCACCGCCCTCTCCTTCGG
>CAYOUR010000258.1:0-3132 GCA_964407145.1 uncultured Lentisphaeraceae bacterium | reverse complement strand
GGCGACTTCCCGGTCTTTGAGGCCGCCCTGATTCATTCCGAAGTCCGGGACAGCACCGCCCTGTCCTTCCAGGACTACGACGTGGCCAGCGCCGAGCAGTTCCTGGGCGGCAAGATCCCCCCGCAGGCCGTCAAGAAAAATGGCGTCCACTACAGCACGCTGGCCGACTTTCCGGCGGACCGGGTGCTGCCGGACGACTATCCGCTGCTGCGCTACTACACCTGGTTCTGGAAGGACGGCGACGGCTGGAACCCGCTCAACTCGCAAATCCACGCCGGCCTGCAGTCGACCGGCCGGAAGATCTGGACCTTCTTCGACCCGGCCGTGCGCGTCCCCAGCCTCTGGGGCAGCGGCGGCCGGCTCGACTTCATCTCCCAGTGGACCTACACGTACCCCGACCCGCTCAAAATCGGCCAGGCCACGGACGAATTGTTCGCCATGGCCGACGGCTGTCCCGGCCAGCAGGTGATGAAAATGACCCAGGTGATCTGGAAACGCACCCAGACCGCCCCGGCCCTGCCCAAGAATCCCGAGGACTGGACCGCCTGGGAACGCGAATTCCCCGAGGTGAAATACTACACCATCGCGCCGGATTGCCTGAGCGAGGCGCTGTGGAGCAAGCTGTCACGTCCGGTCAAGGGCATCATGTACCACGGCTGGGGCTCGCTGGTGACCATCCCCGGCGGCGAATACGGCTCCTACCTGATGACCAATTCCGAGACCGCGCCCCGCCTGAAACAGCTGCTCGCCGACGTCGTCAAGCCCCTGGGTCCGACCCTCCTGGAAGTGCCGGACATCGCGGCCGACATCGCCATTCTGCAGAGCTTCTCGTCCCAGATCTTCGCCGGCCGGGGCACCTACGGCTGGAGCGGCGCCTGGGAGGCTGACGTCCATCTCATCCTGCAATGGGCCGGCTACCAGCCGCGCATCATCTTTGATGAGACCATCCGCCGCGATGGCCTCGACGCCTATAAAATCCTGGTTCTGCCGGGCTGCGACGTGCTGACCGAATCGGTGGTCGAGGCCATCCGTGCCTTCCAGCGGCGGGGCGGCATCGTCATAGCCGACGAGAATGTCTGCCCGGCCATCCTGGCGGACGTCTTTCTGCCGGTGGTGAAGCGCGCCAGCAACGCGTCTGACGCCAAAGCGCGCCTGCAGCAGGAATCGCTGCGTCTGCGGCAGGAGCTGGCCGGCGTCTATCAGGCGCGGGCCGGCTCTTCCGACCTGGACGTGGTGACCAGGCTGCGCCGTTATGAGACGACCGACTACTTGTTTGCGATCAACGACCGGCGCGAGTTCGGCGACTATGTCGGCCACCATCGCCTGGTGATGGAGAAAGGCCTGCCCCACCAGGCGACGCTGTGGCTCGACCGTCCCGGATACGTCTATGACCTGGTCCGCCACCAGGCGGTCCCCAGCCGCAGCGCCGACGGCGGCCTGAGCTTCGAGGCCGAATTCGGGCCCGGGGAAGGACGGCTGTTCATGGTTTCCAGGACGGCCCTGGACAAGCTGCGCCTCCGCCTGCCCGCGACGGCGCGCCGCGGCCGGGGCCTGCCGGTGGCCATCGCCATCACCGACCGCTGGGGCCGCAAACCCGCGGCCGCCGTCCCGGTCGAAGTCAGAATCACGGACGCCGATGGGGCCCCGGCCGAATTCTCCGGCTACTACACGGCACGGCATGGCCAACTCGACCTGACCCTGCAGCCAGCCGCCAATGACACTCCCGGCGTCTGGACCGTCACCGCCAAAAACCTGGCCACGGGCCTGCAATCCACGGTGAGCTGCCAGTTGCAATGAACGCCGCGGGCACTCCGCGCCGCTTCACGTCACGTCCACGCCGCCCCGGGCGGCATTTGCCCTGAAAGGACTGCCACCATGACCATCCCACGCCTTGCCGACCGCCGGGCCGGAACCATGTGCCTGACCCTGCTCCTGCTTCTGCTTCTGCTCTTGGCCGCCGGCTGCGCCGGTCCGCGGTTCGGAGGCCAGGCCGAAGCGCGCCGCCAGCGGGCGATTCGGCTGGCCGAGGGCGGCGAAGCCGCCGTGCCGGAGCTGGCCAAGCTCCTCCAGGACGACAACATCATGGTCCGCCGGACCGCCGTCCGCGGCCTGGCCGGCAAAGGCCCGACCGGCAACGCCGCCCTGCTCCAGACCCTGCAGGACAATGCCGACGGCCAGACCCGCCGCATGGCCCTGCAGCTCCTCTGCCAGGGCCGCCGGCCGGACGAGTGCCTCGACATCCTGGAGTCCGCGCTGACGGACCAGCCGCTGCCGGTGCGCGTCTACGCCGCCACGCTGCTGGCCTCGGAGCTGCCGGCCCTCGGCCGGCGCCAGCAGCTGCTGCAGAAAGCCGCCCAGGACGAGGACCTGGCCGTGCGCTCCCTGGTGCTGCGGGCCACCTGGCCCTTCCACAACGACACCGTGCTGCTGCGCAACCGGCCGGACTGGGACTACGACGTCGCCGTCAAGGAACGCTTCCCCCTGCCGGAAACCGGCTGGAAAATCGCCCTTGACCACGACATCCAGGGCCACACCCGCGACTGGTTCAAGCCGGGCTTCGACGACCGTTCCTGGACGGACATCGCCATTGCCAAGGCCTGGGAGCCACAGGGCATCAGCCATGACGGCTTCGCCTGGTACCGGCGCGTCTTCAAGGCCCCGGCCAAACCGCAGCGCTTCAATGCCGCCGAACTGCATTTCGAGGGCGTGGACGAATGCGCCTGGGTCTGGCTCAACGGCGTTTACCTCGGTGAACACGACCTCGGCCCTGACGGCTGGAACGTGCCCTTCTCGCTTGACGCCACCCAGCATCTGAAATGGGGGGAGGACAACCAGCTGACGGTCCGCGTCCACGACTCCACCATGGCCGGCGGCATCTGGAAGCCGATCACCCTCGAAATCCTGGAATAGCGCGCACCGCCCGCCGCGAAAACCGGCGGCGGCAGACGGCCAGGCAACATAGCCGGTCAGCTATTGATAATTTATGGCCAATGGGCGAAATGTGGTGATGAACGCTTCCTCCCACTGTCCGTGGAGAACAGCGTTTTCAAGTTGCGCCCTTCGGGCGCGGCGGTGGCGGGGGCTCTACCACGGGTTCCCTCGCCCTTCGGGCTTCGGTCACCCGTGGTTATG
>CAYOUR010000257.1:0-5033 GCA_964407145.1 uncultured Lentisphaeraceae bacterium | reverse complement strand
AATGTCCACCGCCCACAGTCCACTACCCCCCCAGCCAGCGCCAGGCCGCCAGCGCAATGGCCAGTGCAACCGCGGCGCCAGCCACGATGGCCAGCACCAGCCGCCCGGACAAGCCGCGGTCCGGCGCCGGGCCAATCCCAACCGAGGGCTGGGTGCCGTCCGCGCCGACCGCGCCCCCGGCGCCGCAACGACCGCGCCGGGCCGGCCCCGCCATCGGCCGCCGCGGCGGCAAGGGCTTCAGCTCCGGGGCTGACGTCTCCGGGACAGACACCGCCGTCGGCTGCCGCGGCGGCGTCTCGTCCCGCTCACCGCTCCGGGCAAAGTCCACCAGACGACCGCCTGACGCCGCCGGCAGCGGCGCCGCGAGATCAATGACCAACGCCCCCGAACGCCCGCGGGCGTCCCGCAAAGCCTCGCTGTCCGGTGGGCAAAACCGCCACTGACAGGTCGTCCCGGCCGTCAGACCCGTGAAATACGTGTTGAAGGTCACCTGCCAGCGCTTGTCAACCGGCAGCAAGGACAGCGCCTCGTGCACCAACTGAACCGCCGGAACCGGCCGCGATGGCTCAAAGACCAGATACGCAGGGGTGCCCGCACCCGACAGGATGGTCTCCGCCAGCACGCCGGCCCACCCGGCGTCGCCCGCGACGGCCTGCCAGGTGGACGCAACCCCGGTCGACGGCGCGGCCGACGGCGCGGCCGACGGCAGCGCCAGGGGCGACGGCAGGACCTCGGGGCGAATCTCCCAGTCGGCCTCACGGAACAGCCCGGGACATAGAAACAAGGCCGCCGGCCCAGCCGGGTATCCCCCGGCCTCGGCCCGGTCCAAGGCCACATGCGAAGCCAGCTTGTTCGAACGACCGGTGTAGTCCCGCCCGTTATGGCAAATCCGACTCAAAATATGATACGTCTGTCCGCCGCATACCATCTGGCAATGCGCGCACGACACCGGATTGTCCGACGCCCGCCCGTCATATTCCGGATAATAAGGCTTGTAGGCGCTGAGCTTCTCCAGCTGACTGCCCAGGGCTACGGGAAGACCCTGCGTGCAGGCAACCACGCAAAAACCGGAACTGCCGGGACGGACCCCGGACGGCGAAGAGGTGTAGACTAATTCGTATGCCATACGCGCAACCGCTCATGACCTGCCCGGGACGCCGCCCTACAGCGGAATGTACGGCTGATAGATCAGCCGCTCATACCCCATCTGCCCATTGAAGTACGGCGCCGCATAATCGGCGTGAAACACGAACAACGTCGGCCCGCGCATGATCAGCGGCGTATCAAACTGCATCAGATTCGGACTGCAATTGTACTTCCGGCAGGGCTTCCCGCACGGCTTGTCCTTCACCACAAACATCCGGCTGACATCCAACGTCCCGGCCGTCGGACAGTTCCGCGCCGTCGCAATGAACCCCCACGGATAGTAAAAGCCCAGCTGCAGGTTCCAGCCGTCCGCCGGACGCGCCACGCCCTGAGGCGTCATGTCCATGTCAACCCCCCGCACCCCCCAGGCATGCAAATGCGGCAAATAGTCCGGATTCGAAATGTTGACGTCGCGGTAGGCGTCTATCTGATTCTTGCGCAGCTGCTCAGGCCCCAGGTTGATGCCATCCAGCGAAACCGGCAGCTGCGCGCCCGTCTCCGTAAACAAGTTGAGCCGGACCTGCTTGTTCAAAATCCGGCCCATGACCGGCACGAAATCCGGAAAGTCGCGGCGCAGCATCCGCAGCACGCCCCAGTCGTTGAACACGACCTCGGCCGTCCGGTCCAGCTCCGCCAGCTTCTCCAGGTTCCGCCGCGTGACCGCCAACGCCGCCTCGGCCAGATAGCCGCCCGTCACGTACGTGAACGACCAGCCCTGCTGGCGGCCAAAATAGTAGGCCATCTCCACCTCCTCCGGCGGCGGCGTCAAATACTGGCAGAACTCCTGCCCGAAGTACAGCCGGCTGAAGTCCAACCCCTTCTCCAGCAGCGGATTCATCCACTTCAGAGCCGTGACGTTGCCGACATTGTCGATCAAATTCGGGTCCAACAGAAACAACGCGGCATTCAAATAACCGGGGATGTCCATCAGATCAACGGCATGCAAGGCCTGGTCAATCTCCTGCAAACGCTCGTAATTGGCAAAATAAATGGCCAGTTCCATGCTCACGCCTCCGGGACATCGTAGTAGCAGTTGTGCTTGACACGGCAGAATTCCGGGCTGTCAAGCAGCGCCATGCACATCTCCCGGCTGGGATTCGGATGACGCATGACCGTGTTCACGATCGTGATGATGCGGCTCTTGATGCCCTCGTCCCCCCGCAACGGCACCTTCAACACCTGCACGCCGAGGTCGCGCAACGCCTTGATCACGCACAATCCGCAATTCTGAAACAAAATCCGCGCCAACTCGCCGTCCAGCCCCTCCCGCGAAGCCGGCACGCTGAAATCCGGCGGCGGCGGCGGCGGCGGCAACTGCCACTCACGGCGGAACTGATTCAGCAGGCTGCCCTCGCACAGCTCGCCCGTCCGCTCGTCCCGCAGACGCTCCGTCACTTCCTTCCAGTTCTTCGGCATGTGGTTGGTGACCTTGAACGGCGCCGAAATCACGTCCCCGCACAGATTCCGGCGCGCGGCGCTGTGCACTGAATGGCAGTCCTCATCGTTGAAAAAACACCGGTAGCCGATGATCATGACCTCGTATTCAAGCGGCAAATCGCGCAGCGAGCCCATCATCAGACCCATCTCCCGAAGCGTCAGCTTCCGCGGAATGACCAGACGGCGCACCGGAAAATGCTCGCAGAAAAAACGCACCGCCTCGCTGTTGAAACACCCGACGCCCGTGCTCAAGTGAATCGGCCGCTTGATCCCCCAGGACTGCATCGAAAACAACAACCCCGGATCCGCGATGATGTAACCGTCCGGCGCCATCGTCTCAAACAAGTTGAACTGGTCATGCAGCATGGCCAGACGCTCCGAGCCGTTGTCCTGCGCGTTGATCGCCAGATTGATCCGGCCGCCATGGTCGTGAATCGTCTTCACCACCTCACGCAACACCGATTCCTGCGAATAGTTGTACGGACCACCCATGGGCCGACGATTGGGACACACCTCCCAGCCGTACTTCTCCAGCCACTCCCGCGGAATGAAACCGGCGAAAAACTCCTCGGCGCCCAGGCTGATATACTCCGCAATCTTCTCCGGGGTGTCAAGACCGCCCAAACCAACATTCATGAACATGGCTTCGCCCTTGATTCGCTTGACCCACATGAGGCCACAACCGCGACGCCCCGGCCAAACCGCCCAGGGCGCCAGTCAGACCCGGAACTACTTCCGCTTCCCGTGGCACTCCTTGAACGGCTTGCCGCTGCCGCAAAAACACAACGCCTCCACCTGAGCGCCACGGGAAGCCTTGGCGCGACCACCCCCCGCCGACGACGCCCGGCCCGTCAACGGCAGCGACGGTATCGGCGCCTCGTCGTCCAGCAGCGCGGCACGCATCCGGTTCAGCTTCCGCAGCATCGCCTTGGCCAGAACCCGGCGAATCTGATACCACGGGTCATATCGCTCCGTGAACTCAATGACGTCAAACAACCGCCCAAATCCGCCCTCCTGGGCATAAATCGCCATCAGACGGTCCTCCAGCGAGTAATACAGCCGCGGCGCCTGCACACAGTCCATCAGCCGCTGCGACATGGCAATCATCTTGGCCTGGTAATTGTCCGTCAAATAGCATTCGGCCAGAAACAGCGCCCCGGGCAGCCGCTCCGGCGGCGCCGCCGTCTGGCTGGTCGGCATGCCGGCATAGATGATCACCCGACGATTCCCCGGCTTGGCCAGGGCCAGGGCCGTGGCCACGTCGTCCGCCATCATCGTCACCGTGAACTCCACCCCGCTCTTGCGCAGCGCCTCCTGCATGTCCTTCACCACACCTTCCGTGAGACAGACAATGATCGCGTTGGTCGGACATTTCTGCACGTCCCGCACCACCGCGCCGTTGCGCAACCCCGAAGTGCGATACGTGAAGGCGCTGAAGCCAATCCCCCGGCTGCCGCGAATCCGGCCGACCACCCGGTCGCGCAGCAGCTTGTTCATCTCACCGGCCGTGAAACGGTCTACCAGACTGTAGCTGCCGCAGATCTCCAGACCCAGCCGCTTCATCTCCAGAACCGTGTCAAAGATGGCCGGATTGCCGGCCCAGCTCGGCACCGACACCTCGCTGTTATAGATCAACCCGCTCGCCCGGGGCACCGAACGCTCGTAGAATACCAGACGGTTGCAGTACAGACAACTGTCAATCTCCACAAAGAAAATCGGCAGGCCGGCCGAAAACAACTCCGGGTTGCTGCGCAAGACCGTGGCCAGGATATAGTGGTCGATGATGACCACCTGCGCCTTGACACAGTCGCTCAGCTTCAGGCCGCTGCGGTCGCCAAGCATGCCCACCGACTGGATGACGAGCGAATCCAAGTCCTGAAAACGACGCACGGCCGCACGAATCAGCACCGGGTCGCTTGAGGCCGCCAAGCTGATGAAACAACGACCCTGACGCAAAACCTGAAACAGCGCCACCAGCAACGCCAGCTCCAGCTGCGGCCCGGCCCCCATCTCCGGAATGCCGCCACGCACCGCCTGACGCAACTTCGCCTGACGCACCGCCGACGGCAACCGCCGCCAATGCCGAAAACAGCCGCCGCTCTCCCCCTCGTCCTCGGCCGTGAACCGCTCCGACCAGCCGCAAAAGGCCTCGGCCAGCGCTTGTCTCTCCATGCCGGGACCAGCCGTGCGCAGCTCTCGCCATTCCTCTTGTACCGTCATTGTCCCAACACCTTATGGTTATTTCAGCTCCGAAGCCACCTGCGATCATCCGCCAAATGCCAACCGTGAAAAAACTACTATAGCACCCTTTTTCGCTTTTCGCCCTGAACCAAACCGGCTTTTTTTGCAAACCAAACCGCGCGGGAAAATCAGAAAACAACACCCAGAACCGCCCACCCGACGACACCCGCCCGCGACGTAACCGGTCACTCATTGAGAATGACGCCATG
>CAYOUR010000256.1:0-5070 GCA_964407145.1 uncultured Lentisphaeraceae bacterium | reverse complement strand
AAAGTCACGCCCTGCAGGAGCACTGCCGTAAGCTTGACAACCACTGGGTCAAATCTCTCTTACCATCACCAGATTTCGCACATTACCTAATTATCAATTGGGTGACCGGTTGCGTCCTTCGCCCATTTTTTCTTTTCCGGCAGTTTTGCTTCCGAAACGCGGGGGTATATTATATCAGGCGGCTTGAGGGCAACGGAACTCCTGCCCTGACTTCTTGCCGGCCAGTTTGTTCGTGTCTTTTACCGTCAAGGCCTGATTGCCCATGCTACCCCTGCTTGCCCCGTATCTAACATCTGTCTGGGGGCCGTTCCGGCTGTTGGAATCTTACCTGGTCCTGCTCTGCCTGGGCGCCAGCGGTGCGGCCATGGCCACCTGGTGGCTCCTGCCCCGCCTGTGGCATCTTCTGCCGCGTGATCAGGGCAAGCCTTTTGTCAAGGATTCAAAGGAGGCCAAAGGCAAACCGACGGGTGCCGGAGTCATCCTGGTTGCCATCTTCGCGATCGTGCTGGCACTGGTGCTGCCGCCGACCTGGAGGCACTGGAGCTTGGCCGTCTGCCTGATCGGCTGCATGACGACCGGCTTCCTCGATGACTGCAGCGAAAAACCCTGGGGCGAGTGGAAAAAAGGCTCGCTCGACCTGTTCATAGCCATTCTTGCCGCGGCCATTCTCTGCGGCGGCCGACCCATGACCATCTGGCTGCCGCTCTTCAAGGGGCCAGCCGCCGACGGCGGCTTCGTCCTGTCGCCCTGGCTCTACATCCCAGCCGCCGCGACACTCCTGTGGTTCTGCATCAATGCCGTCAATTGTTCGGACGGGGTGGACGGACTGGCCGGGTCGCTGTCCCTGCTGACCCTGTTCAGCATGGGCGCTTTTCTGTACGGCATCGTCGGCCACACCGTCATGGCCGAATACCTGCTGCTGCCGCATTACGCCGACGGCGCCCGCTGGGCCGTCATCATCTATGTCGTCTGCGGCGGACTGGCCGGATACCTCTGGCACAACGCCAATCCCAGCGCCGTACTCATGGGTGATGCCGGCTCACGCTTTCTCGGCCTGCTGATCGGACTTTCCGTACTGGCCGCCGGCAACCCCTTCCTGGCCTTGGCGGTCGCCCCCATCCTCCTCGCCAATGGCGGCGGAGGAATCTGCAAGCTTCTCATGTTAAGGATATTCCGGAAAATCGGCTATGATACCCGCCCGCCGGCTCGCAACCAGGTCAACCCCTCCCCGGGAGCCAATTTCGCCTCCGACGCCGAAGCTGACCGGCAGATTCTTCCCGTGCGCCTGGCGCACAGCTGCCGTTTCCCCTTTCATGACCACTGCCGCAAAAACTGGGGCTGGTCCAACACCCAAGTCCTGGTACGCTTCATGCTTCTGCAGACCATCGCCACCCCGCTCCTGTTCATTCTCCTGATCAAGCTGAGATGAGCACGCCGTCCGCATCCCCGCCGGAAACGGCCCGCCAAATTTCCGCCGCCGCCAGGTGGCGTGCCATCACCCGGGCGAACAGGCCATGAATTCCCTTGACTACTGGAACAACCACGCCGTCAACAAGACGTTCACGACGACGTTCGCCATCGAACGTTTCCGCGCGCTGGTGCCGGTCAACGCCCGCGTCCTGGATGTCGGCTGCGGCTACGGCCGCGTCCTGGCAGAATTGTGGTCTGCCGGCTACCGCAACCTGCTCGGACTTGACCCGGCTGAGGCCCTGATCCGACGCGGCCGCGGCCTGTTTCCGCATCTGCCCCTGACCGTCCAGGGCAACCCGCCGGCATTGGACGTCGCGGACCGGAGCGTGGACGCCGCCCTGCTCTGCGCCGTGCTGACCTGCGTCGTCGACGACGCAGGTCAGCAGCGCCTGCTCGACGAAATCCGCCGCGTACTCCGCCCGGGAGGCGTGGTCTACTGCAGTGACTTCCTGCTCAACGACGATGAACGAAACCGGGAACGGTACCGGCGGTTCGCCGACAAATACCCGGCCTATGGCGTCTTCGAACTGCCGGAAGGAGCCATCCTCCGACATCACACGGAAGACCACGTCCGCCGGCTGTTTACCGCATTCCAGCTCGACTGCTTCGAAATGACGACCTTCCCAACCATGAACGGCCATGCCTCGCGGGGGTTCTGGCTGACAGCCCGCACACCGGCTTGAACCGAAGCGACGCAAACAATGCCGCGCGTCGGCGGCGCCGGACAGGTCGCCCGGCCAGGGTCGCCGGGAAGCCACGGTTCACTGAGCCAGCCGATGCGCCGCGCGGATATCCTCGGCGCGGCGGGCGGCTTCGGCCGAAACCGGCAGACCGGCTTTGGCCAGACCCTCGTAAAGCCGCGCCGCCTGGCGCAGACTCTCCGTCTCACCGGTCGTCTCCAGAATCCTGGCCGCGTCATACACGCACCGGCTGAAGTAGACCCAGCTGCGCGGCGGCGTCTCCGCCTCGGCCGACGTATAGGCAAAATACATTTTCAGGTACTGGTCCAGAGCCTCCTGGGTGCGACCGCGGCGCTCCAGGCACTTGGCCAGGCGATACGTCGCCATTTCCCGCAAGGGTGCGGAGGCGTTTTCGGCTGCCAGAATGATCCCGAAGCACTGCTCGGCCTCGGTCAGCAGAGCGGGGTTGGCCTCCGCCAACGCCATCAGCATCTCGCCCTGGCGGCCAAGGGCCGCGTATCCGAGTTCAATATCGCCGGCGAGCGTCCTGGCACTGGCAAAGCTCAACCTGGCCTCGGCATACTTGCCTTGCTGGGAAAGAATGTCGCCCCGGAGCATTTCCGCCTTGGCGGGGTAGTCCGGCGGCACGGCCCGGTCGGCCTTCGCGCCCTCCTGGCCATTCGCGGCGGACAGCTTCAGGGCGCCCTGCAGCTGTTCCAACAACGCCAGGGCGCCGTCATGCTGCTGCAACTGCCTGGCGGCAAACGCCGCTTCATACAGCGCCACCGGGACCAGCGGCGATGACGCTTGCGTCGTCACCAGCCAAAGATAGTACTTCTTGGCCTCCTCCCACTTGCTTTCCGCCGCCAGGGAATCGCCCATCAGAATGCAGATGTCCGCCGCCTGCGGCAACAGTGGAAAGCTGTTCAGAAAGCTCTCAGCGTCCTGGCGGGCGTCGGCCAGCCGCCCCTGACGGAAGCGAATGACGACACGCTGGTACAGCGCCTGGCTGAGCTGCTCCGAACTGGGGAAGCCGTTGATGACCGCGCTGAGCTGCTCCGCGGCCAAGTCAAGCTCGCCTGCCGCGTCAGCGGCCTGAAACGCTTCCAGGAAGGCCGACACGGCCAGATCCTCGCGGTCACTGGCGCGCGCCAAGCTCACCAGAAATTCCACCGCCCGGAGGCTGTCCGCCGCGGAACGCGCGGCCTGGCGCATGGCAACGCCCTGCCAGAGCATCGCCGTCTCAATCTGCGGATTGGCGGGAAAGGCCGTCACGAAGCTCTCATAGGCCGTCACGGCGGCCTGGTATTCGCCGATGGCCATCAAAGCGGCGCCCTGGCGGAGGCGCGCCTCCGGGGCCAGGGCCGTCACGGCGTACTGGCTGGCCACACGGCCATAAAGCTCCGCCGCCTTTTTCTTATCCTGGGCTTGATCGGCGGTTTCTGCGGCTTCGAACACTGCCTGGGACTGCTCCAAGGCGGTGGCGCCGGCCTTTTCGCCGGCCAGGAAGGCCTCCACGGCCTTCTGCCACTGCCCCGCCCGGACCAGGCTGCGCGCCCGGTTGGTCCAGGCCTGATAGCGCAGGTCGGGGCCGACCTTCGGGTGCGCCACCAGTTCGGCGTACAGTTCCGCCGCGCTGAGGTGGTTGCCCATTTGCTGCTGCAGCTGCGCCAGCCGGGTCGTAACCTGAACCAGCTCCTGGCTGTCAGGAAAACTCCGGCGAATCTCCTCCAGAGTGTCCTTGGCCTGGTTGACATTGTTCAGGCGGATGCAGGTATCAGCCAGCCGCACCAGGCCGCGGACTTTGCCGGCGTCATCCGTGGCCACTTGCAGCGCCAACGGCAAAACCGCCGCCGCCTCGGCATACTTTTCCGCGCGGAACAGCGCCTCGGCAAACTGCCACAAGGCCTCCCACCATTCCGGGTTGGGAACCGTCGGACACTGGCGGCTGAGACGCTGGAACACGACGGCGGCGCCGGACAGGTCGCCCTGCAGGGACAGGCACAGCAGCCGAAGCAGGTCAAAGGACAGGGCCAAGGCCGGGTCGTCAACCGTGCGGATCATGTCCAGCATGTCCTTGGCTGCGTCCAGCTGGCCGGTGATCAGATACGCGCTGACCAGGCGCCGCTGAATCTGATAGGTCTCCGCGCCGGCGGAAGACCGGGCCAGGTATTCGGTCATCACCTTGATGGCGCCCGCCCAGTCAGGAATCCTGGCGGCGGCGTCGACATAAAGGATCACGGCCTTGGCCTGCACCGGCGGCGGCGCCTCCGGCTGGGTCAGGGGCCAGCTCCGTTTCAGGCATTCCTCCCACTTGCCCTGCTTGAAGCAGACCTGACTCCAGACATAGACAATGCGGGCCTGCAGCAAGGCGTCACCCGCGCCGCTGGTCCTGGCCCCATGTTCAATCAGAACCTTTTCGGCTTCCGACAGCCGCCCCAGAGCCAAGTAGGCCTCGGCCAGCAGCGCGCTGGCTTCGGAAAAATCAGGCTCACGGCCGTTCGTTTCCCGCAAGTAATTCTGGAAAAACGTCACGGCCATGCCATAGACGCCTTCGGAAATCGCCTGCAATCCGCGGCTGCGGTTGGTCCGCGCCGGGTCCGGCGACGGCTCGGTCGCGAATTCAAAAATTTCCGGTGGCGGCGGCCCGTCCTGGGCGCGAAGTGGCGGCGCCAAGACGGCGGCCAGCAGCAGCACGGCCAGGCCAGACCAGAACACATGTGGAAACGTCGGCATATCCATGGACTTTTGTTTGGACGCGGTCACCGCGAAGGGATTGTCGTAACAAGGCATAATGTAACCTGCCAACGGGCTGCCGCCAACCCGCGCCATGTCAGTTGCGCGACACGACGTAACCGGTCACCGATTGAGAATTGTGCCGGGGCATGGTGTCATAGTCCTTGCACAATGCCCGGCAAAT
>CAYOUR010000255.1:0-5112 GCA_964407145.1 uncultured Lentisphaeraceae bacterium | reverse complement strand
CTCGCGGGCGCGGCCTTCGCCGACACCGAGACCGGCTGGCTCCTGGCGGATGTCCCAAATCCATTGTCCCGGTTGTAGACTCCGGTAGCGGTCGTTGAGGTGTTGGTGCAGGCCGTTGACGAGAGACAGCCCGGCGTTGACGGCCTGGTCCAAGGCCGGATACCAGGTTTCCGGAATCAGCCCGCCGGAGGGGGCGCTGCCCAGCAGCAGCGCCTTGGCGCCGAGGGCGGCGGCTTCCGCGACCGTGGCGACGATGGGGCAGTTTGGCTGGGGAGACTTGGGCATCACGTCGCCGGCCTTCCGCCCGGCCTGCGTGCTGTCGATGATGCAGACGATCGGATTTTGGGAGAAGCGCAGAATGCCATAGCCCATTTTGCCGAAGGGTTTGCCGAAAGTGTCTTCCATGAAGATGGCGAGGGGCAGGTCGGGAGTGAGCATGTTGGGCAGGCTTTCCAGGTTGAAATGACATGATTGCCGGATGCGGGTTCGGGGCGTGGTGGAGGGGTGCAGTCGGTCGGGACGTCGTTCCCCCAGCGGCGCCCTTCGGGGGGGCGGGCTTCAGGGTTGTCCGAAGGCGTCTGGCCATCCCGCGATGACGGCGCCGTGTCCAGGTCGGTGATTGGGCATGACGCAGCCGTCGACGAGGTCGGCGCCGACCGCCGGGTCGTTGGTCAGATTCAGGTGGGAGTCCAGGTCGATATGATCGAACAGGGCGCTGAGGGCGGCGCCGGCCGAGATGGCGACCGAGGATTCACCCATGCAGCCGATCATGGTGCCGAGTCCATGGGCGCGGGCGGCGGCGACAATGCGCAGGGCCTCGGTCAGGCCGCCGCATTTCATCAGTTTCAGGTTGACGCCGTCGACACGGTCCGCGAGCTTGGGGACGTCTTCGGCAAACCAGCAGGATTCGTCGGCGTAGATGGGCAGGACGCGTTGTCGGAACAGCTCAGGCAGCTGGTCTTCCGCCCCTTTGACCAGGGGCTGTTCAATGTAGTCGACCTGCCGGTCAGCCAGCCAGTTCTGCATGTGCAGGGCTTCGGCCAGGGACCAGCCGCCGTTGGCATCGACCCGGATGCCGACCCGGAACGGCGCGGACGCCTCCCGGGCCGCCAGGAAGTGTTCCTTGTCGGCGGCCAGACCCTCGGGAGAGCCGAGCTTGACCTTCAAGAAACGGGCGCCGGTCCGGGACAGGATTTCCGGCACCCGTTCCCGCGTGACTTCCGGCGGGTTGATGCCGATCGTCAACGAGGTCGGAACGGCCCGGCGGGCCAGGCCGAACAGCTGCCACAGCGGCAAGCCGGCGGCTTTGCCCAAGGCGTCCCAGAGGGCCATGTCCAAGGCGGCCAGCGCCCGGGGGCGGACGCCGGCCTGGCGCGCCTGTTGCCAGACGTCCTGGATGGACGGGTGTTCCGGGGGAATCTGGTTGACGAATGAGGTGAGTTCGGCCAAGCCGGAGTCGCAGTTTTCACCGTCTTCGGTCGTGGTTCCGGCCAATTCGCCGATGCCGGTCTGCCCGAGGAACGACACGGCCACGAAGAGGTTTTCCGAGCCGGTGCTGAGGCCGCGGCTGATTCGCAGCGGATAGCGTTTGGACAGGAAGATGCGCCTGAAGCTCGCTTGCATGATGATGCGTCCTGGTTGGCCGGGGATTGAAAGGGCAGACAAAACTATAAATATAGTCGTGGCCGGCGGGTGTGCCAGGCCGCATCATGCAAAAACCGCATTCCGGCTGATTGTCGAAGAGTCCGTGGTTGTGCACGAGCAGACAAAGGGGGAGATTTGCGGGCCATGGCGAAGGCCGCCCGGACCCGCCCGGGGCAGAAGCGTCAAAGCGCCGCCGCAGGGGGTTGCGGCGGCGCTTCGGGGGGAGGCAAGAAGAAGCAGGGGGAATTACAGCCTGGACATGGCGGTGATGATGGCCGCGCAGATGTATTGGTTGTCTTCGTCCGGCATGGCGGGATGCAACGGCACACAGAAGATGGTTTTGGCCAGGTGTTCGGTCACCGGGTTGGACTGGCCCTTGGTGTGCTCGGCCAGCTGTTTGCGGCTGGCGTAGACCGGTGGGTTGGCGATGACGCAGCGGAAGCCGAATTCTTTTTCCAGGGTGGCCATCAGTTCATCGCGCTTGGCGCCGGCCCATTCGTCCTTGACGCGGCAGGTGTAGAGGTAGTAGCTGTGGACGCAGTCGGCCGGTTCGACCGGCAGGATCAGGCCGGGGACATCGGCCAGCAGGCGGTTGCGTTCCTGGGCGATGTGTCGCCGTCCGGCGATGAAGCTGTCCAGCTTGCTGAGCTGGACCAGTCCGACCGCGGCCTGGACCTTGGTCATGACGTTGGAGGTGCCCCAGGCCTCGACCCCGGCGCCATACATGCGCACCGAGTGCGCGTACTTGTCCAGGTCGGCGTCATCGGTGGTGAGCATGCCGCCTTCGCCCAGAGTCGTCATGTTCTTCATGGTGTGGAAGGAAAACACGGTCGCCCAGCCGGCCTTGCCGATCTTGCCGCCCTTGTAGCCGCCGCCACAGGCGCGGGCCGCGTCGCCAATCACCTTGGCCGGGCCATGCACCGGGTGCGGGTGTTTTTCCGCAATCGCGATATACTCGTCCATCGGCGCTGACAGGCCATTCATGTGCACCGGGAAAATCGCCCTGGTACGTGGCGACATCTTGCGTTCGACATCGGCGGGGTCGAGCTGGAGGGTGTCGGGGAGGACATCGCCCCAGATGACCTGGCCGCCATGCCCGAACACGGAGAGGGCGGAGGCGACATAGTTGCAGGACGGCACGATGACTTCGTCGCCGGGCTGCAGTTTGAGGTAGCGCATGATGATGTCGATGGCGGGCCCGCAGCTGTTGACGGCCGTGGCGTACTTGGCGCCGCAGTAGTTGGCAAAGGCTTGTTCGAAGTCGGGGATGGGCGGGGCCGAGAAGCCAAAGCCCACGGTCGGGTCCATGGAGTCGCGCAGGCATTGGACAACGGCGTCGATTTCTTCCTGGCCGTAGCTGCTGCCGAGCAGCGGCTCGCCGCTCCAGGTCTTGGTCGGACGGTGGGCCAGGGCCGCGGTGATTTCGTGTT
The DNA here is from genome assembly GCA_964407145.1 of uncultured Lentisphaeraceae bacterium. Taxonomy (GTDB): domain Bacteria; phylum Verrucomicrobiota; class Lentisphaeria; order Oligosphaerales; family Oligosphaeraceae; genus JAAZKI01. Next base: position 2,038 of record CAYOUR010000255.1, on the reverse strand, counting down.
GAAGCATCATGGTGGTGGTCTCCTGTTCATGAGAAACATCGTCGCAAGGCACGGACGCGCCGTTTCCGGCCTGTCACCGATTACAGTATAGATAAAATGGCGGTCTGCAAACCGCCACGGATGGAAAATGCTGGCTTTGCCATGGACAGAATTCGCATGCCACCGTCGGGTGCAGTCTCTGTTGATGGCGTCGTCGGCTTTGGTGGCGTGCGTTCCCGGTCGTCGTCGCCAGGCAGGTCCTGTGTGCGTCAAGGCACGTTCAAGAGGCACGGGGCGTCATCGGTCACCCATTGAAACTGGCGGTTGAAAGGGGCTGGCGTCTGTAGAGGTGCATCTCCCTGACAGTTGTAGTGCGGCGAAGTCCCGCCGGGAGCGTCAGAACAGAGGCCAACACCAGCCCCCGGAAAAGCCGCGCCGCCCTGGGACTGTGGGTTTTCCCTGAAGGGAGCCTGCCGGTGCGGCGCCAAGCCGTTGGCGGCACGGCGACGCCTCACCTGCGGGCATGCTGCAGGGACGACGGAACCGTGCCGTGGGTTCGTTGTCAAGGGGTGACAGACGACCCGGGTTGGCATTTGCTTCAGGAAACGCACTGGCAGTGCCGGAAGCCAGTGTATATTATAGCTGGTTCTGCATCAGCCGTTGTCGGATTGTCATGCGGGTGCCGACCGCGCCGGCGCTTGCCCCGAGGCCACGGATGCGGGCGCGGTCCGCTTGGGAGGTGTTCACATGTCGTTGGGATTTACCGAGATATTAGTTATCGTCTGTTTTGTGGTTCTGGTTTTCGGGGCCAAGCGCATTCCCGAATTGGCGAAAGCCCTGGGGCGGGCGTCGCGCGAATTCAAGAAAGCCCGAGACGCCATTGACCGCGAAGGCGAAGAATTGACGGGCGAGAAGGTCGATTCGGAGGCCAAGGCGGCCGGGATTGAACAGCCGGCTTCGGCAGCCACCGCGGCCAAAGGTCATCCGGCTGGCCAGGGCTCAGCCTCTTCTAAAAATGCGGATGCCGGTGGCCAGTGAGTACCGTCGGCGACCATACGCTTCTGGGGCATCTGGAGGCGTTGCGGAGCGCCTTGCTTCGCTGCCTGGCTGTCACGGCTCTGTTGTTCCCGGTCGGCTATGCCGCCACGCCGTTGGTCATTGCCGGCTTGGTGCGCTGGTGTCTGCCGCCGGAACTGGGCGGGCTGCATTTCTTTTCGCCGCTGGAAGTCTTTCTGGTGCGGCTGAAGCTGGCGTTGTTGCTGGCGCTGGCGGCGGCCTACCCGTGGAATCTGATGCAGCTGTGGCGTTTTCTGGTTCCGGCGTTGCATGAGCACGAGCGGGGGCTGTTGCGGCGCTGGGTGGTGGCGGCCTCGCTGCTTTTTTTCGCCGGGGTGATTTTCAGCGTGCTGCTGGTTCTGCCGCTGCTGATGCGCTTCGCCAGTCAGTTTGCCGACGACCAGCTGCGGCCCATGCTGGGCCTGGCTCAGTTCCTCGGGGTGTCTGGGTGGTTGTCCCTGGCCTTTGGGCTGATGTTCCAGACACCGGTGCTGGTGCTTCCGGCGGTGCGGCTGGGTCTGGTCAGCTGCGCCGACCTGCGGCGGCGCCGGCCGGTGGTCATGACCGTCATCCTGATTGTGGCGGCGATATTGACGCCGCCGGATGTCGTCAGCCAGCTGCTGTTGGCGGTTCCGACCTGGCTGCTGTTTGAGCTCGGGCTGTACTGGGCTGGTCGCCGCGAAGGCAGGCTCGCATCGGCGACCGCAGGCGAGGCCGCCGATGGTTGCCGCTGACCGGTTCAGAGCCGGTCGATGCCATTGAGACGGCAGTATTCCGCGAGCAGTTGCCGCTGGTCGCCGTAGGTCAGGATATAGTGCTGCCCCAGAACGTTGGCGAGGAAGTCGTCGGCCTTGCGGCCCGCGAAATTCACTTCCAGGCTGGGCAGCTGGGGCGCCGGCGGCGCCCACCCGGCCTCTTCCCAGGTCTCGGGCGTGGTCGCCTCGCCCCTGACGCTGTGCATGACGAAGCGGTTCCCGGAGCGTGCCAGGCGAGAAATGGTGAC
>CAYOUR010000254.1:0-5143 GCA_964407145.1 uncultured Lentisphaeraceae bacterium | reverse complement strand
GCCTTCAGGCTGCCGGGCATCGTGCCAGGACGACGACACCAGGCCATGGCGCAATTCTCAATCGGTGACCGGTTACGGCGTTGTGCACTGACCGGTTACGCTTGATGACAGTAGACTGTGGCCAGTGGACGTTGCTGTGGGCGTTATGGGGCGGTTGCAGACCATGGACGGCCCGGAGACCCATTGCCGCGATGGAGAGGGTGCAAGGAGTCTGTTTTGGTGCAGGTCGTTCAGGGTCTGCCCTTGAGGACCGTGTCGGGCGATGGCGCCAGCCAGGGGGAGACATCGCCGCCGAGCCAGATTGTCACATCCTGGACGGGACGGCAGGTGATGGACCAGACGCCCGCGTCTTCGCCGGTCCGGACTTCGATGCGGTTGTTTTCCGCGGCCCAGTTGCCATTGCGGCTGAGCGCGACGCGTCCGGTTGGCGAGGTGATGAGCACTTCGGCCGTTTCGTCCGGGCCGCCGTCTTTGGCGGCGAAGAAGAAGTCCTGTGCTTGTCCGGGTACGTAAAAGTATCGGGTGAGTGGCGTGTTGAAGAGATTGAGCGGGGTCGTCGCGCTGGCGGCCTCGGAGAGGGCATGGGTTTCGGAGGTGACGATGGCGGAGCCGTTTTTGGCGTCAACCTCCAGGTAGAGGGCGCCCTGGTCGGGGGGCGTGAAGGCCAATTGGAAGGACTGGTCGACGGCGAGCTGCTGTTTTTGCACCGGCTGCAGGGCGGCGTCCAGCAGGCGCCAGGTCATGGTGTCCGTGTAGGTGGTGACGCGCCGGTTTTCGAGGTTCAGAACGACGTTTTCGTTTTTCCGGGCATGGCACGCGAACATGTTGAAGCGGCGCAGCTGCAGGGCTGCCGCCGCCGCGGGCGGCCGGGTTCCGACGACCGGGCTGAGATTTTCGATCAGGTTGACTTTGATGATGCCGAGGCAGGCGGCCGTCTCGTCCTCCAGGTGGTTGGTGGCGAGCTTGAGGCGGTATTCTCCGCCGCGGGCGTTGGCAGGCGCGGCGACCGCGAGCTCGACTTTGCGGTCGCTCAGCGGTGGTACTCGGAGTCGCGGCGGATTGACCGCCACCTTCCAGCCCGCCGGCGCCTGCACCGTCGTGGTGATGTCGACATAGTACGGTGACCAGTTGCGCAGATTGACGCCGGCGTCGGCTTCCCGTTCGGTCACCAGGGTGACGGGCAGGGATTGGGTCTGGAGTTCGTACGGCCGGTTGACTTCCAGCCAGGTCAGGTCGGCGGGCAGGAACTCGTGGCCGGCAACCGCGACCCTGTTCCAGACGGCCAGGGGCAGCAGCCGTTCGACGTGGCGCTGGTCGTGGAGCAGCACCTTGACCCCGTCGCCAGCCGGCAGCGGCTCGAGGGCGAGCGCTTCCCGCGGAACGTCGGCCATGGCGGAGAAGCTCAGGCTGCCACGGTGTCCGGGCCGGCCGGGAAGGCCGGTCCGGACGGTCTTGCCGATGCCGGGCGCCAGCCAGTCATGGTCGGGCAGGAGCGCAACCAGGTCGGCGGGTGACAGCGGCAGAGTCAGGGCCTGGACTCGGTGGAAGATTTCGGCTCCGGGCTGACCGGGCGCAAACAGCGCCGGGCAGGGCGCGGCGCTGTCGAACCACTGCTTCAAGGCCAAATTGAGACGGGAGAGGTTGGCCATTGTCGGCGTCCGGGTCAGGTCGCGGCAGGCGGTGAGCATCGGCTCGGCTGGAATTCCATAGGCCGCGGACAGTCGTTGGGCTTCAGCCAGGCAGGCGTCGTCGAGACTGGCGAAGCCGACGCAGATGGCCTGGTTGGCGGCCAGCGGCTGGTCCAGGCGTGTCTGCAGCCAGCGGTGAAATGCGTCCGCGTCGGCATGGAAGACGGCCTCGGCGCCAATCGGATTTTCCGGTTCGATGACGGCGCTGACAAAGACTCCCGGCCCGGCCGTCTCGAAACGCGGCTTTTCGCCGGGGACGGGAAAGAGCACGCCGAGGAAAAAGGCGTTTCCGCCGCAGACGATGCCGAGAGTGCCTTCGGAGAAGCAGCGGTGGGGGAGTTTTTTGAGCAGGGCAAAAGGCTGTTCCAGACGTTGGCGCGGCAGGCCGATGCCCTCGGTCTTGGCGCCGGTCAGCGTCGGGGTGACGCCGGTGCGCGGAGTGATTTTTCCCTGTTCGTCAAAGGTCATCAAGTCGATTCTGTCGCTGTTGGCCAGCTTGATGGTCATGGCGTCCGGGCAGCTCCACATGGAATGTTCGGGGACTGCTGGCGACGGGAAACGGCCGTCCTTGTCCGCCAGCAGCAGCTCCCAGTCTTTTTCCAGCAGCGGCAGGCGTTTGGGCAGGGGGAGGTCGGACAGGCGGTCATATGCCAGGACGACGATTTGTCCGGGGGCCAGGGTGAGGGTGCGGGCGCCGCTTGCCGGGATGGACGCCGGTTCCGGCCACAGGTTGTGGCCACGCACCGCTGCCTGGCCGGCAAAGAGGTCGCTGGCCACCGTGACGACGGCGTCCTGCGGCTGGTCGGTGATGTTGACCAGCAGCAGGCAGGCCCGGTCCTGGTCGGCAAAGGCGCCAGCGAGGACAGCCGGCCCCTCCCAGAGGCGTTGCCGTTTGTTCCAGCCGTCATAGGACACGCGGTGTGACGCGGCCTGGACATCGATGCTGGATGCCGGGGCGCCGCTGCCGTGCGGCCGTTGCGAGAGGCGTTGCCAGGACGCGGTCTGGGTGGCGGCGCGGCTGACGACGTAGTACGCCCGGGTGATTTCGCGCAGCAGTTCGGCGCTCCGGTCGCCGGGTTGCGGGGCGGCGGCGACCGTAGCGGAGAGGAGCGGGACGCTGCCCCAGGTGAAGAGCCGGCCCATCTGCAGGGCGAAGGCGTCCGGCGGCTGGCCCAGCATGGCGTCGCTGCCGAAGTTGATGACATGGGAATGATACACGGCATTGAAAACGGGGAACACCTGTTCGCCCTGGCGCAGGGCCGAGCGCAGGTAGTCGAGGGTAAGGAAGCCGTCCATGCAGTCGAGGTACATTTCCCCGATTTCCTCGGTGAAGAAGGCGGCCTGCCGGTCGAACCGGCGGGTGTTTCGGCGCAGGTCGTGCATCAGCTTGCGGTTGCCGTCGGCCTGATAGAAGCCGCCGCGGAGGGAGTGTCCGTGGTCGTGGTTGTAGCAGGGGCGGGAACGGGTGGCGGCGAGGCAGTCGAGGTAGACGCCGCGCATACCGTGTTCGGCCACCTGTTTCCAGGTGGTTTCGCGCATTTTGGCCTGCCATTGTGTGGTTGCCGGGCACATGTAGGCGAAGTATTCCTGGTGGATGTCCCAGACGGGGTAGGCGCCGTTTTCGTCGGTGACGGCGGCATTGCGGCCGTTTTCGCGGAACCATGACTGGGTGTCGTCATCCCAGATGACGCCGTTGATATAGGGCATGGGGAAGATATGCATCTCCCTGGCGGCCTGCATGGCCGGGAGGAGGTACGCGTCGCCGGGCAGGTGCTCGGGGTAGTTGTCGTCAAACCGGGCGATGTTGTAGCGATAGTAGTGCGAGGCGATCGGGACGCGGAGCCAGTCCTGATAGGCCGCCCATTCGCCGAGGACCTTGTAGGGGTCGTAGTAGAATTTGGCCCAGAAGCCAGCTTCACGGAACCAGGCCGGCTTCCAACGGGCGAGGTCGTCCGGGTCGGCGGGGGGGTGGTCGCCGGCGCTGTCGACCGGTCCGGCCGAGCACCATTTTTGGTGTTGCGCCCAGTCGAAATAGAGCTGGGCGGCGTCATGGTAGTCGCCCTGGAATGGTCTGGTCACGACGGGGTAGGGCGACTGGTAGGCGACCGGGAGCTGAGCTGGCGTTTCCGGAATCGGCCAGGCGTCGAGTTCCGGGACGTGGGTGACGCTCAGTTCGAGGTGTCCGGGGTTGGCGGTTGTTTCGGCGTGCATCTGCTTGTGGTAGCCGAAGGGGTCCTCGACGTGGAACATGAATCCGGCGGCGTTGGCCTGGTCCGGGTACCAGCCGGTTTCCACCGTGGTGTTGTCGGGGGGCGTGGGCAGTTCGGGGAGGCGCCGGTCGGGCGTGCTCCAGTAGGCGAAGAACTGCATGGAGCCATTTTGCGGATAGTTGATGACAAAGGAGTTTCGGCTGCGGGTCGGGTATCGCAGGAGCCGGCCGAGGTAGGCGGGCATGACGAGAAAGTCGTGGCCCTGGCCACGGATGGCGCGGACGCGCGGGAAGCTGACTTCCCAGAGGGCGCCGGCGGCGGTTCCGGATACCTCATAGGTCCAGGCCAGGGCGCCGTTTGGCCGGAGGGTGACGGTGGCGGTGAAGGCCAGGTCGGCGGCGAGGGCGCCGCCGGTCAGTTTTGACCAGGTCAGGCGCAGGGTGTGGTCGGACAACTGGTGGGAGGCGCTGCCGGCCTGGGCTGGCGTCATGGTCTGCAGGGCGCCGTTGGCGTTGCGCAGCACGAAGGACCACAGGCCGTCCCGTTCCTCGGACAGCGCTTCGCCGTCAATATGGTTGACGCCGAGTTTCCTGTCGGTCAGTTCCGTCAGGACATAGCCCCGTTCCGAATCGAAGACGGCTCGGGCGGCGGCATTTTCGAGCATGACTGGCGCGGCAGCCAGTGGGAAGGCGAGGGCCAGGAGCATCAGCATGAGCATGAGCATGAGCAGAAGGAGGTGTTTGTTTAGCATAAGATGTTTCCGGGTAGATGATGTTGCCATGAACCGTTCAAGTCGACAATATAATGCGGCCGGCTCGGGAAAAAAGCTCTGTCGTCAAGAACGGCTGAGGCTGCGGTAACCGGTCATCCATTGATATTTACGGTCAATGGGCGAAATGCGGTGGTAAGCTCTTGATTTCAGGCTGCCGTATGTCGTCCAGCCTTCAGGCTGCCGTATGTAGTTCAACCTCATTTGCCGGGCATCGTGCCAGGACGACGGAACCGTACCACGACTCAATTCTCAATCGGTGACCGGTTACGGGTGACCGGTTACCAAGCCCGGGGGGCAGCCGTGGATTTGTCCAGTTCGGCGTGGCGGCGGGGCCAGGAAAGTCATTCGGGAAAAGCGTCGTTTCGGTTTGACAGTGCGCGGGCGGCGGAGTAGTTTAGGCCCTGTCCGAAAAGCTTTGGCCGAAAGATTCATCCGCGACATCTGCGGATAAAAAGAAGGGGTCGCTGCCGGTC
>CAYOUR010000253.1:0-5149 GCA_964407145.1 uncultured Lentisphaeraceae bacterium | reverse complement strand
GTCGGCAAAGGCCGCGCCCGCGAGCTGGCGGCCCAGCGGGTGCTGATCGTCGGCACCGACATGGCCAACGGCAAAATGACCACCGGCCTGCTGATGCTCGAAGAGGCCCGGCGCCGCGGCGTCAAGGCCCAATTCCTGCCCACCGGCCAGATCGGCATCGCCATCTGCGGCCGAGGCGTCCCCTTGGACGCCATCAAGCTGGACTACGCCTGCGGCGCCATTGAAAAAGGCGTGCTGGAGCTGGCTGACGCCGACCTGATCATCGTCGAAGGCCAGGGCTCCCTGCTGCATCCCGGCAGCACCGCCACGTTGCCGCTGCTGCGTGGTTCCTGCCCGACGGCCATGATCCTCAATCACCGCGCCGACCGCCAGACCCTGCGCGACTTCGCCTGGCTGAAAATCCCGCCTCTTTCCGAAGTAGCCGCGCTGTATGAAGCGGTCGCGTCCTGCTGTGGCTCCTTTCCCGCCGCGAAAGTCACCGGCATCGCCCTCAACACCGCCGAGCTTGATGACGACGAGGCCCGGGCGGCCATCGCGCGCTTTGAAGACGAAACCGGCCTGCCAGCCACGGACTGCGTACGCTTCGGCCCCGAAAAGCTGGTCGATTCCCTCCACCTCTGAACAGGGCAAAGCCAACGCCCCGAAGCACCGTCCCGACCGTGTTCCGCCGGGTCGCGAAGGGCGCTTCCGGGAATGCCGCCCGCCACCCCCCGCGTCCCCGGCCAAAATAGCCATCCGCGACAGCAGGCGACGTACCGCCTGTGATGTCTTTTTCGCACGGGGGGGGCACACCTTGGCGAGGATGAGATGAACTGGATAAAGGACCATTCCACGCGGCTTCGCCAGGCCTTTGGCTGGCTGCTCCTCGTCGTTGGCGCCATCGCGGCGTACTGGTGGTTCTACAGGCTCGCCCCGGTGCGCCATCTCGCCGACGCGGACTGGATTGCGGCGCATTCCGCGCGGGCACACTGGCAGGAAGAACAAAACAAGTACCGCCGCCTCAACGCCTCGCCTGACTTGTGCTTCGATGGAGACCGGATTGGCTATTTCGGTGACAAACAGTGGTGCTGGTGGTTGATTGAGAGAATACGGGGCAGCGGTCGCTTCCGCGTCTGCGGATGCACCGAAACCGCCCTGATGCTCATGACCAACCAGGAAACCGAATCCTGGCAGGACTGGGCTCATGCCCATCGCAACCAGACGCAGGAGGAATGGCTCCTTGACGGCTTCGCCCGGCGCGGCGTGCGCGTCCATCTCCCTCCCCAGCCAGAAGACACCGTGCCGCTGCTCGAAGTCCTGGGCCACAAAACCTGGAACACACTTTGGGCTGGGCCACAAAAAGACCAGGCCCCAGAGGCATTTCCGGACTACTTTCAGTACAACGCCTTTCGCTGGCTGCGCGATTCCGGCTTCGACCCGACCGGCTTCGCCGTCGAGAATGCGCCCGCCTTCACCGTCGACACGATCAGAATTGGACTCATCCAATACGGACAATGGTACGCCGACTTTCCAGGACGCGGCGGCATTGGACGACTTGCCTTTGCCCAAAAACCAAACGACGACTCCCGGGCGACATCCCCACTTCTCCGGTCGTGGCACCTGGCAAAAGGATGGTTGCTGGTCATCATCCCCATCATGTCAGGAACCGCGCTGCTGCGCTGGCGGAAAACGTGGAGACTGGAGCGCCTGAAACGCGCTTGGAACACTGTCAAAAGGCACGGCAACAGGGCACGGCAATGGTCGCGCATCCATCGTCGCCTGTTGCTGGCCGCCGGATTGGCGGCAGGATGCTTGGCCGCCATGATCGTCTATCACATGCTGCCGGTCTGGAGGCCCGACTATGTCATCAGCCATTCGACTTCCCCGGAACGAATCCTGCGGGCGTCCCATTTTGCGTTCAACGGACACTTCCAGGCATCCCCCGCATTGGAGAAAATTTTGGGCGACGCGTTTGGCGACTTCCTGGTGCAAAAGCTGTCTTCCTCCGACGATGCGACCATCGACGCGGCGGCGTGGATACTCGCCTACTCCTGTCACCCATCGGCGGAGAAAGCGCTGATCGAGACCTTTCTCCGAGGCCACAGCGAAGACCTCCAAGTCCGCCTTTTGCGCTATTTATCCTGGACCTGCACGGATTCCTCCCGGGAATTCCTGACGGGCATTCTGGAGCATCGCATCAAGGGCGTCCGCTCGGCAGCGCTCAGGGCATTGGCCGCAAGCTCCATAACCGGACGCTACGAAATTATCTCACCGTATCGCCAAGACCCTGATGAAAAAGTGAGAAAAGAGGCAAAGGAAGCCCTGGAAGACAGGGCGACAACGCCGGTTCTCACGCCCGAATGACCCGATGGAAGGTGACGTGACCAAGACGCCCAGGGTGTTGCCCCTGCCTACCTGCGGCATGGGCAACACCCTGGGCTGAAGAGGGATAGCCATGAAAACCCGAGAAGGCGGAAAGGACCCGCGGCCTTTCCCACCCCCTCGCAAATCCAATTGCGCTTTTCGGCTGGGCTCTACTGCCCGCCGCTGTTGGCCGCCTTTTTCCAGGCCGGCTTCCGGCGGAACGGGTTTTCGAACGTATTGGTGATGCGGCCGGTTTTCTCCAGATGCATCATGCAGGCCCGGACACAGCCCGAGGCGCCTTCCAGGGCGCGGGCATAGAAATACTGCGGCGGCAGCTTGTATTCCTGGGATTTCCCGACCGGCTGCGCAAAGCCCTCCCGGTCGGCGTCGGTGACGCTGAAGGGGTTGTGCTCGGACGAAGCACCGCAGAAATACCGGCTGCACTTCGAATAGTCGATGTCCGCCCATTCGATCACATTCCCGTCGATGACGACGCGGACACAGTCCTCGTCCCGTCCCGGGATGGCGCCGCCGGTGCAGGCCTTGACGCACTGCTTGCAGCGATCGCAGATCGTGCCCGGCTTGACGACCGGGTCATACTCGAATTCGGCGTCGGTCAGCAGCAGCGCCAAGCGCTGACGCGGACCGAACTCCTTGGACAGGAACATCTTGCTCCAACCCATCTCGCCCAGGCCGGCAATGACGGCGCCCAGACGCATGTGAATCGACAGGTTGGGATAGGGATTGCCTTCCTTGAGCGGACGGCTGACATTCGGATGCGGCTTGACTTCCTCGCCCGGCACCTGGCCGCTGGTGTTCGTCGCCCCCCAGGCGAAGTGATTCGGAATCGGCATGGCGTCGTAGCCCTCGTCCTCGATCCAACGGCACAACTCCCGTAGCACCAGCGGCTGCCGGATGCAGTTGATGCTGGCGTACCCCACCCCGGAATAGTTCGTGTAGAACGTCCCCTCCTCGATCCCCCGGAAAACGCCCCGCAGGTGACGGAAGCCCAGGGCAATCACGGATTTACAGCCCGGCAGCGTCCACCGGGCGTCAAACTGCTTGGGACAGCCTTCGTAACGACTCACCGGACCGACCGCCACGATGTCCGCGCCGGCCTCCAAGGCGCGCTGCTTCAATATCTTCGCGCTTAGCATGAGCAGTCTCCAAAGGGTCTTTTGAATTTGTTTTTCAGCACACCGCGTTCTTCCAGGTGGGCCATGCAGGCCATGTGACACCCGCGCATGCCGCCAATGGCCCGGCCGCTCCACAGCACCGGTCCCAGCTTGTACGCCCGCGCCGCCGTGTACGGCTGCTGGTTGAAGCCTTCTTCATCCTGCGGTGAAACCATGAACGGATTGCAGGCCTTCTCGCCGCCGCCATGAAAGGCCACGCTGCATTTTTTGAAGTCCAGCGTGTTCCAGCTCAGCTCGCGGCCGGCGATGCGGACTGTCGTCTTCTCGGTCGGGGAAATCGCGCAGCCCGGACAATGCTCGATGCACTTGCCGCAGTGGTCGCACAGGCCGCCGGCAAAAATCGGGTCCGGGTCGAGCTCGGCATCGGTCAGCACGACGGCGAACATCTGGCGTGGGCCGTACTCGGGCGTCAGAAACACGCCGCTGTCGCCGATCTCACCCAGGCCGGCGCAGTACGCCGCCAGGCGCATCTGGAAATAGATGTCCGGCGCCGGGCGGTCGTCGGCCACCGGCCGGCTGTAATTGGCACTGTCCTGGCCGAAAAAAGCCGGGTTGGCGTCAATGAAGCCCTGGCCCATGGCGTCCGCGTCGACGCCGTCGATGTTGCTCCAGGGGAAGTTGTCCGGAATCGGGGACGCTTCGTAGCCGGCATCCTCGAACAGATTGCAGAATTTCCACAAGGTCACCGGCTGGAAGACCCACTTGTTGCCGGCGTAGCCCATCATGCTGAACGGCGCGTAGAAGGTCCCAGCCTGGATGCCGCGGTACAACCCGCGGAACAGCCGGAAGCCCAGCACCACAACGGATTTGGCTTCCGGAAAGGCCGAAAGCGGATTGAAACGGGCCGGCAATTCAGCAAACCGGTCCGGCGAGGCAATGCCCACCAGATCGGCGCCTGAATGGAGAGCGTGGCTTTTTACCTTGGCACTGGTCAACATGGTGCGGTCCCTTTTAATGGTGCGTTCCTGCCGTCACACTCCACCCTCCAAGACATCCCCTTACCTAAAAATATCGCCAAACCCATGGTTCCGCAACTGTTGGCGGTCTTTTTTCCGGCCGATTCACAACTTGAGGCGGGAGCCATGGTCTAATGGCAATGCCTCACTCTGGTGATGCAGTGCCATGCCAACGGGCATAGGACGACTCTGACGCCCCGCTGGGGCTATCCTATTCATTCCGCCTCACCCCAGGGCTGCGCGGCTCTCCAGGCCGCTTGCCCTGGTCTATGTTCTGACGGCCCCGCTGGGGCCTTTGCCGCTCCGCGGCAGTCAAAGAAATATCCGACGCCACCCAAGAGTGTTGGGATTACGTCTAAAGGTCACCGGTCACCCATTGAGAATTGCGCCATGGTATGGTGTCGTCGTCCTGGCATGATGCCCGGCAAATGAGGCGGGACCACCATACGGCAGCCAGAAGGCTGGACTGCCTATGACCGCCCGGAGGGCGGGACAAACATAACCCCGGGTGACCGAAGCCCGAAGGGCGAGGGAACCCGGGGGAAGAGACACCCCTGCTTTGGCCGCCCGGAGGGCGGGACCACCATACGGCAGCCGGTAGGCTGGACTGCCTATGACCGCCCGGAGGGCGGGACAAACATAACCCCGGGTGAC
>CAYOUR010000252.1:0-5169 GCA_964407145.1 uncultured Lentisphaeraceae bacterium | reverse complement strand
GGGCGGGACGACATACGGCAGCCTGAAATCAAGCGCGTACCACCGCATTTCGCACTTTGGCCGTCATTATCAATGGGTGACCAATTACCCACATTTGTAACCGGTCACCGATTGAGAATTGCGCCATGGTATGGTGTCGTCTTCCTGGCACGATGCCCGGCAAATGAGGCAGGACACCATGCGGCAGGCTGAAGCCTGGACTACGTACGGCAGGCTGACATCAAGCGCGTACCACCACATTCCGCACTTTGACCGTCATTATCAATCGGTGACCGGTTGCATTCAGCGTAACCGGTCACTCATTAAAGGGCCACGGAACCACGCCATGGCTTCATAATCAATGGGTGACCGGTTACCATTCAGCGATGCGGCAAGCGCCTGACAACCAAAGGGTACGGGGAGGACAACATCCGCCGCCCGGGACCACCGTCCTGGGACCGCCGGCGTCTCGCCGGCACAGACGCATTAGCCTGGGACCGCCGGCGTCTCGCCGGCATCACTTTTCGTCGTCACCGCGACTTGCCGCCGCGCGAGCCTATTCATCCAGAAACACTCCGTTCATGAACCGAGCAGCGCATACAGATGCGGGAAGGGCTGCAGGGCGCGATGGAGGATGCCATGCATGTAGGCAATGGCGACGCCGTAATTGGTCATGGGAATGCCCTGGTCGCTGGCGCACTTCATGCGATACTTCACTTCACGCTCGTTGAGCATGCAGGCCCCGCAGTGGATGATCAGCCGGAAAGGCGTCAGGTCATCCGGGAATTCCGTGCCGCTGGTGTACTGGTACGTCATGTCCTGGCCGGTGAACCGGCGAATCCAGTTCGGCAGCTTGACGGTGCCGATGTCGGTGCACTGCCGGTGATGCGTGCAGCCCTCCGAGATCAGCACCCGGTCGCCCTCCTGCAGCCGTGACAGCTCCCGGGCGCCGCGCACATTCGCCTCCAAGTCGCCCTTGTAGCGGGCGAACAGGATGGAGAACGAGGTCAGCTGGACATCATCCGGGGTGTCGGCCGAGACCTGTTCGAACACCTGGCTGTCAGTCACCACCATGCGCGGCTTGTCAGAGAGGCGGCTGAGCATCGTTTTCAGTTCGGTGTCCTGGACCACCAGGGCGGCGGCACGGGCTTCGAGGATGTCGCGGATCGTCTGCTGCTGGGGCAGGATCAGCCGCCCTTTCGGAGCCGCCTTGTCGACGGGCACGACCAGCACGACCAGGTCGTTCGGCTGCAGTAAGTCCGCAATGATACGCGCGCGGTTCTCCTCCATTGCCGCCTGCCGGGCAATGAGCTCCTTCAGCTCCTGGATGTTGCGCCCTTCCCGGCAACTGATTGCCAGGCTGTTCGCGGCATCGGCCGAACCGGCGTCGACGACAGTGCCCTGGCCAGACAAGTCCATTTTATTGAAGGCGACGACATACGGAATGCTCTTGTTCCGGATGCGTTCCAGGATGGCCTCGTCCTCGGCGGTCATGCCCTGGCTGGCGTCAACCACCAGCACGGCGATGTCTGTCTTGTTGAGGACCTGATGCGCCTTGCGGATGCGTTGGACGCCCAGTTCGCCCTCGTCGTCCAGCCCGGGTGTGTCGATGATCACCACCGGCCCCAGCGGCAGCAGCTCCATGGTCTTGTAGACCGGGTCGGTCGTCGTGCCCTTGTGCTTGGAGACAATGGCCAGGTCCTGGCCGGTGATGGCGTTGATGACGCTGGATTTCCCGGCATTGCGCTTGCCGAAAATGCCGATGTGGCACCGGTCAGAAGTCGGAGTGTCGTTCAGGCCCATGGTTTTCCTGTCTGTTGTTGAGCTCGTCGTCAGAGGCGTTGGTTTCCACAAATGGCCGCGACCGGATTCGCTGTCGCGGCCCGGAATTGCCGTCAAAAGCGGAAGTCACGCTGGCCGCTTTCTATGGCGGCCAGGTTGCGCAGCGCGATGTCCTTGATCTTGGGGTTCGGCACTTTCTCGATTTCCTGCCGGATGAGCTCCTCGCCGCGCTGGCGCGTGGCCGCGGACGCGTAGTCCATGAGGTATTCCTTCAAGGTCATCAGGGCATTGGGATGGCAGCAGTTCTGAATCTGGCCGCTTTTGCACAGGCTCATGAAGCGGTCGCCGGTGCGGCCTTCGCGGTAGCAGGCCGTGCAGAAGCTGGGGGTGTAGCCCATGCCCATCAGCCAATACACGATCTCGTCCAAGGTGCGGCGGTCGCTGAGCTCGAACTGCTCGGTGCGGGAATCCTCGGGCTCCGGCTCACAGTAGCCGCCGACGCTCGTCCGCGACGCGCCGCTGATCTGCGAGACGCCCAGGTGCAGCACGCGTTCGCGGCACTGCTGGCTTTCCCGGGTGGAGATGATCATGCCCGTGTAGGGCACGGCCACGCGGATGCACGCCACGATCTTGGCAAAGGTATCGTCGCTGATGCCGTTGTCAAACGAATGGGGGTCGACATCCTCGGCCGGCTTGATGCGCGGCACGCTGATCGTGTGCGGGCCGACGCCGAAGGCCGCCTCCAGGTGCTCGGCATGCATGAGCAGAGCCGCGAATTCATAGCGGTACAGCTCCAATCCGAAAAGGACGCCCAGGCCGACGTCGTCGATGCCGCCCTGCATGGCTCGGTCCATCGCCTCGGTGTGGTAGGCGTAATCATGCTTCGGGCCGCTTGGGTGCAGGCGTTCGTAACTCTCCTTGTGGTACGTCTCCTGGAACAGGATGTACGTCCCGATGCCGGCGTCCTTCAGCTTGCGGTAGTCCTCCACCGTCGTCGCCGCGATATTGACGTTGACGCGCCGGATGGCGCCGTTCTTGTGCTTGATGCTGTAGATGGTCTTGATGCTCTCCAGGATGTACTCGAGCGGGTTTTCCACCGGGTGCTCGCCGGCCTCAAGGGCCAGGCGCTTGTGGCCCATGTCCTGCAGGGCAATGACCTCCTGGCGGATTTCCTCCTGGGTCAGCTTCTTGCGCCGGATATGCTTGTTCTGCATATGATACGGACAATAGAGGCAGCCGTTGACGCAGTAGTTGGACAGGTACAGCGGCGCGAACATGACGATGCGGTTGCCGTAGAAATCCTTCTTGATCTGTTCGGCCAGGCGGTAGATTTCCTGGTTCTTCTCGTCAATGTCGCAGTCAAGCAGCACCGCGGCTTCGCGATGGCTCAGGCCCTGGCGCAGCCGCGCCTTGGCGATGATGGCGTCGATCAGCTCGGCGTTGTGCTTGTTGCTCTCGGCATAGGCCAGTGTTTCCCGGACTTCATCGTGACAGATGAAATCCACGGCCCGTGATGATTTCACATCGTACATGTTGCGCTCCGTTTCCTTGCTTGTCAGCCCAGGACGGCCGTCGCCGCGCGACGTCTCGGATACTGCCTGAGTCGGCATGGCGTGATGAACTCTTCTATCGGGAAAGGCTTGTAAAACCCTGTTCCTGGTTGGAATCATTGCCCGGCCGCGGTCGCGGCCGGCTTGACGAAGCCGTGGTGGTCGCCGCGACCGTCGGCGATTCGGCAGTTGATTTCCGCCAGTCGGCGGCGCAGGTCAGCCAGCCCCTCGGCGGCTTCGGCGCCGCTGCTGAGCTTGTTGTCGTACAGCAGGTATTTGGCGCGCACATCCAGTGGCGACAAATTCGGCATGATGACATTGGCGCCGGCCAGCACGCCCAGTTCACGGCCGCGGGGGTGGATGCTGCCGAGCGCGGTCGTCGCCGGCAGCAGCACCGCCGGAAGCATCAGCCGAAGGACGCCCAACAGAAACAACGTCAGGTCCATGCTGCCGGCTGGCTCATGGGCGAATGGCGTGTCATGATGCGGCATGAACGGCCCGATGCCGATCATCTCCGGCTTGAAATCGGCCAGAAAAACCAGGTCCTGGGCCAGGCAGTCAAGCGTCTGCCCCGGCGAACCGACCATGAAGCCGGCGCCGGTCTGGAAGCCGAGCGAACGCAGGTCACGCAGACAGCGCAGGCGATTGGCCAGGGTGAGGCTTTCCGGATGCAGCTTCCGGTAGTGTTCCGGGTCGGCCGTCTCGTGCCGCAGCAGATAGCGGTCGGCGCCGGCCTCCCGCAGCAGGCGGTAGCTCTCGTACGGCTTTTCGCCGAGTGACAAGGTGACCGCGCAGCCGGGGCAGCGTTCCTTGATGCCGCGCACCAGCTCGGCGACGCGTTCATCCGTGAAATAATCGTCTTCACCGCCTTGCAGGACAAAAGTGCGGAAGCCGAGGCCATAGCCGAGTTCGCAGCTGGCATAGACCTGCTCCGGGGTCAGGCGGTAACGTTCGGCGTTGTGGTTGCCGCGGCGGATGCCGCAGTAATAGCAGTCATTGCGACAATAGCTGGTCAGCTCCACCAGGCCGCGCAGAAACACCTGCGGCCCATAGATGCGGTCTCGGACGTGCCGGGCCCGCGCAAACAGCTCCTCGGCCAGCCCCGGTGTCCGCGCCTGAAGCAGCTCCACATATTCGGCGTGGCTGAGGCCGCCGCCCTGTTCCAGCTTGTTCAGCAGTTGCTGCGACATGGTTTCGCCTCCCTGGTTCATGCCGTTTCCGGCGGTGATTCCTTCTTGGCATAGACAATCTTGGCGCTCACGCCCGGAAGCATCCCCAGCCGGCCGGCCGCGGCGCTGATCACGTCCTCCGGGGCGTCGACCGCGACGCTGATGATCGACAGGCGACGCTCGCGGTAAGGTATGCCCATCCGGCCGATGATGTACTCGCCGTATTGGTGCAGAATGCTGTTCAATTTCTCGGTGGAGTCGAGATTCTCCACGACGATGCCGATCAACGCGACCCGGTTGGCCATGATTCACCTCGCCAAAACTGTTTCTGGGCAAAAAAAAGGCGCCCTCCGGAAAGGACGCAGACAGATTGCTGGTGACGGCAGCCCTGCTGCCACAACCCATTCATGCCCGTCGTCTTCAACCTCAGAGCGCGGTCGCGCCTCTTCGGCCTCAGTCCGGTATGGAAGAAGAATTCGGCGCCAGAAGCCCTCTGAACGCCTCATCCTGGACGCAGCCTCCTCCAGCCCCGGCTGCAAGCCACAGCTGAATTCGAGTGCGTACCAACCATACTATAGCCCCACAAACGGATTTTGCCCAGCGCCCAGGCGATGATTCTTCGCTTCGGGGTAATCGGTCACCCATTGAGAATTGCGCCATGGCATGGTGTCGTCGTCCTGGCACGATGC
>CAYOUR010000251.1:0-5191 GCA_964407145.1 uncultured Lentisphaeraceae bacterium | reverse complement strand
GCCACCTGGAAACGCCTGGTCTCCGCGGACAGTGGCCGGAAGCATCCATCACCACATCTTGCCCATTAACCCAGAAACACAACCGCAAGCGCATCCTGGAAGGGATTCGGCGAGGGCTTTAATGGGCGCTGCCGCGCGGGTCGGGTTCCTCTTCGATGGTCAGAAAGATGACATCGCCGGGGCTGTTGAGGCGGATGCCGAGGAAGTTGCCGACGCCGGCCGACTCGCAGAGCGTCTGCCCCGGGGCGAGTTCATGCCGTCCCGGCCGGGCGAGATGGTTATGGCGGATCGGCGCGACCGGATACCAGTTGGTGAACGGCATCCGGAACTGGCCGCCGTGGGCATGCCCGGAAAAAGCCACGGTCCAGGCAAACGGCTGCAGACGCAGCAGCAGGGCGTCGGGATTATGCACCAGCAGCAGGGTCGGCTCACTCCAGGCGCCGGGGGCGTCCTGGGTCAGAAGGCATTTTTCCGGCGCCAGGTCCGCCTTCCAGAAATCGCCGACGCCCGCCAGGCGCCAGGCCTGCCCGTTGACGGTGATGGTTACGCTTTCATTGACGAGCAGGCGGACGCCAATGCCGCGCAGGTCGCGGAGCAGGTCAACGTGGTCGTCCTTGTAGTCATGGTTGCCCAGGCAGGCGTACAGCGGCATCAGGCCGCGCCATTCCTGCAGCAGCTCCAGGGCCGTTGCCCGCAATTCCGGTGACGCCGGCAGTTCGAAGTCGCCGGTCAGCAGGGCCAGGTCGGCGCCGCGCTGGCGGGCCGCGGCCACAACCCGCCGCAACCGGTTCACCGCCAGGCGCCCCTGGTTGAGATGAAAATCGCTGGCGTGCAGAAGGCGCAGTGGTCCGGCCGCCGACGGCCGCAAGGCCCGTGCCGGCAGCCGTTCTTCACGGATGACGAACCCCGGCGGCCAGACGATTCGCAGCAGCCAGATCACCGGCAGCGCCAGCAGCGGGCAGAAGCGGCGGCACAGCGACTGACAGCGGGTCAGGCTGCTGCGCACAGCCTCCCGGTCCACTCTGCCATCTGATAATTCTGGCCTGCGCACCGACGGTTTCGCTCAGAAGCCGAACAGCTGCTTCGGGCGGTCGTAGGCCAGGTGCCGGGCCAGGCGCTCCGCCGGCCCCATCGGCATCCGTCCCTGGTCGACCATGACCCCCAGGACGTGCGACAAGGTCCGCCGGAACATCTCATGACGCGACCCGTAGGACAAGATCTTGCGCGAATCCGAGACCATGCCCGCCATGTTGCTCAACGCATCCACCGAACTGACGTAGTCAAGCTGGGTCTTCATGCCGATAAACGAATCGTTCAGCCACCAGGCCAGGCCCAGGCTGACCTGATACCCGAACGCGCGCGTCAGCTGCGCCAGGGTCGCGTTGTGTATCGGATTCATGTTGTACAGCACGATTTTCAGGCTGTTGTCAAAGCGGTTCAGCAACGGCAACAGCGGCGTGACATAGTCGGTCAAATGGTCCGAAATGTCGCCGCCGACGTCGGCGCCCAGGTCGTTCAGCAGCGAAGCGCGGACATCGCGGACCGCCCCCATGTGAATCTGGAAGACCCAGCCCTTGGCGGCGTCCAGTTCGGCCATTTCATTCAGGAAGTACGACATGTACGCGACCGTCTCGTCCTGGCTGATGGCCTTGCCTTCGCGCACCCGCATGAACGCGTCGTTGGCCGACTCGGGCGAGACCTGGTAGGCATAGGGCACGTTGACGCCATGGTCGCTGGCCACACAGCCCATTTCGCCGAAGAAGTCATGGGCGGCGCGCAGGGCCGCCAGCATGTCCTCCAGGCAATGGAACGTCATGTTCCAGCGTTTTT
This sequence comes from uncultured Lentisphaeraceae bacterium, assembly GCA_964407145.1. Taxonomy (GTDB): domain Bacteria; phylum Verrucomicrobiota; class Lentisphaeria; order Oligosphaerales; family Oligosphaeraceae; genus JAAZKI01. The sequence continues at coordinate 3,361 of CAYOUR010000251.1, read as the reverse complement.
CCAGGGCGGCGACGTACTCCGGCCAGTCCGGCTTGAAGATGTTCATGGCCTTGTCCGGCCGGAAGGTCGGCCGCACCACGCCGGCCAGGGGGGATTTCCGCAGGGCGCGGTGGTATTCCAGGGTATCGACCGGGTCGTCGGTCGAGCACATCGTCTCCACCCGCATCTGGCGGATGAGGTTCTGCTGCGACATCTCGGGCCGCTGCAGGATTTCCCGGCCGCGGTCCCAGATCGCCTTGGCATTGGCCGCGCAGATTTCCTCGTTGATGCCGAGCCGGCGTTTCAGGTCAAGATGAATCCACTCATAGGTCGGGTTGCCGACCAGGCGGTCAAAGGCGCCGGCCATGGCCAGCCATTTTTCCTCGTTGCTGACGTCCTGGCCGGTCAGGAAGCGTTCTTCGACGCCGCATTTGCGCATGCATTCCCAGACATAGTGGTCCGTGGCCCCCTCGGCTTCCCACAGATCGGCGAACCGCCGGTCTTCGCTCAACGCCTTGACGTCGCAGTGGTTGTGCGCGTCAATGATGGGCAGCTCGCTGATTCCGGCATAAATCGCCTCCGAGGTCGGGCCGCTCAACAAATACTTGTCATCCAGAAATGCCATGGTGTCTCTCAGGTGGTTGATGGGTGGGTCTCTGATTCAAGAGGGGAAAATGGGTCATGGACCAGGCCGCTGGCGCCGTGCATCGGCCGGCCGCCGGGCCGGGCCGCCTCAGGCCAGCGGCTCGTTGCGGACCGCGGTGATCTTGCCGGTGGCGGCGCACTCCATGCAGGCCACGACCGTGGCCAGGGCCTTGTAGCCTTTGAGGCCGTCAAACGGCGGCTCGATGTCATCCAGGATGCAGTCCACGAACATGTCGGGAATGCCGCTCTTGACCTGGACGGTGTTGGTGGCAACCGCGCCGACCTTGTACTTGGCCGCTTCGCCATTGGCCAGTTCGACCTCGACCGGGTAGTCGGGATCGGCTCCCAGGGTCATCCGGCCCTTGGTGCCGTACAGGATGGTGACATTGTCTTCCGGGCCATAGTACGTCCAGCTGGCGGTCAACTGCCCGAGCACGCCATCGGCCATGCGCAGGATGCAGACGGCATTGTCATCAACCGAAATCAGCTTGCCCTTTTCATTTTTCTTGTCCATGGTGGCGACAAAGGCGGCCACTTCCGCGACATCGGTTCCCAGCAGCCAGGGCAGCAGATACGCCTTGTGCACGCCCAGGTCGCCCATGCTGCCGACATACGCCTTTTCCTTTTTGAAGAACCAGGTATGCGGCCCCTTGTCCTGTGACCAGGTCTCCGGTCCGCCATGGCCAAAGGAGCTGCGGAAGGTCAGCACCTTGCCGATGACGCCATCCCGGAGCAGCTGACGCGCCTTGAGATGCGGCGCCATCAGGCATTGGTTGTGGCCGATCATCAGTTTTTTGCCGGCCTTTTCCGCGGCGGCGATCATGGCCGAGGCGTCTTCCAGGTTGGTGGCCATCGGCTTTTCGCAGAGGACATGCTTGCCGGCCTTCAGGGCCGCGATGGTCAGACGGGCGTGCTCGCTGTTGGGCGTGGCCACGACCACCGCGTCAATACCCTTGCTGGTGATGACGGCCTTTTCGCTGGCCGCGACTTTGCCGCCATACAGCTTGACCAGATATTCCGCCCGTTCCCGAATCGGGTCATAGACGCTGACCAGCTCCGCATCCGGATTCTGCGACAATTCCAACGCATGCCGGAACAAGGCGATGCTCCCCGCACCCAAAAGACCGATCCGTACTTTCTCCTGTGCTGCCATGTGCATACTCCTGATGTCTTGCCCTGGGTCATGATTTCACGGCGGCATCCGGCCGAACGCCGCTTTGACAAAATTAGACATATAGAATAATAGAAGACACCGATAAATCAACCGCACCGCCCCTTTTTTCGTAATCGGCCAGCCTTCGGTCAGCCATTGATAATTACGGTCAACGTGCGAAATGTGGTGGTAAGCGCTTGATTTCAGCCTGCCGTACGTAATCCAGGCTTCAAGCTGCCGTAGGTAGTCCAGGCTTTAGCCTGCCGTACGTAGTCCAGGCTTTAGCCTGCCGTACGTAGTCCAGCCTCATTTGCCGGGCATCATGCCAGGACGACGGCACCATACCATGGCGCAATTCTCAATCGGTGACCGGTTACCACGCCACCCGCCGAAACACGGCCACAGCTCCTTGCCAAAACCGTGTTTTGGCATTACATTAAACACTTTACGCCTCCGGCCGCGCTCACGGCAAGATTCTAACCGACAACAAAGGACCAAACAACTCAATGAACACTCACGAAGTCGACCACATGTGCTGTGTGAAAAAGGGGTGCAATCATGGCCCGGCCCCCATTCCCCAGGAAGGCAAATGGACCCAAGCCAAGGAAATCAAAGATATTTCCGCCCTGACGCACGGCGTGGGCTGGTGCGCGCCCCAGCAGGGCGCCTGCAAACTGACCCTCAATGTGAAAAATGGCATCATTGAAGAAGCCCTGGTGGAAACCCTGGGATGCACCGGCATGACCCACTCCGCCGCCATGGCGTCGGAAATCCTGCCCGGCAAGACCATCCTGGAAGCCCTCAACACCGACCTAGTCTGCGATGCAATCAATACCGCCATGCGCGAACTGTTCCTGCAGATCGTCTACGGCCGCAGCCAGTCCGCCTTCTCCGAAGACGGACTGCCCATCGGCGCCGGCCTGGAAGACCTCGGCAAGGGGCTGCGCTCCCAGGTGGCGACCATGTACGGCACCAAACAGAAGGGCCCCCGATACCTGGAAATGGCCGAAGGCTACGTCAACCGCATCGCCCTGGACGACAACAGCGAAATCATCGGCTACGAATTCGTCAAGCTCGGCGTGATGATGGACCTGATCAAAAAAGGCACCCCCGCCGACGAGGCCCTCAAAAAGGCCACTGGCAGCTACGGACGCTTCAGCGAAGCGGCCAAAGTCATTGACCCCCGCCACGATTAAGCCCCAACCACACGAGGTGAACATAACATGGCTCTCTTTGAATCCTACAGTCGCCGCATCGACCAGATCAACGCGGCCTTGAAGCAGGCCGGTATCGCCTCCCTTGAGGAGGCCGAGGCCATCGTCAAAAACAAAGGCATCGATGCCCACAAGATCGTCAAGGATGTCCAGCCGATCGCCTTTGAAAATGCCGGCTGGGCCTACACGGTCGGCGCCGCCATCGCCATCAAGAAGGGCTGCCGCAAAGCCGCCGAGGCCGCCGAGGCCATCGGCATCGGTCTGCAGGCCTTCTGCATCCCCGGCTCCGTCGCCGACGACCGCAAGGTCGGCCTGGGCCACGGCAACCTCGCCGCCATGCTCCTGCGCAATGAAACCAAATGCTTCTGCT
>CAYOUR010000250.1:0-5239 GCA_964407145.1 uncultured Lentisphaeraceae bacterium | reverse complement strand
CCGGCCCGGTCGTCATCGGCCAGGACGGCAAGTCCATCGCCTACACGCCGAAGCAGTACTACAACGGCGCCTTCATCGTCGGGGTCAAGGCGACGGACCAGTCCGGCGCCAGCGCCACTTACCTGCTGACAGTCACCGTGGCCGCAGTCAACGACCAGCCGGTCGCCGACGTGGCTGACGTCTATGCCGTGCCGAGCGACTGCGACGGCGCAACGGTCCACGTCAAGTACTTCGCGGTCTATCCCGGCGGCGACGACGAGGGCGAGGCGGAACAGCTGCTCCTGATGGCCGGAATTGTCGCCGAAGACCCCAATGGCATCATTCTTCCCGGTACGCTCGCCGCGGTCGCCATCAATGGCTTTGACGCGGACGGCAATATCACCGACGCGGCTTTCGCCGATGCGGACGTGCTCAACGACCTCGACCGCGCCGCCGCCCTGGCCAAGCTGTTCGCCACCACCCAGCGCGCCGTCGCCGTCAAGTACGTCCTGGCCGAGGATGCGCCTATGGGCGAGGAAATCCCCCTGACTCTGACCGTCCAGGACGACGGCGGCACCCGCGACGGGCTGGCTGACGACACCGGTACGGCCGCGTTCAAGATCGTGCTCGGAGCCACGCCCTGGTACCCGATCTATGAGCTGCCCTGCCAGGAGCATAACACGCACCAGGTGACGCTCACCGCCCCAGGGCAGACGACGGTGGTGGTCTATGTCACCGGCGGTGTCCTCAAACCGGAGCACTACTACTACAGCAGTACCAGCGGGCTGGCAGCCGGCGTCGTCTATACGGCGGAGTTGCGCCCCTGGAATCCTGTCCAGGGCGTTGCCGGCGGCGTCTGCCAGGTCGCCGACCCCGACGACCTCCTGGTCCAGGTACCGGAATACGACCTGCCCGGCCAGGCGGAAGTCGCCATCACCGGCCCGGACGCCGTCACCGGCAAGTACACGTTCGCGGTGAAGGCGCCCTTGGCCAGCGGCTATGTGCTCACGATCACGCGCGACGGCGCGGCGTTCCGTACCATCACCAGCAACTTCGTGCCGAATGCCGAAGGCCTGATTCTGCCGAACACCGACCTGATCCTGGACCTGTTCGCGGCGGGAACATATGCCGCCACCGTCCATGGCGTCAACCCCCTGGGCGCCGGTGAGGAGTCGGAGGCCGCGCAGGTCGTCGTCGGCGCCGGAGTCCCCTCGCAGCTTGAATGGCCTGCCGGTGGCGTGTTTGTCCCGGCCTCGGGCAAGAACATCGTGGTTGCGGCGGCCACAACGGCCACGTCGGTGAAGTTCAGCTGGCCGGTGGTCAGTGCCGCCACCTCCTATAACTTCCACCTGTATGACAGCTTCGGACGCGCCGTCCAGGTGAGCCGGAACATCCAGGTCAACACTCTCGACGTCCCGTTCGCGATTTCCCCCGAAGCCTATGGCAGCTACACCTGGTGGGTGGAAGCGGCCGGTGACGGTAATGTCCTGGCCAGCTCGACGCTGAGCTTCCGCCTGATTAAACAGACGGGGGCGCCGCTGCTGGAAACCTTCACCATTGCCGCCGGAACCACCGATACCCTGGTTCTGGGCTTCAGTGAAGAGCAGGGCGCCTTGCCGGCAGTCGGCACGATCGCGTATGAAGTGCAGCATTATGACGCCAGCGCCAAAGCGTGGGTCATGTATCTGAACAAGGACGGCAAGGGCGTGCGGCCCGTTGATAATAATGGCGCCTGGACGCTGATCCTGGGTGATTCGACGCTGGCGGTCGGCGACTATGTCCTCGTTCGCGAATATGTCAACGGCGTGGTTCAGGGTAACTTCGTCCTGTACCGCATTGGCGGCCTGCCAGAGTAAGCCCCAAGACGATTATGCCGTGAGGCGCCGGCCAGACCGCGCGCCTCACGGGGCCAATATACCATGAACCGTGCGGTGAAGGTGACTTCATCAAGCAGCAAAGCAAGGAGAAACAAGGCATGAAAATTAACCGAATCTTGGCTTTCATCACCAGCATGGGCCTGTTGGCGGGCATCGCGACGGCGCAGAACACGGAACCGGCCGAAACATCGTCTTCAGGCCAGTGGACCATCGGCCTGGGAGCCAGCTACCGCAATTTCCGTGACGCCCGGTTCTCCGCTGCCAGCGCCGGCAACTATGTCGGGCTGTTTCAGGATTCCGCCGCGAACATGGGACCCTATGCCGTCGAAGTCAACAAGTACATGGGCAATGATCCGGTTCCCGTAAGCGTGGTCACGTATACGGGCGGCTCCGCCGAATCCTCGGGGGATTATGGCTTCCAGGAATCGCTGGGGATCGTCCTGGGGACGAGCTGCGGTCTCTGGCAGGACGGCCGCCTGGGTTTGGATTTCGTGGCCAACTTCCAGTACTTCAAGCTGGATTCAGCCGGCTACGGCAGCGCCGGACGGGAAATGACCACCAACGTCTTTGCCGCCGGTGGCCAGACCTCCTATAATGACGTCTATCAACAGACCAGCTACATCGCCGGATTCTCCAAGACCCAGTTTGATCTGGAGCTGTATGTGATTGACCTGGGCGTCTCACTGGACTACAACTTTGAAAACGGCCTGGCGCTCTATGCCGCCACCGGTCCGACCCTGTCGCTGGCCGACATGGAAAGCAACAGCCGCGCGGCCCTGGCCAATACCGCCGCTGGCGGCAATACCATCGCCGCCGCCCGTGGCCGCGACAACGAGATTGAATTCGAGTGGGGGTGGTACGTCGCCGCTGGCGCGTCCTACTGGTTCAGCGAAAAGTACGGCCTGTCCTGCGAATTGCGCTACGACGAGGGCTTTGGCACGGTCGGCACCAAATATGCCGAACAGGACCTCGACGCCTGGGGCGGGAACCTGAAATTCCTCATCCGGTTCTGATCGCCGTCTTCTCCTGTACACCGAGCGCCGTCGCTGCCTGTGGCAGTGGCGGCGCTTTTGCCTGCCGTAGGTACGTCGCCCAGGCTTTGGCCTGCCGAAGGTACGTCGTCCAGGCTTTAGCCTGCCGAAGGTATGTAGTCCAGACTTTAGCCTGCCGTAGGTACGTCGTCCAGGCCGTAGGTAGTTCAGGCTTTAGCCTGCCGTAGGTACGTCGTCCAGGCCGTAGGTAGTTCAGCCTTCAGCCTGGAGGCCTATGAGCGGTTCCTCTGCCCGGTATGTGATTACCCCATCCAAATCGGCCCCCGGCGCTTCCTGTTCTGGACTCGGCGGACAGTCGGCAAGGTACTCCTTCCGCCCGGCGGCGATACCCCCGATGAAAATTACACCTGCCCGTCGTGCGGCAGCATCCTGTTCGAGGAATGCCCGGCCTGCCATCAGAGGAGGCATGCCATGCTCCCCAATTGCTCGCATTGCGGCGCCGAAAAGGACATCAGGTAAAATTCCACCGCGCCCCTAGCCAGGCTCTGGGCGAAAAGCTGCCGTCGAAAGTTTCATCCAAAGATGGCGCCATCGGCGACATCTCTGGAGAAACAAAGGCGCTGCGGCCGATCATCATCACCTCCTGGCGTTGGCGTTATGCCCCTGAAGACGCGCATGACGCCTGGCCGGGAACTCCGATGAAACCGGAGGTTGGCTGATATATATTTCATGGCCCCTGATGCCGCGCCCAGCGCGGCGTAAACAACTTTTCGGATGGGCTCAAACCACCCCGTCGGGCATGGACAGAGTACGGGCACGGGCCGGACGGCGCCAGATTCATCGCTGTCTTGCCTGCGCCCGGCGGCCTCGCCCCTGACGCCCTTTCGCCCAAGGGGGCGCCTCCCGGCCCGTTTATTCCGGGGGCAGGTGAATTGGACGCGTGGAACGCGGCATTTATCCCATTGCCGCCCATGCTGTTTTGGCAGCGGCATTGAGAATCGTCACCGCGTCATTCCGCCGGCCTTGGCGCATTTTTGTGCGTGCCACCGCCTGGGCCTGCCGATAGGCCAGCAGCATGGTCCGTTCCAGCTCCACCCAAGGCTCGGCTGGGGAATCAAGGCCGTGCTTTTCGAAACGCGCGAAGGCGGCGTCCGACCAGACCGGCAGCGTGCACATGGCATCGGGCATGTCCGTGACACAGATGGGTATGGGAAGATACATGGTGTGGCGCGGCGGCCCGATGGTGGCAAACATCGTCGACAGCGTGTCGGGATATTCCCGGTCGATTTCAAGCGTGCTGGTGGAATTGGTCCTCGCGTTGCAGACGCCCATTTTGTTTTCCGAATTCGGCATGCTGGTGTTGCGGGAAAGCTCCCAGAGGTCCGGGCAGGTTATGGCGCCGTCGTGAACCGCCAGCGCGTGGTTGAACATGGAGTACACCTGCATTTCCCGGATGCAGCTGTTCAAATGGCCGGTCGGTGAGTTGACGGAGTAGCGCGCCATGTCAGGATTGTGCCAGATGTTGGCCCGGTAGCAGTAGCCATGGTCGAATCTGGCCGGGGAGCAGAAATGAGCGGAGCATTCAACAATGTAGCCCTCGTTGATGTCCATAAACAGGAAAATCGAGCCTCTGTCACCATGACTGTACTTGTCGTTCTTCAGCATGTCCCGCAGGCATGACAAGGCGTCCGCGGCCCGGTCAACGTTATCCAGGATGTGCATCAGGATCTTCGGGGTGGTCCATTCGCTTTTGGGGTTGTTGTCGATGCAGGGTTCACCGCTGTTGACCACGGCCGCCAATCCTTTGTCATTCAGGCCCATGGCGGCCATCTGTTCGGAGAGGATTCCCAGCCCGATCCATTTCCGGCTGCCCGGGGTCCGATTGGTCAGGACGCCAAGGCCACGGACCTCGGAATCCCGGTTCTTGTGCAGAATGTTGGTGCTGTTGACAGTCAGGTCGTGAAACACCATCCAACTGGTGCATTCGTGATTCAATTCATCGATGACTTCCCTGTGCATCCAAGCGCTCCTTGAGTTTGAATGAAAACGGCATGATGACGTGATTTTGCCGGGGACGGATTGTCGGCGGCGACGTCTGCGGATATTCGGCACTTTGCCAATCCACCTCCGACGCTTCCATCAAATCCCCACCCGCCGGCGCCTCCCAACCGGACGGCAGCGGCGCACAAATTCCATCCGAGAACTAGCCGCCAGCCCGCTCTGCCGTTGAAACGACCTTGGTGGTCATTCGGCATATTATATTCTGATTTGAGTCGTCAGGCAAGGCAGTTGCAAGGAATATCGGCAGCTTCTAACCATGCATGGCTTTACTTATGGCAACACATCACCTTACTACCCGCAGTCAAACGGCAAGCAGGAACGTTTCCATGA
>CAYOUR010000249.1:0-5246 GCA_964407145.1 uncultured Lentisphaeraceae bacterium | reverse complement strand
TGACAACCACTGGGTCACGTCTCTCTTTCCATCACAACATTTCGCACATTAACCATATTTGTCTCATTGTCCTATTCCACCGTCCCATACGTCCTATAGGCCCCATACGTCCTATTCCACCGTCCTGTGGGTCCCATGTACCCAGCCCTAGTTACGCATAAGTGAAGAGCATTGGTTCCATACGTCCCATACGACCAGCCGCCCGCGGCGGCCTGGGCCTTCTTCATCCGAAAGGTAACATCATGGCAGTACGCATCCTGAACCGCAATTGCGAATGGCGCATCGGCGACGACGGCAAGACCCTGGGCTTCTATGACCGGAAGAACCAGGTCAACTACGCCCTGACCAACCCGCCGGCCCCTTGCGCCTATGCCGCCAAAAACGGCTGGAAAACCGACGCCTGCGCCGCGGCCTTCGACGGCAAGCTGCTCCACGTCACTTTTGACGGCGGGGCCGGCTCCGTCACCACCAAGGTCGACATCGCCGATGACTACTTCGTCTTCACCGTCCAGGCCGTGACCGGCGATTTCGACGAAGTCGCCTTTGTCAACATCCCGACCAGCCTCCAGCCCTGCCCGGAACAGCCCTTCGGCGCCGGCATGATCGCCCTCAGCCTGAAGGCCAACGTCGAGGAACTGCCCGGCCCCCAGCAGCACCTCTGGACCGCCGCCTACCGGAAATTCGGCTTGGACGGCGCCCAGACCGGACTGGTCACCGCGCCCTTTCCGGCCATGCGCGCCGCCATGAAAACCATGGTCGGCAATGCCCCGGACGTGCCCCATTCCCCGCACTGCGGCCCCTGGGCGCTCGACAGCGACCTGCCGCCAAAGTCCAATGTCTTCGGCTCCCCCTCCGAACAGAATGTCGACCGATGGATTGACTTCTGCCACCAGATGGGCTTCAATGCCATTGAATTCAACGGCGCCATCGACTACGGCAGCTACCAGCCCAACCCGGCGGTCTACCCCAATGGCTACCAAAGCGTCAAAGCCGTCACCGACAAGCTGCACGCCGCCGGCATCCTCGCCGGAATCCACACCATGTCGTTCTCCATCTCCAAGCGCTGCCCATGGGTGACGCCCGTGCCGGACCCGAGACTGGCCAAGGAAAAATCCTATACGCTCAGCCAGGACATCTCCGCGGATGACGGTGATGTTTTCCTGGAGGAAACGACCGCCGGCCTGCCGCCGTTGGTCAACTACTACATCCGGCGCAGCATGACCCTCCAGATCGAAGACGAACTGATCCAATACACGGCCGTCAAAACCGACCGGCCCTATGCCGTCCTGGCCTGTACCCGAGGCGTCCTCGGCACCAAGGCCGCACCCCACCCGAAAGGCGCCAAGGCACACCACCTCAAGGAATGCTGGGGCTGCTTCGTGCCGGACGGCGAATCGACCCTGTTCGCGGAAGTGGCGCAACGCATCGCCAACGCCGTCAACGCCTGCGGCTTCGATTTCGCCTACCTCGACGGCCTCGACGGCGCCCACGTCATCGACACCGAGGAGACCCGCTGGCACTACGGCGCCAAATTCACCTTCGAAGTGTTCAAGCACCTGCAGAGACCCATCATGATGGAAATGGCGACTTTCCATCATCACCTCTGGTATGTCCGCTCACGCATGCAGGCCTGGGACCATGCCACCCGGGCCCACAAACGCTTCACCGACCTGCATGTCTTCTCCAACGACGCCGCCCGACGACTCTTCATGCCCCTGCACCTGGGCTGGGTCGGACTGCTGCCCTGGATCGACAGCAGCAACGACCCCACCCACTGGGACGACGTGGAATACATGTGGAGCAAAGCCCTGGCGACCGACGCCAACTACACCCTGCAACGCATCAATCCCGACACACTCCTCGACGGCGACTGGCTGAAAAACCTGGCTCCGGTCGTCAAAAAGTACGAGGAACTGCGCCAGAGCCAGTACTTCCCGCCGGAAGTCAAAAAGAAGCTCGCCGTCGCCGGGGACGAATACCGCCTGCGCCAAGCCCGCGACGGCGCCTGGGAATTCCAGCCGATCCAGGCCGTCCGGCACCAGGTTGACGACCTCGACGGCCTGACCGACACCTGGGAATTCCAGAACAAATTCCACGCGCAGCCCCTGGGCGTCCGCATCCAGGCCCTGCCGGCCATTGACGCCTATGACTCCGCCAACGCCGTGACCCTGGCGGACTTCAGCCGGCCGGACGAATTCGGCGACTTCGGCCCCACCATCACCATCCTCAACAGCGGCAAACTCTACACGTACCCATCGGCGGCGCCCGGCATGACCGCCAACGTCGTCCCGGCGCCGCCTGACGGCCCGGCCCGAACCGGCTGCGGCCAGTGGTCCGCCGCCAGAGCCGTCACCGACGCCCTGGTGCCGACCTCGGCCGACGACGACCGGTTCTCGCTGCTGGACCACTTCGAACGGGAATACCGCCTGCACCCGGCCGCCTGGATCGGCCTGGGCAAGGCCTTCTCGCCGGCGCTCGACTTGAGCCGCCACCAGGGCATCGGCTTCTGGCTCAAGGGCGACGGCCAGGGCGAACTGGCCAACATCGTGCTGGTAACACGTTCCCACGGCGTGGTGCATACCCAGCACTATGTCAAAATCGACTTCACCGGCTGGCGCTACGTGGAGCTGCTCGTCCCGGAAACGCTCCGCTTTGACCAGCATTCCTGGCCTTTCGAACGCTGCCATTACGGCATCTACCGTTCTTCACCCGTGTTTGCCAGCTGCATCGGTCTCGACCTCTGGTTCAACGACGTCCCGGCCGGGAAAACCGTCTCCTGCCGGCTCAGTCCCATCAAGGCCCTGCCGCTGCTCGAACAGCCGATCGTCAACCCGACCTTGACCATTGCCGGCCAGTCGCTCGTCTTCCCGGTCCAGCTGGAAACCGGCCAATACCTGGAATACCACGGCGGCAGAACCGCCAGCGTGTTCACCGGCAAAGGCGTCCTGGCCGCCAAAGTTGCGCCGGCGGGCGAAATCCCAACCCTCGCGCCCGGCGACAATGCCATCAATTTCGCCTGCGCCCGGACTGGCCTGCGACCGCATGCATGGGTCACCGTCTTCACCAAAGGCAAAAAAGCCCTGCGCGCGTGAAAAAAGTCAATGTGCGACGTTTTGGGATGAGCACTTGCAGTTGCCAACCGGAAACGTCTCGTTTCCAGCCTTCAGGCTGCCGCAGGGTGTCCAGCCTTCAGGCTGCCGCAGGGTGTCCAGCCTTCAGGCTGCCGCAGGAGGGATAGGCACTTATGCGTAGCCCTGGCTGGAAACATGGGACCTATAGGACGGTGAAATAGGACGTATAGGACGTATAGGACGTATGGGACGGCAAATAGGACAATGGGACGAATATCCCATTGGACGGATAACATCAGCCAGACGAAGCGCCAACGGCCGTACGCCCGGACCAAAGCAGGCCTACTGATGGCGCCGCGGCTTCAAGCGGGCATCAGCCGGGAGAGTCCAAGGCTGTTGGAACCCTTGAGAAAAACCCAGGTGCCTGGCGTCATTTCCGTTGACAGGCCAGCGGCGGCGGCACTGTCCGGATAGCTGGTCAAACCCATTCCGGCCGCCGCCGCGGCCAGCCTCGACCCGATGGTGACGATGCGGTCCTGGGGGAACATCCGCCGGGCCAGGCGCAACGCCTCACGGTGGGCGCGTTCACTCGCCGCCCCGAGCTCCAGCATGTCTCCCAATACCAGAACCCGGGCCTTGGCGCCGCGGCTGATCTCCGCAAACCAGGCCAGACTGGCCGCCAAACTGTCGGGATTGGCGTTGTAGGCGTCATTGACCCAATGCACACCACCGACGTCACGACGCGCCATCCGTGCGCCAGGCAGCTCACAATGCCGCAGACCGGCGGCTGCCGAGGCCAGATCCAGTCCGGCCACCAGGCCGACCAGCACCGCGGCGGCCGCGTTCCTCGCCTGGTGTTCACCGCCCAGCGGCCAGATGACCTGCACGCTGGCGCCGCCTTCGCGCCGCGTCAGGACCAGGCCGTAGCCGTCACCGGACTGACCGAGATACTCGCAGCGCAGGTCGGCGTCCGCTTCCGTACCGAAGGTCAGCACCCGGCGGCGGCCGGCATGTCGGCGCAGGACCTCCACGCCCTCCGCACCGGCGGGAATGACGGCCGTGCCGGCCGCCGTCAGCCCGGACAGCAAATCGCCCTTTTCCTCGGCCACACCACGCAAATCCCCAAACGCCTCCAGATGGGCCGCGCCGATATGGCAGATCAACCCGCAGACCGGCTCCGCCAAGGCCGCCAGACGCGCAATTTCACCAGGATGGTTGCTGCCCATTTCGATGACGGCCGCCTGCGTTGAAGCCGTCAGGCGCAACAAATTGCGCGGCACGCCGAAATGATTGTTCGTGTTGCCCAGCGTCTTCAACACCTGGCCAGGCCAACGCTTTTCCAGAACGGACGCGCAGATTTCCTTCGTGCTCGTCTTGCCGCAGCTGCCCGTGACACCCAGCAGGAACAGCGCTGGAAAACGACGGCGATGCGCCAGCGCCAAGGCTTGAAAAGCCGCCAGGCTGTCAGACACCTGGACACACCCGCAGCCACAACCGCGCAATACCGCCAGCTCATCAGCCGTCGGAGGACGCTGCACGCATACTGCCGCCGCGCCCGACTGGGCCGCCGCGGTCATGTAGCTGTGGCCGTCCGCCAACTCGCCGACAATCGCCACAAACAAAGCGCCGGGACGCACCGCACGGCTGTCATCCAGGATGCAACTGACGCCCGCGCCGGACACCGGCAACAGCCATGTGCCACCAACGGCGGCCTTGACGTCATCCCAACTGAAAAAAACCTCCGCCATTCCCCCCCCTGACTTACCCTTGACGCCGCCATTTGACCTGGCGGCCTGATTTCCTCTGGAGAAGACCTTGACCCGGCGGCCAGCCGCCGTGGCCACCCAAAAGCCCTGAATTCACCATCGAGGCTGCCCGAAAGCCGCCGCCACCACCAAATACAGGGCAATTCTACATGAATCCTGCAACCAAGGCCCGCAACGCCAATCGGCTCCTTGGAGCCACCTGCGGTCCGCGAATCCTCACGCACGCGACACCAATCCGGCGGAGGTCCCCCTCTGGCTGGGTGGGCTTGATTTCTGTAGCCTGCAGGAAAAATAACCTCAAAAACACCGCTTTCAAACAGCCTTTTGCAGAATCATCGTGATTTTATAGCCGGTCACCCATTGAACTTTGCGCCATGATATGGTGTCGTCGTCCTGGCACGATACCCGG
>CAYOUR010000248.1:0-5251 GCA_964407145.1 uncultured Lentisphaeraceae bacterium | reverse complement strand
AGGGGCCGTCAGAACACAGCCCAGGGCAAGCGGCCTGGAGGGCCGCGCAGCCCTGGGTAAAGCAGAATTTAATGAAAGGTAGCCCCGAAGGGGCGACAGAAACATCCTATGTTTTCACATACATCGTGCTAATGTTCAACATGTGGTTATGGGGAAGGTACTTGATAAAGGGTAGCTGTATCTTACTTTGAAAACACTGTCAACCCCGCAGCTCCGACGAGTTGCAGTCCCATTCTCGCGGCGGGGGAAATTGCGGGAATGCAAATAACATATAAGGGCGCTACTTGGAAACGCAGGCTTCCAAAGGCAGTGACCGGAAGCATCCATCGCCGCATTTTGCACATTAACCAACGTTGCATCATTTGTAGGAATCCAATATGAACGTCGCCTCGACTGCCGCCGCCGTGCTGCTTGGTCTTGCCGGGCTGACCTCGGCTCAGCAAATGCTCCATAATCCCAATTTCACCGCGGTCGTGCCGGCCTCGGAGATGCAGGCGATCTTTGCCCAGAACAAGATTGCCTTTTCCGGGATCGACTTTCCGCGCTACTGGTCGTTGGCGACCAAGGACCGCGACCAGGAGGCCACCGCCGCGTTTGACGGCCGGAAACTTCAGGTCAAGGCCAGGCAGGTCATCCTGGCCGCCCGGAATTACCGCTTGGGCAGGGAAAAATTCGTGGCCGACGGCGAGTGCCGCCTGGCCGTTTCCGGGGAGGGACAGGGCCAAGTCACCTTTTGCTTTTACTGTTATGACGCCCGACAGGCCTTCCTTGCCAGCGTGACCATCGGAACCGCGGTCGTGCAGCCGGGAATTACGCTGGAAAGCCCGGCTTTCACCAGCGCCGTGTTCCCGCCGGAGACGGCCGCCGTCGCACCGTATTTCGTCCTGGAAGGCGAGTTCACCATTGGGGGCGCCAGCCTGGCGCCGGTCGCCAAGCCGGGAAAGGCCCCTGCCTCAGTCTTGCCGGTGACCGGCGCTGCCATCGCGGGTTCGGCGACCGTGGCGCCACCGCCAGTGGAAGCGCCGCCGCCGCCGGAATTCGCCGCCTTCGCCGCCTTGAGTTCGGTTGATCGTCAGAATGCCGTGCTGCAGTCAGGTGATGTCGCCTTGCTGTCGTATGCCGCCGGGAGCGGCGACCGGGATGTCTGCAATCGCGCGTGCTACCGCCTCGGCGTTCTCGGCGAAGCGGCGCTGTCGGCGCTGCCGGTGCTGGTCGCCGGCATGGCGCATCCGTTCGAAGCCGTGCGGGTGCAGGCGGCCGTCGCCCTGACCAAACTGGGCGAGAAAGCCTATCCTGAGATCACGGACATCCTCCTGGGAACGGACCGCAGCAACCGCCTGACCATGGCCACGGCCGTGCGCGGCATGCCGCAGGGCGTGCCGGCCGCCTTGGCCGAAGCCGTTGACTGGGCCAACCCGCCCGTCATGCTGACCGGCGAGACGCTTCTGCCCGACAGCAGTTTCGAGGGCTCAAGCAGCCAGCGCCTGGTCGGCTGGGACATCGATTTCCTGGACGGGGCGACCGGCTACTGGGAGATCGACCGTACCCGCGCCCGCACCGGACTGCAATCCCTGCGCCTGGTCAAGACTAACGGCCTCGGCCACATCCGGCTCCGGAGCCGGATGCCGGTGCCGGTCCCGAGCGGCCAGGAGCATTGGACGTTCCGCGCTTTTTTCCAGTGTTTCGACGCCAGCTACAACACGCTTCTCCTGCCACGCCTGGAAACCGCCGGCGGCGCTCTGCTCTGGGACGATACCAGCCTGAACGGCGGCGCCGGCTGGCAAAGCCAGAGCCTGTTGCGCAACACCCCGGAGCAGTTCTGGGACCGGCGCCTGATACTGCTTCGCCAGCGCGATGCCGTGCAGCCCTTGCGGCCGACTCTGGTCTTGTACGGCAATCCCGTCACTGTCTGGCTTGATGACGTCGAATTTCCGGCTTCGCCCTGGAAAGCCGCCGCCTCCGGAGCGACGTATCCGCAGCCGCGCCTCAGCCTGGACGAGGCTCTGGCCGTGGTGGCGCAACGCCCGCCGGTGTCAGTCGAAGTCCGACCGATCGAAGGTCAAACCGCGCTTGTCGTCAACGGGAAGCGCGAAGCGCCGGTGCTGTATCTGGCGGTTCGGGGCGCCCTCGGCGACTACAGCCTCATGACCGGAGACGCCGGCGTGCAGTTTCCGGTGGTTCGACTCGACTTGCGCTCCGGCGGCAACTACCCGCCCTTTGAAAATCCCGCCCAGGCCGGCGGCAAAGCCGGCTTCGAGGCTTTTTTCTCGGCCTTGGAGAACGCGGTGCGCAGCGCTCCGCAGGCGCACCTGATTCTGGGCCTGAACATCGCCTGGCCGGATGACTACATCGACCGGCATCCAGATCAGGCCTGGTTGGACCGGAATGGCCGCCGGGCCTGGGGGACGCTCGGGCATCTGGGCGGTTTCGCCGACGAACTGCCGGCGGGTGGCAACCCTGACAATCCCTACGTGTGGTGGCCGTCGCAGTATTCCGAACAAGCCTTCCTGGACGCGGAACAGACGGTCCGCGACTTTCTTGTGGAACTGAAGCAGAAACCGTACGCGCACATCATCGCCGGAATCTTCATCTGCGGCGGCCATGACGGCCAGTTCATGATCTCCTATCGTGACTACAGCGCACCGAGCCTGGAGCAGTGGCGGCAATTCCTGCGCGAACGCTATGGCAGCGACGCGGCCCTGGCCAAAAGCTGGAACCAGCCCGGCGCCACCATCGGTGCCGCCGAAATCCTCCCGGACAACCCGGAAAATGCCTCGGACGAGATGTTCTATTCGCCGACCGAACACCAGGCCTACGCCGACTTCAAGGAATTCGAAGACCGGCAGATCTGGAAAAACCCCGAACGCTTCGCCCGGCTGTTCAAGGAGATTTTCGGCTCCGACAAGCTGGCCATGACCTGGAGCATGGGCGGCGGCTGGCGCAAGAACTTCGATTACTTTTTCGCATCCAAGCACTTGGACGCGTTTGTCGCACAGCCGTCGTATGAATACCGCCTGCCGGGCAGCTCGGGCGGCTTCAACATGGTCGCCGAGTCGTATTCGCGGCACGGGAAGCTGGCCATCTCGGAACTGGACACGCGCAATTGGATGCGCGGCGTCTACAACGAACTGATGACCATGCGGATCGGCACGCCGGGAAGTGCGGACCATTTCCAGACTCTGGTCATGAAGGAAGCCGGCCGCATGGTTTCCCGCTATCACGGATACTGGTTCTACGACATTGGCGGCAACGCGTATCGCCATCCGGCCGCCGCCGAAGTGATCAAGACGACGCGGGCCGCCGCCGACTGGGTGTTCCAGCAGGCCGGGAACGACGACTTTGTCCCGGACGTCGCCGTGGTTTTCCATCAGCCCACCATCTACTGGGAAGCGCCCTGGGTGGTCGGCAAAGGCAATCTGGCGTCATATCTGATTGACTACCAGCTTTATGCCATGCGCCTTTCCGGAGTGCCGTTCAGCTGCTATTACCTGTCGGACGTGATGGCCAACCCCGAGTTCCAGAAGCATAAAGTGTACATTTTTCTCAACGCCTTTTATCTGCGCGAATCGGAGCGTGCCTTTATCCGGGACAAGCTGCAGGGTGGCGGTCGCACCCTGGTTTGGAATTACGCGGCCGGTTTTCTCCAGGAAGGCGGGCAGTCGGCGGCGGGCGTCAGCGCCCTGACCGGCATGACCGTGCACCTGGATGACGCGCCGGCGACGCAGCTGACCGTGCCGGTCCCCGGCGACGTCCTCAGTCGGAATTTGCCGCCGAACATGGGCGTGGCCGACGTCTTCGAAAAGCGCTTCACTTTGGACGGCAGCCCGCGCTGGAAAATGGCGGTTCGGCGTTTCTGGGTCGACGACCCGGAGGCGGTCGCTCTGGGCAAGTACCACACTGACGGCAAAGTCGCCGTTGCCGTGAAGCGTTTTGCCGACTGGACCAGCGTCTACAGCGCCCAGGTCGGTGGCCTTGACGCCGAATTGCTCGCCAACATCGCCGGGACCGCCGGCGCCTATGCGCTCACCCGGCCGGGGCTGGTGGTGGACATGAACGGCCATTTTCTCAGTCTGCACGCCTTTGCCGGCGGCGCGTACCGGCTTCGGCTGCCGCGCCGTGCCCGGGTCTTTGACGTGGCCTCTGGAAAAGTCGTGGCGGAGGATGCCGAGCAGGTGGAAATCAGCCTCCCGGCCCAGAGCTCCCGTTGGCTCCTGCTGCAGTAGCTGGCGGGGTGGGCAGCGGTCACGCGCCCTTGGCGTGGCCGGCTGCCAACGGCCGGCGTGCTGGGTGTTGTTGTTGCTGGCTTCGGCGTTTCAGCGGTCCATGCTGCCGGAGCGGAAGCCCGCCAGGTCGAGGGTCACATAGCGGAAACCAAGGCTGGTCAGCTGGGTGACAATGGCCTCGCGGTGCGGAAGAATCAAAGCGAAGTCTTCGGCCGGCACTTCGATTCGGGCGATGTCGTCATGTGCGCGCAAACGCAAGTTTTTCAAGCCCAGGGAGCGCAGAAAGGTCTCGCCGTCCCGGACACTGGCCAGTTTGGCTGTGGTCAGGGTCGTGCCATAGGGGAAGCGCGTGGCCAGGCAGGCGTTAGCCGGATAGTCCGCGGCCGGCAGGCCCAGCTCCCTGGCCCATTGCCGAATGATGACCTTGGTGATGCCCAGCTCCGCCAACGGCGAGAGGACGCCCAGTTCCGCCAACGCCTGCCGGCCAGGACGGTAGACACGCGTGTCGTCGGCATTGGTGCCGTCGAGAAGGTGCTTCAGCCCGGCCGCGGTCGCAACTTGCCGCGCCTCGGTGAAAATCTGCTTTTTGCACAGGTAGCATCGGTTTTCGGGATTCTGGTCCAGGCCGGGAATGGCGAGCGGCTGGGCGGCAAGGACAATGGGCTCGACGCCCAGGGTACGGGCATCGGTTCGGGCTGACGCTAATTCCTCCTCGGTATGGAAGCAGGAATGGAAGAGCAGGGCGGTCAGGGGGAAGTCGCGTTGTCGTTTCAGGCGGGCCAGGACGGCGAGCAGCAGCATGCTGTCGACGCCGCCGGAATAGGCCAGGCAGACGCCGTCGGCGGCGAGGCGCCGCAAATGCGATTCCAGATCGGACAGGGTGGTGGCAGGCATGGTGATTCCTGAGGCGCTGTGCATCGAAAGGAAGAAAAGGGAACGGAAAGGTGACAAGGCCGGGTATGGTCTTGTCACTATAAGGCGGCAACCGCCGAAGGCAACTGCCGCTGGTGAAGACGATTGGCGCCACC
>CAYOUR010000247.1:0-5284 GCA_964407145.1 uncultured Lentisphaeraceae bacterium | reverse complement strand
GACTGCATGCGACGCTGCGCCGAAGTCATCCGCGGACTCTACCCCGACATGGTCATCGCCTCCGACATCGAAGTCAATGGCATCTTCCCCATGACCTACGAAAACACCCCCGGAGTCTACGACTACGTCACCCAGCAGCTGCTGTATGGCGGCGGCTATTTCCGCCAGGACGTCGCCTTCGGCACCAAGCTGATGGGTGACGTCTCCGGCATACCGGTCATGCCCGGACCGCATATCGAGCATTACTTCCTCAGCCTCAATGAACACGAGGTCAACGAAGTGCTCTCCAGCGCCTTCCGGGTCGGGGCCGCGGCCCTGAAACTGTGGCTGTGCGACTGGTTCGGCAAAACCATGACCGACATCTACGGCGCCCCCAGGCGGTTCCATGAAATCAAAAACTGCATCCGACACGTGAGCACCATGCGGCGGCTGCGCTTCCCCGAGCCCGATACGGCCGTCCTGTTCTCCAACTTCACCCGGTTTGGCCGCTTCACCTGGCGCGAAGGCGGCAGCGGCACCGAATACGAATCCCTGTTCACCGTGCTGGGGCCGCGAGCGCGCTCCTGGTTCCGATTCCTCAGCGACCAGACCCTGCCGGACGCGCGGACCCTGAACGCCTACAAGGTCATCTACGTGCCAGATGCACGCTACCAGGACCAGGCCGTCGTCGACACCCTCCTGGCCTACGTCCGCCAGGGCGGCACCCTGGTGCTGGAATCGCCGGACGCGTTCCGCTTCAACCTCGATGGCGCCGAACGCCGGGACTTCTGCCAGGAACTGACCGGCTTGCGCCTCGAAGCCACCCGGCCGAATCCCGGCGCCTTCGCCATCGTCGCCGACCCGGGCTTCCCAGGCCTGTCCGGCCTGAACACCGCCACTCCATCGTTTCTCAAGGACATCCCCACCGCCGCCATCACCGGCCCCCGCGCCAAGGCGCTGGCCGTCTACCCTGACGGCGGACCCGCCATTGTTCTCAACCGCCTGGGCGAGGGCCGCGTCCTCACCTTCACGGTCAATCCCTTCACCCAGGACTTGTACGGCAACGCGACCTGGTGGAGCTTCTTCCGGACCCTGCAGCAGGACCTGGGCTGCGCCGTCGACCACGACCTCTGGCGCTTCCGGTTCCCCATGGCGCCGGAGCCCGCACCGGCGCCCTGGCCGGCCGATCTGGTCTGCCTGACCGGCAACGCCTATGCCTGGGAATATGACGCCATCCAGGAAGGCCCGAACCTGCGCCTGCCCTTCAAAACCGAATACTCCACCGCCCCGGACCTGATCCCGGACGCCGGCGACAACTTGTTCAACCGCGGCACTTCCCTGCAGCAAAAGCCGGTCGCCGCCTCACAAAAACAGCCATACGCCGGCCTGGAGCCGTACGCCGTCGCCTGGCGCAACCAGGAGCCCATAAGCGTGACCTTGACCTTTGCCAACGAAGTGACGGTCTCACACCTGAAACTATGGGCCCATGGCGGCATTCCCGACCTGGAACTGGCGGCCCTGGACCAGAACGGCGCCTGGACCACCCTGGACCGCCACGAAACCGCCAACACGCCAATCGGCGAACTTGACGTCCGCGAAATCATCCTGAAATGCCCCGCGCCCGTCAAGACCACCGCCTGCGCCCTCCGCTTCGCCGCCCGGAACCAGGACCTCTATCTGGCGGAAATCGAACTGTGGGGCGAAAACTGACCGGCGGACTTCGGCTCGAATTTCTCTATCAATGCCCGTCCGTGGCCATCGGTGGTTCAAACCAGACGAAGTCACGCGGCCAGGCGACATCCTGCGACACCCAGCCGGGGTAAATCAGTACGCCGCGAGTACGGCGACCAGCGCCTGGAGGAGCGCGTCCACATCCGCCAGGGCGCTCTGCCAGCCGAAACTGGCCCGCAAGGCCCCGCGGGCAGTGACCTGGTCATGCCCCATGGCCGCCAGAACATGGCTGGTCTTGCCGCTTTCAGCCGAACAGGCGCTGCCTGTGGCAATCAGTATGCCATGCCGTTCCGCCAAAAGCCGCATCACCACGGCGCCCTCATAGCCGGGAAAGGACCAGGACGCAATATGCCGGTCGCCGTCCACCGGCGACAGCCGCACCCAAGGCGGAAAGCCGCCAGACGCCAGCCCGGCCCATAACCGCCCGGATAGCTCCCCCGCCCGCCTGGCCGACGCGACTCGTTCCCGGCAGGCCGCTTCGACCGCGTCCGCAAACAGCAGAATCCCAACTGTGTCCAAGGTGCCGGAGCGCAACCCGCCCTGCTGGCCGCCGCCCAAGATCATCGGCCGCAGCCGAATGTCCGGCCGATAGACCAGGGCGCCAACCGCGGCCGGCCCGCCCAGCTTGCGCCCCGACAGGGCCAGCAAGTCGATCATTGCCTCGCGCCAGGGAAGGTCACGCCGCCCCAGACTCTGAGCCGCGTCAACCAGCAGCCGCGGCCGGGCCGGGCCGCGGCCAGCCACATCCCGCAGCCGGAGCAGGTCCTGCCCTGCGCCGGTTTCATTGTTGACATGACAGACCGCCAGCAACGCCTGCGCCTGGACGCCATCGCCCGGCACCATCTGTCCAGCGGCGTCCAGGGGCGACACCGCCACCAGCCGGCGGTCACGGCCAGACCAGGCCTGACAAGCCTCCAGCATGGCCGGATGGGCGCCGCCATCGACCATCAGACCGCCGTCATGCACGGCCAGATAACCGTGAATCGCCAGGTTCAGAGCCTCGGTGCAGCCGCTTGTCCAGATGATCCTGGCCTCGCCTTCACCCAGTCCCAGACAGGCCAGCACACGCCGTTCCGCACCAAGCACGGCCCGCCGGCACTCCTCCGCATAACAGCTGCCGCCATGCGGATTGACGCCATAGGCGGTGACATACTGGGCATAGCGCTCCCCCAGCCACGGCCGGGGCCAGCCACTGCCGGCATAATCCAGGTAAATCATGCTCGCACCCTCCCATGCCACCGGCCCATAGTCCTTCTGGCGCCCGGGGCGCCAGCTTTTCGCCAGCCGGCCAGACAGCCATTTCCGGATAACCGGCCGATACAGCCGGCCTGCCTCGTGCCAAAACCACAGGATGCCGCCGGACACGCACGACCTGGCGCAGACGCAACACGCCTCCGAAGAAACACTGCGCCCCGAACTCAGATCAAGGCCCGGTCGTCCCGGTCATCCGGTATTCCCCGCAGAAAATCACGGGCCGCGGCCAGCTGCGCGTCCGTGCCCAACATGAAAATCACATCATCGGGGCAAATCACATCGTCCGGACCGGGATGGGCGGAAAGCAGCCGGTCCTGGCGCTCAATCCTGACCACCGAGACGCCGGTGTGATTGCGCAACTGCAGATCCCCCAGTCGACGATGACAGGCCGGGGACATTGCCGGCAGCACCAGCGATTCCGTATGCAACTCCAGAATGTCGGCAAAACCAGTCTGCCGGACCTCGATGTCTGCCTGCTCCAGCAGCTCTCTGGCGGCGGCCAGCTGGCTTGCCGAACCAGTCAGGAAGACCTGGTCGCCAGCGCGCAGAACATCCGCCGAACCGGGACTTTCCACCATGCCGCCAGCTGCCCGTTGCAACCGGAAAATCGCCGCCCCAGTCCGGTTGCGCAAGCGCAATTCACCCAACGTCAGGCCACAGGCGCCAGAATGGCCCGGCAAAACCACCTTGGCGCCGGCCGGAGCGGCCAGGGCGGCCTCCGCGGCGACCACCTCCGGCTCCGACAGATCATCGCGATTCAAGACGTCGTTCAAGGTCTTCTGGCCGTCAAGCGCCATCGCCTTGACCTTATGCCAGCCCTTCCAGCCAAGCACGACGTAAGCCACCAGGGTGACCACGAAAATCACCCGGTCCAAAAGCAGCAGATTGCTTAAAAACCAGAACGCCGTGGCCATCAGCCCCATCGCGAGCAAGGTGACCGCCAGGCCCGTCATCCGACGCAGCGGCACGGCCCAACGATTGCCCAGGACCCGGGATACAGTCGCCTCGGCAAAGTCACGACCCAGCCGACGGGCATGCAGAAAACTGCTGACCAGAATCGGAAAGGCCATGGCGCAGCTGCACGCCCAAAGCAGCAACGAACGATGCCGGCTGATGAATCCGGGAAATCCCTGCCACAGCTGCTGTTTGCCATCCAGATAATGCGCCGTCAGAAAAACGGCGATCACCAGGGCGAAGTCCAGGATGTAAAGCAGAAGATGCCGCCGCATCACGCCGCGATTGGGATCGGCGGCAACCTGCTGCAAGGACCGACCCGACCAGTGCGTGTAACTCACCAGGGCGCGTTGCACACGGGCCGGCATGACCCGCTCCAGCCAGGCCCCGAATGACACGGAACGACGCAACAGAAACGGATTGATCAACGTCGTCACCACGGATACCCCGACGGCAATCTGGTACATCTCCGGATACGGGGCGGCCTGACCCGACAAGGTCATCCCCATCAGCGCGACCAAATAGGCAAAGTCGCCGATCTGAGCCAGGCCGACGCCGATCTGGACGGCGTCCCGGAAGGGCTGCCCCGTAACAAAAGCGCCGACCAGGCAGTTGATCGTCTTGCCGACCAGGACAACCGCAATCACCAGCAGGATCGACCATTTGTGCTGCCACATCTGAACCGGGTCAACCATCAGGCCGATGGTCACAAAAAACACCGCGCTGAACATGCTGCGCAAGGCCCCGGTGTGCTCGTGCACACGCTTGAGCACGGACGATTCCGCCACCACGGCGCCAACCAGGAAGGCGCCCAACGCCAGGCTGAAGCTCATCTTCTCGGCGACAAACGCGATGCCGAAGCAAATGCCCAGTACGATCACCAGAAGCGTCTCGTCATCCTGGAGCCGACGCAGCCGATTCAGGAATTTCGGCAGCAGCAGCAGACCGAACACCAGAACGCCAACCAGGAACAGCCCCAGGTACAGCAGTTGCCGGACCAGCTCCGCGGCCTGAAACTGCCCGGTGAGCGCCAAGCCCGTCAGGACCGCCATCAAGCCGATCGTCAAAATGTCCTCGGTGATCGTTATGCCGAAAATGACCGTGGCGAACCTGGCCTTGGCGCAGCCCATTTCCTCCAGGCTCTTGGCCAGCAGAGTGGTGGAGGAATCGCAGATGACCGCCCCCAGGAACAGGCTCGGCAGCATGTTCCACTCGAACACATAGCGCCCCAGCGAATAGCCGGCCAGAAGCATCAGCAGCAAATCCCAGGCGGCGGTCGGAAAGGTCGTCGCACCCATCCGCCGCAGCTGACGGATATTGAGCTCCATGCCCAACGTGAACATCAGGAAGATAATGCCAAGGTTGG
>CAYOUR010000246.1:0-5315 GCA_964407145.1 uncultured Lentisphaeraceae bacterium | reverse complement strand
AGTCCTCGCCCCAGCGCCGCGCCAACCGGTCCAATCCGGCCAACCGGTCCCCAGTGTCTTGGCCGTCCCGGATTTTTTGCAAACCGGACGGGCGCAACAAGAGAAAAGCCGGCTTCTGATTCTATGGGACTGGTTTTTCTTGCTCAAAAGCGGGAAGTACCTTGAGTATTCAGGGTTGATGGATTAAATTTTGATTTTTGCCGCTGAGCATGGCTATGGTTTTTCACCCAGTTCCGGAAGCGGAGCGCAGTGTTTGCAAGGAGATATGGATGACGGAGAAACTGTCGAAGGCATCGTGGTTCAAGGGCCGCCGCGGTCCGGTTGTGCTGGTGATTATGGACGGGGTTGGTTTTGGCAAGTACGCCGAGGGTGACGCCGTCGCCACGGCGTTCAAGCCCACCTTGGATTGGCTGATGGCGACGTGCCCGAACACGCGCCTGAAGGCACACGGCCAGGCGGTGGGGCTGCCGAGCGATGCGGACATGGGCAATTCGGAGGTCGGCCACAACGCGATCGGCTCCGGCCGCGTCTTCGACCAGGGCGCCAAGCTGGTGAGCGCGTCGATTGAGAGTGGACAGATGTTCGCCGGGCAGGCCTGGAAGGATGTGTCCGGCAATGCCGCAGTCCAAAACAGCACGCTGCATTTCCTGGGTTTGTTTTCCGATGGCAACGTGCATTCGCACATTGATCATCTGCGGGCCATGATCGAACAGGCGGCCCGGGATGGTGTCAGGAAGGTTCGGGTGCATGTTCTGCTGGATGGCCGCGACGTCGGCGAGACCTCGGCGCTTGAATACGTTGACCCGTTTGAGGAATTCCTGGCGGGTGTCCGGGCCGGCGGCTGCGATGCACGCATTGCGTCCGGTGGCGGCCGCATGAACATCACCATGGACCGCTATGGCGCGAACTGGAGCATGGTGGAGCGCGGCTGGAAAACGCATGTCCTGGGCGAAGGCCGACAGTTTGCCAGCGCGCGCGAGGCGATCGTCACCCTGCGCCAGGAGACCAAGGCCATTGACCAGGACCTGGGTGCCTTCGTCATCGCTGAAGACGGCCAGCCCGTCGGGACGATGGCGGACGGCGACAGCGTCGTCTTCTTCAATTTCCGGGGCGACCGCGCCTTGGAGATTACGGCGGCTTTCGAAGAAGACGAGTTTACGGCGTTCGACCGGGTGCGGCGGCCGCGGGTGGTCTACGCCGGCATGATGGAATATGACGGCGACCTGCATGTGCCGAAACGCTATCTCACCAGCCCGCCGGCCATCGACCGCACCAGCGGCGAGTATCTCTGTGCCCTGGGGGTGCGGACGCTGGCCTGCTCGGAAACGCAGAAGTACGGCCATGTGACCTATTTTTACAACGGCAACCGTTCCGGCAAATTGAACGACGCCCTGGAGGAATATGTCGAGGTCCCTTCGGACGTCGTGCCGTTTGAACAGCGTCCCTGGATGAAGGGCGCTGAGATCACCGACGTCATCGTCGAGGGCATCCTGAGCGGCAAGTACGACTTTGTCCGCTGCAACTTTCCGAATGGCGACATGGTCGGGCACACCGGCGTCTACCAGGCGGCCCAGATCGGGGTTGAATGCGTTGACCTCTGCCTGGGACGCATCTGCCGGGCGGTGGAGAAGGCCGGCGGTGTGCTGGTGGTCACGGCTGACCACGGCAATGCCGATGACATGTACGAGCACAAGAAGGACGGCAGCGTCGTCGTCGAGAATGGCGTCAGGAAGGTCAAGACGGCGCATTCGCTGAATCCGGTGCCTTGCATCGTCTATGACCCGGAGAGCCAGGGCGACTACCGTCCGCGGCTGCGTGAAGGCCTTGGCATCAGTTCGATTGCGGCGACCTGCATGAATCTGCTGGGCTACGAGGCGCCGGCTGACTACGACCCCAGCGTGCTGGAGCACTGAGGGACGAGGCTGGCCGTCGACGTGCCGGGGGACGGGGCGAGGCGAATGGCGTTCCGCTGCCCCGGCAGTCACCGGGCGAGGAGGTGCCGTTCCTGGAGGACGCCGACCACCAGCCCGCGGCTCTCGCCTGGGCCGGTATAATGCCCGACCACGTAGCGGCCCTCCAGGCAGCCCAGGGCGGCAAAGGGCTTGGCCAGGCGGATGAACTTCTGTTCCTCCACGAGCATGATCACGTTTTGGGAAAACAGCAGTCCGTCGGCATAGAGCTTGAAATTCAAGTCCCGCGGGCTGAGGTCGCGGTGTTCGGGGGCGGGCACGAGGCAGTGCGAGTCGTCGATGCTGTCATAGCCGGGTGCCGGCCCGGGCTCTGGGGCCGGCCCGGGGACGAGCCGTCCGTTTCGTTTGCGGAAAATGGTCTGCCAGTCGCCCTGGCCATTGATGTTGCCGAAGCCGTGGTCATGCAGCAGCCAGAGTCCGGTCTGGTCCAGGAAGACCCGCTGGTAGCCGACGGACAGCGGCAGTGGCCTGGAGGCGTTTTCCCATTGTCCGGTCTCCCAGTGGAAGGCGAGGAATTGGAGCCAGCCCACACGGGGCTCCCCGCCGGCTGACGGCATCGGAGTCGGCAGCATGATCAGGCGGCGGCCCGGTCCGTCGCAATGCAGGTGCGGGATGGGTATCGGGCGCGGTGCGCCTTGCAAAGGCCAGGGTACAGAGCGGTCCATGGAGGAGGCGATCACTTTTGTCGTGCCACGGCGCACATGGTATTCCAGGACAGTGGTCGGTGCGTCATCGTCCCAGCCGAAGGCGAGGAAGAGCCGGTCGCCGTGTCCGGCCATCGCCCGGCAACGTTGCCGGCTGAAGCGGCTGAAATCCAGCGGCTGGCAGGATGGCTTGTTTTTGTCATACAGGAAGATGCAGCTGCCGTGCCGGGACACGAAGTGGTCCGTGAGGATGAGGCCAGGGCCCACGCCGGGTCCCAGGCTGTCTCTCGGCGCGTTATGCGGCAGGCGCCGTTGGCTGACGACGGCCATGTCGGCGGCCGGGTCGATTTGCAGCTGGATGATCTCATCCTGGACAACGCTGTCGAGGAAAAGGCTGCGGCCGTCAAACCCCAGCAGGCAGGGGGATTGGGACAATCCGAAGCCGTCCGGCAGTTCCAGCCGGTAGACCCTGGCAAACGGGTCTATCGCCTGGCTGGGCAAGGTTCGACTGGGCGGAATCCCGAAGCGATGTTCGAGCCCTGCCGTCATCAGGTGGTAGAGGTCTCTGACGCGCAGGCGTTGCGCATCGCTGTGGCTGGCGGTCCGCGGGTCGTGTTCATACTGGTCCAGGTAGGCGAACAACTGTTGATGGACTTTCACGGCGGTTTCCCGCGGCCAGGCTTGGTCGTGAGCGATCAGCTCCTGGTCCCAGGGGGTGTAGCAGGCATGGTGGCGGATGGCCAGCTCCTGCAGGCGAAGGCGTTGGTTCAGGCAGTCCGGATGGTCCAGTCTTAACCCATGGGACAGGGACGTCAACTTTGGCGGGCCGACGCTGGCGGCGGTTTCCAGCAGCTTGGCAGCCAGGTCGAAAAAATCCTGCAGGACGTTTTTTTCCTCGGCGGTGAGTTCTTCGATGTCATTGAATCCCCGATTTGGCGGAGCTGTGGCCATGCCGAGCCGTGCCAGGCCGGCATGGGCCTGCAAAGTCAGGTTGAGGGTGCGGGAGCCGGTCAGTTTTTCCAGTGCCCGGCGATGGATGGCGAGATTGGCCGCAGTCGGGTGGAGCGTTTTATTCCTGATGATGGTGAACGGCACCAGTTCCCAATGGCTGTGATCCAGGCTGGGGACCACACCGGCGCACATGGCCCGGAACCGCTCCTGCGCCCAGGTCTGGCGGCAGTGCAATTCCTTCTCCGCCGCTGGCAGCGACTGGAATTTCACCATTTCCGGCAAGAGCTCGTTGCTTTCCCGGACATAGCTATCCAACTCCGGCTCGACGAATCGGCTCCAGTAGGAATAGTCCCAAAGTTCATGGCAGAGCATCGTCATGGTATGGACGTACAGGGCACGGGCCTGGAGCGAGAAGAAACGGTCAGTCCAGGCGTTTCCCGGGAGGTCGGCCAGGCGCAGATGGCCGGCGAGCGTATTCCGGCGGGTCGTCAGAATCAACTCGACCGTATCGCGCCACTGCTGTTGGGTTTCCGGAGGCAGCAGGCGGAAGATGGCGCCATTGACAATCGGGCCATACCGTTGCAAGGCCGCACCCAGTTCGTCCGGGAAAAAACGGTTTTTGGCCGCCAGGCGGGCCGCCCGCTGCAGGTGGCTGATGGCGCCGGCATGGATGTTTGCCAACGGTGCCTTGCCGGCGTTTTTCCAGTAATATTCTTTGGCGACTTGGGCCAGAATCCGGCAGAGCTGCTTTTCGTAGGCCGGGTCCAGGGCAGCGGCGCTTGCCGCTGAACTTAACGCGTCCTGTGGCAGCGCGTGGGACAGGGCAAACCAGGCTTCCAGGATGAAGGCGCGCGCTTCACCGGGCTTGTCTTCCGGCGTGATTTCCGGCGGCGGCTGCCGTTCCAGGAATTCCTGCATGTGCTGTTCAGGGTCGCCGTCATGGGGAAACCGGGTGGACGCCTCATGCAAGGCGGTCTGGCCATCTGGCGTGAAGTATTGCAGGCGCAGACGCAGGCCGTTCGGGTCATCCTGATGGACCGCCGGTTTGAGCAGCAGCGCGCCGGCGAAAAGGCGGCTGGTCAGGTTGCTGTTCTCGGTGCCCGGTTCACTCAGCAGCACCAGCAGGTGGCGCCGTTCCAGGAGCACCAGGTCGGAGCGGTTTCCCAGCCGGCGCGACAAGATTCTCTCCAGCTTCCGCGCCGCGCCTTCCTGTTCCGGAGTGAGATTGACCGGTGTCATGGGCATGAGGGACAGCTTGCGCAGCTGCTGGTTGGCAAAACGCTCCCGTTTGGCCAGTGCCTGGCGAATGGCACGGCAGGCTTCAGGGGCAGTGCCGAGTGCACGGTTGGCCAGGCGTACCCCGGTGGCCGCGTCAAAAGCCTGCAGTTCCCCGCCCTGGAGGACGATGAACAGCTCGGTGTTCTGCATGACGCGCGGATCAGGCTGGAAATCACCATCATGGTGCTCGGCCAGCCTGGTTTCCGCCAGCAGCCGGTCGATTTCCGCGCGTTCCAGGCAGATGACGTCCAGGTCGGCGGAGAGCTCGGCCAGGGCCAGGTCAGCCAGGTTGCGCGACGCGGTGTCCAGGGGACACAGGGCGATTCTGACCTGGCCGGACAGCTGGCCGACCCAAAGCAGCAGAGAAAGAAGGAACCAGGTTTTGTGCATCATGGCTGTGCTCAGGTCGGCGCGGCGGCGGGGCGCCGGCGGTCTGGAAACGCGATGCGGCAGAGGTGGCCCAAGTGGAAGA
>CAYOUR010000245.1:3998-5321 GCA_964407145.1 uncultured Lentisphaeraceae bacterium | reverse complement strand
AAGACACCTCTGCTTTGGCCGCCCGGAGGGCGGGACGACATACGGCCGGCTGAAACCAAACGCTTACCACCACATTTCGCACGTTGACCGTCATTCTCAATCGGTGACCGGTTACGGGAAAATGACGGCGACGCCAGTCGGGCGATTGTTTTTGTCCCGGCGGCGGTTATGTTATGCTTTCGACAGTTGCCCCAACAGCAGGAAGTGACGGTATTCTCATGAGTCTGACGCTGATCATAAGTTTGGTGCTCGGCGGTTGTTTTCTGCTGGGCATTGAATTGTTTGTCCCCGGCGGCGTGCTGGGCGTACTGGGCATGATCGCCCTCGTGGCCGGGTTGGCGGGGGTGTTCGCCGAATATGGCCCCGGCATCGGCATTGCCACTGTCCTGGCTGTCGCGGTCGTGTCCATCGTGGCTTTCCGGCTCTGGTTCGCTTTTTTCTCCAAGTCTCGGGTCGGAAAGAAATTCATGGCTCTGACCGACACCAGTGACTGGGTCGGCTATGATGCCGGTCTGCGGGACCTGGTCGGCCAGCAGGGCGTCACCCATACGCAATTGCGCCCCAGCGGCATTGTCGTCATCGCTAATCGGCGCTATGACGTGGTCACCCGCGGTGAACTGATCCCCGCCAAAGCCGCGGTCACCGTGGTGGAAGTGCAGGGCAACCGCATCGTGGTGGAAGCAGTTGCCTCCAGCACGGAATCCTGACACTAAACCTCATCTGAAAAAATGACCCATCGGCCCACAGGCCCTCAACAAAACAAGGAGAAGAGATCATGGAATTAAGTGCAGTCGGCGGTTTTCTGATTATCGTGGCGTTGCTAGCCCTGCTGGTTTTCGCTTTCGTCTTCTTCCATTTCTTCGGGGTATGGATTCAGGCCTGGGCCTCAGGTGCTCATATCAGCGTGTTCACCTTGATCGGCATGTCGTTGCGCAAGGTCAATGCCGCTCTGATTGTGCGCGCCTATATCCAGCTGCGCCGGGCGGGGTTGCATACGATCGGCACCCAGGAAATGGAAGGCCACGCCATGGCCGGCGGCAATGTCCAAAACGTGGTCAATGCCCTGATCGCCGCGGACAAGGCCGGCATCCCCCTCGATTTCAAGCGCGCCACCGCCATTGACCTGGCCGGCCGCGATGTGTTCGACGCCGTTCGCATGAGCGTTAATCCGCGTGTCATCGACTGCCCGGACCCCAGCAAGGGCCGCACCACCGTCGACGCCGTCGCCAAGGACGGCATCCAGGTCAAGGCCAAGGCCCGCGTCACCGTACGCGCCAACCTGGAAAGACTCGGCCGGTCCTGGGGGATTTCGGCCGCCGCCGC
>CAYOUR010000245.1:0-3988 GCA_964407145.1 uncultured Lentisphaeraceae bacterium | reverse complement strand
TGTCACCGTTCGCACGAACATCGAACAGTTGATCGGCGGCGCCACCGAAGAGACGATCATCGCCCGCGTCGGCGAAGGCATCGTCACCACCATCGGCTCCTCGCCATCCTATACGACCGTCCTGGAAAACCCGGACAACATCTCGCAGCGAGTTCTTGACAAAGGCTTGGACAGCGGCACCGCCTTCGAAATCCTGTCGATCGACATCGCCGACGTCGATGTCGGCGACAATATCGGCTCCCGCCTGCAGGCCGACCAGGCCGAGGCTGACACCCGTGTCGCCCAGGCCAAGGCCGAAGTCCGCCGCGCCGCCGCCGTTGCCGCCGAACAGGAAATGCGTGCCAAGGTGCAGGAAATGCAGGCCAAGGTGGTGGCGGCCCAGGCTGAAGTGCCGCTGGCCATGGCCGCCGCGCTGCGCGAAGGCAAACTCGGCGTCCTCGACTACTATCGCATGGAAAATATCAAGGCCGATACCGAAATGCGCAACAACATCAGCGGCGAAAATCCGGAAAAGGAATAAGGACCAGCCCGCCGCCCGGATGATGTGCCCTGAACGGACCATCACCCCGGCGGCCAGACGGACTGCCCTGCACCAGGCCTCGGTCGGGGCGGGCGCGGGGCGGGCGTTCCGGCAATCGCGACATCGGCGCCCCCAGACCCCGGAACCCCGCTTGCGCCCAAAAAGACGGTCTCCCCGGCCATTTCCCCGAAGCATTCAGGCCCTTGCCAGATAAAGTACATCGCCATGGAAAATCTTCTTTTTATCATCATTGCCGGGATCGTTGTCTTTGTCAAAATCCGCAAGGCGATGAAGTCGTTTGCGGACAATCGACCTGGTCAGCATGAGGACAAACAGGGCCAGTCAGGCACGTTCCCGCCACCGCTGCCGACGCGCCGGCAGCCCGGACCGCTGCTGCAACGTCCGCAACCGCCACCGCTGCGGCCGCCGGCCGCCAACCGCCACCCCGAACGCAGCCTGCCGCAGCTTCTGGATGAATTGCTCGGCGTCGATACGCGGGACAACACCGACCCGGACGAGCTGCCGGTGCAGCCGCGGCAGCCGGCACGCGAGGAAGGCGAGAGCGGGGCGTCATTGCCCCCGTTGGTCACCCCGGTGTCTTCCACCCAGCTGCTTGGCGCGAGCCTGGCGCCGGCCTTCCCGGCCTCCGCCAAGACGCGGCCTGGTAGCCAAGGCACCAGCCGCCGCCCTCTGCGTCTGCAAATCCGCGGCGTCGCCGACCTCCGCCGGTCGGTCGTTCTCAGCGAAGTCCTGGGGCGAGCCCGGGCGTTTGACGTCTGATTGAAAATCAGGCGAAGGCTCTGGCCGACGTTCCCCCTTGGTTTGCAGTTACGCCCGCGCATGACTGCGTTAGCATCTCCACACCGTTGAAAAACCCTCCATGAGCAACACTTCCTACGAAAGCCCGTTTTCCGCCCGCTATGCCAGCCGAGACATGCAGTATCTCTTTTCGGCGGAAAAGAAATTCCGTACCTGGCGGCGTCTCTGGATCGCGCTGGCGGAAGCCGAACACGAATTGGGCCTGCCCGTCAGTCCTGAGCAGATTGCTGAATTGCGGGCGCACGCCGACGACATCAATTTCGAGGTGGCTGAACAGCGCGAACGCCTGGTCCGACATGATGTCATGGCCCATGTCTTCGCTTATGGCGAGCAGTGCCCGGGCGCGCGTCCCATCATCCACCTGGGCGCGACCTCATGTTATGTCGGCGACAACACCGACCTGATCATCATGCGCGAAGCCCTGACCCTGGTTCGCGGAAAACTCCTGACGGTGGTCCGCCAACTGGCCGCCTTCGCCGAACACTACAAGGGCCTGCCCACGCTGGCCTTCACCCATTTCCAGCCGGCGCAGCCGACCACTGTCGGCAAACGCGCCTGTCTCTGGCTCCAGGACCTGCTGCTCGACCTGGAAGACCTCGACTTCATCATCAACGGCCTGCGCCTCCTCGGCTCCAAAGGCACCACCGGAACCCAGGCCAGCTTCCTGGAGCTGTTCGCCGGCGATCATGATAAATGCCTGCGCCTCGATGCCATCATCGCCGCCAAAATGGAATTCCCAGGCTGCTACCCCGTGTCCGGGCAGACCTACTCCCGAAAAATCGACAGCCGCATCCTCAATGCCCTCGGAGGCATCGCCCAGAGCGCAGCCAAATTTTCCAACGACATCCGCCTGCTGCAGCACTTGAAGGAGGTCGAAGAGCCGTTCGAAAAGAACCAGATCGGCTCTTCGGCCATGGCCTACAAGCGCAATCCCATGCGCAGCGAGCGCATCGCCGCCCTGTCACGTCATGTGCTTGCCAATACCCTCAATCCGGCCCTGACCGCCGCCGCGCAGTGGTTTGAACGCACCCTGGATGACTCCGCCAACAAGCGCCTGGCCATCGCCGAGGCCTTCCTGGCCGTCGATGGCATCCTGGACCTCTACGCCAACGTCTCCGGCGGTCTGGTTGTCTACCCCCGCGTGATCGAACGCCACCTGCGCCAGGAACTGCCGTTCATGGCTACGGAAAATATCCTGATGGATGCGGTCAAGGCCGGCGGCGACCGCCAGGAACTGCACGAACGCATCCGGGAAAAATCCCAGGAAGCCGCCCGGCGCGTCAAGGTCGAAGGCGAAGACAACGACCTGCTGGAACGCCTCCGCCAGGACCCGGCCTTTGCCGTCATCAGCGACCGCCTTGACGGTGACCTCGACCCGAACGCCTTTGTCGGACGCGCGCCGGAGCAGGTGACCGAATTCCTGGCTGGCGACGTGGCGCCGATCCTGGCCGCTAACCCGCCCGGCGAACTGCCCGCAGCCTCGGAACTGAGAGTCTGAGTGCCCCGCTGACCTTTCCTGCCTTTCCAACCTTCCGGACGACCTGACGCAAATTGCAACGCCAGGACGTGCGGCGCAAGGCGACGGCCTGGCGTACATGGCTTGGTGCGGGGTTATTTCTTCTTGCCGCCCTTGTTCCCTTCCGCTTCCGCTTCGGGCTTGGCTTCGTAGTCGTCGAAGAACAAGTGGAAGTTGATCATGTCGATGGAGTTTTTGAGGCTGATCATGGACTGGGAGATTTTGGCGGCCTCCTGGCTGTACTTCATCACCATTTTCTCCTGGCCGCGTTCCTCCGCCTTTTTGGCCTTCTCCTCGAAGTCGTTGAACTTTTTGACGATCTGCTCATAGTCCTTGTCGATGGGCTTCCGCATTTTCTTGGCGATGCGGAACAAGCTCCTTTTGCCTTTGTCGATCTTGCTGTTGATTTTCTTCAGCTTCTCTTCGGCGCGACGGGCTTCCTTGGGGTCGTTGGCCGTCTGGACCGCGTCGCGTTCCACGTATAAGGCAATCAATTCGCTGTACTCCGCCAGCAGCTCCGCGTTGTTCTTGTTTTTCTGAAAGCTCTCCAGGTACTCTTTCCGAACCTTCGGGCATTTCAACGGGATTTCCAGCCCATTGACGACTTGCGTCTCCTCGCCGTCCTTGCCCCCTTTGCCGTCCTTGCCGTCCTTAGCCAGGAGAGGCAACCCCGAAATACTGAAAACGACAATCAGGACCAAGGTCCAGATACATGTTCTTGACATGGCACACCATCCTTTTTTCTTGACTTGCGGGTTTTCACTCGCGGGTCGGCTGCCGCTGTCGGCGAACACCGCCCGCATTTGGTGCTCCCTATAAAAATAGCACGTCAACGCTTGATTTACAGCCGCCCTGGAATTATAGTAACAAAGTTTTTCCAGAGGGGCATTAGCTCAGTTGGCTAGAGCGCCTGCATGGCATGCAGGAGGTCATCGGTTCGAGCCCGATATGCTCCACCACCCCAATTTTCAACCCGCCGAGTCCACCGATTCGACGGGTTTTCTGTTTCCGGTGCAAGTGCCGATGGGACAGCGTGTTGCGTGGGCGCTTCTCCGCCTGTTTGCCACCCCAGGAGACGACGGTTTGGCCACGTTTGCCGCCGCGAGGCCGGAAATCTCCGCCGTTGTCTCTGT
>CAYOUR010000244.1:0-5334 GCA_964407145.1 uncultured Lentisphaeraceae bacterium | reverse complement strand
TAAAATTCTAATCTGAAACTAATTAAAGGCTATCTCAAAAAGCATCTCCTCGGGGTTGTTGTCGGCCGCATTGGCGTTATATTTCCTTTCAGCGGTAGTGTGCCATGCGGCTTCTTTGCCCCGTCTCCGCCAGCAGTCCCAGGAATCACCTTTCCCCATGCCCGAGATTTTCCAGACCCCCCCTCCCGGCTTCCAGACGGTCCGCCACGCCGGCGACAGCCTGGTGGTGACCCTGCGCCTTGATGCCGAACGCGATGGCGGCGCCTTCCTGCGAACCAACCTGGGGCAGGCGGCAGTCCACCGGGAAGAAATCATCGCCAATGTCGAACGCGGCCGGGCCATCCTCGGCCGCGACTGGCATGATCTGCCCTTGCGCCGGACTGACGCCCGCTCCTTCGAAATCAACCTCCCGCTCTGCCAAGTCGGTCTGTTCGAATTCAAGACCTTCTTCGTGCCGGACGACGGCAGCGAGCCACTCTGGCCGCAGGGGGAAAATGCCCGCGTCAAGATCGAACCGTCGGCAACCGCCTCCGGCAACACCATCTACAACGCCTTTATCCGGCAATTCGGCGCCAACCGCGCCGGCCAGGCCTGGTCGCGCGAACACCGCGACGCCGAGCAGTTCCTGAGCCAGGCCGGCTACGTCGTCATCCCCCCCTCCGGGACGTTTGCCGACCTGCGCCGGGAGCTGCACGTCATCATGGACGAACTTGGCTTCCGCATCATCCAGCTGCTGCCCGTCCACCCGGCGCCGGCCACTTTTGCCCGCATGGGGCGTTTCGGCAGCCCGTTCGCCCCGCTGGACTTCTTCACCGTCGATCCCTCCATGGCCGTGTTCGACCGCCACACCACCCCCCTCGAACAATTCACCCAGCTGGTCGCGGACATCCACGCCCGCGACGGCCTTGTCCTCATCGACCTGCCCGCCGACCATACCGGTTGGGGGTCGACCCTGCAAGTCCACCACCCGGAATGGTTCTCCCGCAACGAGGACGGCTCCTTCGCCAGCCCCGGCGCCTGGGGAGTCGTCTGGGAAGACCTCTGCAAACTCAATTTCGCCGACAAGACCCTCTGGCGCCAATTGGCGGAGGTTTTCCTGCACTGGTGCCAGATCGGCATTGACGGCTTCCGCTGCGATGCCGGCTACATGATCCCCGCCCCGGTCTGGACCTACATCACCGCCCGAGTCCGCGAACAATATCCCGACACCGTCTTCCTGCTGGAAGGACTGGGCGGCGCCCTCCAAACCACTGAGCATCTCCTCCTGGACGCCGGCCATAACTGGGCCTATTCCGAATTCTTCCAGCAGTTCGGCAGCCAACAGCTGCGGGACTACATCCGCTTCGCCGTCGGTTTCAGCAGCCGGGTCGGATGCCTGGTCCATTTCGCGGAAACGCACGACAACGAGCGCCTGGCCGCCAAATCAGCCGCCTGGGCCGCCCTGCGGGTCAAAACCGCCGCCCTGTTCAGCGTGGCCGGCGCCTTCGGCCTCGCCAACGGCGT
Organism: uncultured Lentisphaeraceae bacterium; assembly: GCA_964407145.1. Lineage (GTDB taxonomy): Bacteria > Verrucomicrobiota > Lentisphaeria > Oligosphaerales > Oligosphaeraceae > JAAZKI01. The sequence continues at coordinate 3,831 of CAYOUR010000244.1, read as the reverse complement.
CGAATGGCTGGCCACCGAGAAAATCGACGTCCATGACGCCAACTCCCTGGCCTGGGGCGATGAGCCCAACCTGGTCGGACTCGTCAAGACGCTGACCGGACTGCTCAATCACCACCCGGCCTTCCTGGCCCAGGCGGCACTGCGCTTCCCGGACAGCTTTGCCGGTGATGCCATCGCCATGCTCCGGTGCCCGCCGGCCGCCGGGCCGACCAGCCATCCGGACCAGCCGGCCGATGGCGCCACGCCGCCGCCGCTGCTGGTCGTCGCCACGCCCACCGAAGACCAACCGGCGACCTTGGAATGGGACCTCGCCGACTTCGACCCCGGCCCCGAACCCATCGACCTGCTCGACCACAGCCCCGTCGCCATCCGCGTCCAGGGACGCCGCGCCGCCATCACCCTGACCCCGGCCACCGCCTGCTGCATCGCCGCCGCCCAACCAGCCGACGACGCCCCGAAAAACCGCCTTTCCCTGCGACACTGGCAGGACCTGCGCGACCGCGTCCTCGACTTCATCGTCGAAATCAAAGGCTTCGGCGACCTGGGCGATACCAACATCGACCTGCTGGCACAGACCCTCTACGCCAATCCGCGCCGCTTCGTCCGCCTGGTTCTGCCCGGCGCCGCCTACCTGCCAATCCTGGAATGGCGACCCGGCCAGGATGAGCATCGCGTCGTCATGATCCCGCCCCAACACCTCATCGTCATCCGACATGTGCACCCCTTCATCGCCACCATCCTGCAGGGCAGGGACTGCCTCCAGCGAAAACGCTCCCTGCCCCAGGCGGACGGCTCGTCCCTCATCCTCTTCTCGCCGCTGCCCGCCCCGGCCGACACCCCGGCCGAAGCGCGGATGCTCGTCAACGTCTTCACCCGCCAACCTAACGGCCAGCAGACCGAGAACCTCTTCCACTGCGGCAACCTCGCCCTGCTGCCCGAAAACCTGGAACCAACCGTCAACCTGACCCTGACAGCCGAACAGATCACCCCGGAGCATGCCGGCCTGTGCGCCGATGAACAAGGCGGCTTCACCCTGGCGCGCGCCGCCTGGGGACTGCTGCAGAGCAAATACGACGCCCTGTTCGCCCCCAGCCTTGACCCGCAGGTGCCAGTCGACCGCACAGTCCTGCTGACGCGTGTCCGCGCCTGGATGATCTACCGCGACTATCGCCAGGAGCTCAACCTCAACTGCCAGACCGGCTTCACGGCCGGTTACGCCAACCGCCTCGCCTGGACCTTCCAGGTCCCCTCCGGCATGGGACAAAATGTCATGCTGCGCGTCGAATGGCACCTGGCCCGCGACCGGCAACAGGCCACGCTGACCTTCTCCAGACTGCCGGCGCCAGACCAGCACCATCGCCACGCCCTGCCCGACGAAAACCCCGTCACCCTCTTCCTCAGACCAGACCTGGACAACCGCGTCAACCACGACGTGACCAAAGCCTTCCAGGGACCGGAAATAGCCTTCCCCGCCGCCGTCACCCCGAGACCTGACGGCTTCTTCTTCCGCCCGTCGCCCAGACCCGGCCTGGACATCAGCATCAGCGACGGAACCTTCCACCCCGCCCTCGAATGGCAGTACCAGCACCACCTGCCAGTCGACGCCGAACGCGGACTGGAAAGCACCACCGACATCTTTTGCCCGGGATACTTCAAATGCAACCTGTTCGGCGGCGGCCAGGCCACCCTCGCCGTCGCCGCCGCCCAACAGCCGGCCGTGACAGCCCACCTCAACCTGCCAACCGACCCCCTGCCCGAGCAACTGCCCTTCCCGGAAGCCCTCCGCCAAAGCCTCGCCGCCTTCATCGTCCGCCGCGACCAGGGCAAAACCGTGCTGGCCGGATTCCCGTGGTTTTTAGACTGGGGCCGCGACACCCTCATCTGCCTGCGCGGACTGATCGCCGCCGACATGCTCGACGACTGCCGCGACATCATCCGGCAATTCGCCAGCTTCGCCGAAAACGGCACCATCCCCAACATGATCCGCGGACAGGACAATTCCAACCGCGACACCTCCGACGCCCCGCTCTGGCTCCTGGTCGCCACCGCCGACTTCGTCAAACACCCGCAGGGCGGAGACGGCATCCTCGACCTGCCCTGCCCAATCCGCCCCCTGCGCATGGTCCTCGCCGACATCGTCGACAACTACTGGCATGGCACTCCCAACGGCATCCACGCCGACCATGAATCGGCCCTGATCTACAGCCCCGCGCACTTCACCTGGATGGACACCAACTTCCCGGCCGCCACCCCGCGCGCCGGATACCCGGTCGAAATCCAGGCCCTCTGGATTTTCGCCCTCGACTTCCTCGCCCGGCACCTCGGCTGCGAAACCTGCGCCCAACGCGCCAGGCAGGCCCGCGCCAGCCTGAAAACCCTGTTCCGCCGCCCGGACGGCCGCGGCCTGGCCGACTGCCTCCATGCCGCCACCACCGACACCCCCGCCCGCCAGGCCACGCCGGACGACGCCTGCCGCCCCAACCAGCTGCTCGCCGTCACCCTGGGCGCCGTCACCGACCATGACCTGCTCCGTGACATCATCATCGCCACCCGCCCCCTGCTGACGCCGGCCGGCATCCGCAGCCTGGATGACGCCCCGGTCACCTGCCCGCTCCCGGTCGGCAGCGCCGAACACCCCCTCAACGACCCGCACCGCCCTTACTGGGGGAGCTATTCCGGCGACGAGGACACCCGCCGCAAACCCGCCTATCACAACGGCACCAGCTGGGCCTGGCTGATGCCGTCCTTCTGCGAAGCGCTCGTCATCACCTATGGCCCTACTGCCGTCCCGGCCGCGCGGGCCTGGACCGCCGCCGCCGCCGCCGAGATGCAACGCCATGGCCTCGGTTTCCTGCCGGAAATCTACGACGGCAACGCGCCTCACACCCCGAAGGGATGCGTTGCCCAAGCCTGGAGCATGACCGAATGGTTCCGAATCAGCGAACAACTCGCAACCTGACCCGGGCCTCTGCACTCTAATACACTTGCACAGCGGCTGTTAAAGGCCGAAACACCACCCCAGGACAAGGAGGCTGACCATGCCAGCTGAACAATGCCGACCGACTTCACGCCCGAAGACCATGGGCCGCTTCATCAAACGCAAAGTCGTGTTCACCGTCCAGGCACGTCCCGGCGCAACGGTCTTCCTGGCCGGAACGTTCAACGACTGGAATGTCACCAAAAAACCGATGACCGACCCCGACGGCAATGGCTGCTTCACCTGCTCGTGCTTCCTCATCCCGGGAACCTACGAATACAAATTTCACATCGACGGCGTCTGGTGCCACGACACCGCCAACCCGAACTTCACCACCACGCCCTTCAACTCCCTCAACAGCGTCCTTGAGGTGCTTTGAAAGGACTGACAACAACAACCCGCTTGACGAGAGGCACGCCGCCATGACCTCGAAAACACGCGCCGACCATAAGATCAAGGTCCTGATCGTCACCCCGGAGATCACCTACCTGCCGCCGGGCATGGGCAACATCGCCGAACGCCTCTCGGCCAAGGCCGGCGGGTTGGCCGACGTGTCCGCCTCCCTGGTCTCGGCCCTCTACAACATGGGCGTGGACGTGCATGTCGCCCTGCCCAACTACCGACGGCTGTTCCATGTCGACGTCCAGGACCTGATGGACGCCAAGCTGTCCCAGTACCGGGCCCTGCTCGGCCCCGACGCCAACGGCCGGCAGCGCATCCATCTGGCCGAGGACCGGGCCTTCTACTACCGGGAACACGTCTACAGCAACTACGCCGAGGACAGCCTGAAGATGAGCCTGACCTTCCAGCGCGAGGTGATCAACAACATCATCCCGGCCGTGCTCCCAGACCTG
>CAYOUR010000243.1:0-5357 GCA_964407145.1 uncultured Lentisphaeraceae bacterium | reverse complement strand
CGGTAGATGTCGGCAGGCGGTTATGCCATCAGTGAGGCGTTGTCACGGCGTGTTCGCGGTCATTGTCTGCGGATGGTCTGTCGTGGTGGGAGCGGGCATATTGGCAGCATGTTGTCGCTGGCGGACATTTTGTCGGTGATGTACACGCATGTGCTGCGGGTATCGAGTCAGGCGCCTCGGGCGGCGTGGCGTGACCGTTTCATCTTAAGCAAGGGTCATGGGGGCGCGGCCCTGTATGCCGTCCTGGCGGAGAAGGGCTTTTTCCCGTTGTCGTGGTTGGAGACGTATTACCTGAACGGCGGTCGTCTGGGCGGTCACATTTCGCACCATGTTCCCGGGGTGGAGTTTTCGACCGGTTCATTGGGTCACGGCCTGCCGGTGGCGTGCGGGATGGCGATGGCGGCGAGTCATGCCGGCAAGACGCATCGCGTCTTTTGTCTGGTCAGTGACGGCGACTGCAATGCCGGCAGCACCTGGGAAGCCATCATGCTGGCCGGGCAGCGTCATTGGGACAACCTGGTCATGGTGGTGGACTACAATCGTCTGCAGGCGCTGGGGCGTTCCGCCGACATCCTGGACCTGGAGCCTTTGGCCGGGCGTCTGGAGATGTTCGGCTGGGGCGTCCGTGAGGCGGACGGCCATGACCATGGCGCGATTCACCGCGCCCTGGACTGTTTGCCGGCGGTGCCGGGCCGGCCGACGGCCGTGATATTCCGAACCGTGAAGGGCAAGGGCGTCAGCTTCATGGAAGACCAGTACCAATGGCATTATGGCGGCCTGACCGAGGCCTTGCTGGCCGAGGCGCTGCGGCAGGTGGAGGAGGCGCCATGAGAAAGATCTTCAACCGGGAGTTGCTGCGGCACGCGGCGGTCGACCCCAGGATTCACCTGGTGCTGGCCGACATCGGCTATGGCGAGATCGAGGCCTTTGCCGAAGCGTATCCGAGCCGATTCATCAACTGCGGGGTGGCTGAGCAGAACATGACCGGAGTGGCCTGCGGACTGGCCCTGGAGGGCAAGGTCGCGGTCACGTATTCGATTGCGAATTTTCCGACATTGCGTTGTCTGGAGCAGATTCGCAATGACGTGTGCTACCACCATGCTGATGTCAAGATTGTCGTCATCGGCGGGGGCATGGCGTATGGTCCGCTGGGGGTGTCGCACCATTCCACCGAGGACTTGGCCATTATGCGGTCGTTGCCGGCTATGCGGGTGCTGGCGCCCTGCGACGGGCACGAGGCTCGGTCGGCGGTCGGCTTGATGCTGGCGCAGCCGGGGCCGGTATATTACCGCTGCGGGTACAAGGGCGAGCCGGACGTGCATGACGGCCCAGTCGCGCTGCAGTGGGGCCGCGCCCTGGCCGTGCGGCAGGGTTCTGACGCGACCGTGATCTTCTGCGGGACAGTCGGCCACGAGGCGAAGCTGGCCGTGGATTGGCTGGCGGCGCGGCGCGGCCTGCGCTGCCGTCTGCTCAGCATGCCGAGCGTCAAGCCTCTGGACCAGGAAGCCATCCTGGCGGCGGCGCGGGAGACCGGAGCCATCCTGACGGTGGAGGAACACAATCTCTGCGGCGGTTTCGGTTCAGCGGTGGCGGAAGTCCTGATGGACGGCCAGGCCGGGCGGACACGCTTCCGGCGTCTGGCCATTCCGGACGAGAATGTGACGGCCATTGGCGACGAGCAGTGGCTGCGGCGGCACTATGGGCTGGACCGCGACGGCATCGCCGCCGCGGTGGAAGGGCTGTTGGCTCAGCATCGGTGACGGGCGTCCATGGCCGTGCTGCCAGGCGCAGGCAGATTGACGGGAAAGGGCCATCATGCAACGACTGGCAGGCAGGACGGCAGTGATCTCCGGGGCGGGTCGCGGCATCGGTGCGGCGGCGGCCAGGTTGTTTGCGGCGGAAGGGGCTTTCGTCGTCATCGCGGAGCGCGACATCGCCTCCGGTCAGGCGATGCAGGACGAGATCAGGAATTCCGGCGGCCAGGCGCTGTTTCTGGCCTGCGACGTCTCGCGGGGTCGTGATGTCCAGGCCGTCGTAGCGGCCGTCGAACGGCAGTTGGGCCGGCTGGACATTCTCTACAACAACGCGTCTGTTTACCTGCCTGGGCGGGACGGCCGGGTCACGGCCATCCGCGAAGAGGACTGGGACATGATTCTCGGGGTCAACTTGCGCAGCGTTTATTTGTTTTGCCATTATGGCATTCCGCTGATGCTGAAACATGGCGGCGGCCGGATCATCAACACCGCGTCGAGCGCCGGCCTCATCGGCATTCCCGAGTGCGATGCCTACACGGCCAGCAAAGGCGCGACGGTGCAGCTGACCAAGTCGCTCGCGGTCGAATATGGCCCGCTGGGCATTGGCGTCAACTGCCTTGCTCCCGCCGCGATCATGACCCCCATGATGCGCCAGAGCAATCCGGTCGGTTCCACCTTTGACGAGGAACGATTTCTGAAAGTACGCACCCCTCTGCGGCGGTACGGGACGCCTGAGGAAATCGCCCGGGTCGCGTTGTTCCTGGCCAGTCCGGAATCATCGTATTTGAATGGTGCGGTCATCGTGGCCGATGGCGGCATCACCATCAATGGCGATCTGGCGAAGCCGGACAGCTAGGTGCGAACCGGCGCCCCGCCTGGAGCCGTTGAAATCCGTTTTTTGCCACGCCGCCTTTCGTCATGTCCATCGGCGTATCCGGGGCGGGAAATGGGCGCGGCGGCAAGCGTGTGCGAGCCAGGGAAAAAACAACAGGAGGCAGTTGGAGATGACCACGGCGCGCGATAAATTCTGGTTGTTCGGGGTCAGGGCGCATCAGGATGACAGCCTGCTTCATGGCTGGCGCGGCGCCCGTCATGGTTCGCGCATCACGCCGGCCGAGGGCGCCCTGATGCTTGATGTTCCCAACCTGATCATGGTCAACTGCGACGGCATCCCCGTGCCCTTTTCGACGGATGCCTTGCAGTACTGCGAATCGTTCTGTTCGTTGCGGAAAGTACTCTGGGGCGCCACGGGCAGCGGTGGTTTCCGGGTCGGCAATGAAGAGGCCTTCATCTGCGAACTGGCCAGCAAATACCCGAATATTGCCGGGGCGTTCATGGATGACTTCTTCGGCAAGTTCCGGCATGCCAACGATGGGGGTGAGCGGGCGATGGCTCTCCTGCGGACGATTCGCGCCGGACTGGATGCCGCCTGCCGCCCCATGGAATTGCAGGTGGTCTGGTATACCCACGAAGTCGAACAGGTGCCCCGGGCGGCTTTCGACTATATTGACGGCCTGACCTTGTGGACATGGAACTCGAAGGAATTGCCGGAGCTGGAAAAGCGCTTTGAGCGCATGGAGAGGGAATTCCGGCACCATCGGAAGATGCTGGGGCTGTACATGTATGATTTTGCCAATCGCCAGCCCGTGGAATTGTCCTTGATGGAGCACCAGTGCGAGCTCGGGCTGCGGCTGTTACGGGAAGGGCGCCTGGACGGCTTGATCTTCGAGGCCAATTCCGTCATGGGCGTCGGCCTGCCTTCGGAACTCTGGCTGCGGGAATGGATTCAGGCTGTGAAGCTGACCGAGGTGCCGGACTGAGGTGCCGGACTGAGGTGCCGGACTGAGGGCGCGCTTCTCCCGTCCACCGCTTTTCCGGTTTCTTGCGCCCCCGCTGATTGACTCAGGAGGTTTGGACATGGACATTCTCGAGCGTTTTCGTCTGGATGGCAAGACGGCCCTGGTCACCGGCGCCGGTCGCGGTCTGGGTCGCGGCTTTGCCCTGGCGCTGGCCCAGGCCGGCGCGGACGTCGCGCTGGCCGACCTGGATGCGGTCACCGCCGCCGACAGCGCGGCCATGGTGGCGCGGGAGACTGGCCGCAGGACCCTGGCCATCACGGTGGACATCTCCCGGGCCGACGAGGTCGAGCGCATGGTGCGCGAGGTGACGGTGGCATTTGGCCGGTTGGACATAGCCGTGAACAATGCCGGCATGGCCATCCCGATCCAGGGTTTGGACGAGGTCAGCCGGGCCGACTGGGACCGCCAGCTCGGGGTCAACCTGCATGGCACATGGCTGTGCCTGCAGGCCGAGGCGGCGGCCATGTTGCCGAACGGCTACGGCAAGATCATCAACATCGGCTCGATCTGCGGTCACATTGTCTGGCCGGACCCGCAGCTTGCCTACAGCGTTTCCAAGGCCGGCGTCATCCACCTCACCCGTTGCGCCGCGGCCGAGCTGATTCGGCACGGCATCCGCGTCAATTGCCTCAGTCCGGGCGTCACCAGGGTGGCGGACCTGTTTCCGGAAGTCGTCGGCGCCTTTTTCAAGACGGCGCCGATCGACCGCGTGGGCACTCCGGAAGACCATCAGGGCGCCGTTGTCTTCCTCGCCTCGGCGGCATCTGACTTCATGGTCGGGCAGGAAATGATCATCGACGGCGGCTACACGATCATGTGAGTCAAGCGCCAGGTGACAGACCGGCAGTGTCCATCATGCTGGTCATGACGTCATGCGGCGGCCGCCATGGCGTGGTTGTGCCGGCTCCGCCTACGCCGGCGGGGCACGGACTGGTTCAGGGCAGGTTGACGAAGGACACGCCCCGCGGTTCCACGGTCACCTCGCCATGTCCGGCGATGGCCGCGGTGACCGGCGCATCGGTGAAGTTGAACAAGGTTGCCAGCAGGCGGTTGTCCAAGGCGTGGATCAGGCAGGCGAAGGCGTCGCGTCCGGCTTGGGCAGTGACCTGGCGGGCGTCGTCCCGGCGCTGGCCCCGGACATAGAAGTCCTCTCGCAGCCGGACGTCCCGGGCGGCACGGTTCAGGCTGAGGTGCGCGCTGCCGTCGATCCAGCTGCCGGGATAGATGCCGAACAGCTCATGGCCGAGGGCGCCGGCCAGGACGGCCTTCTGGTAGAGGCGCTGGGGGGACAGGCATTCATCCGGCGAGGTGTAGCGTCCAGCGTGCTCATTGGCGCGGGAGATGAGGGAGATATTGCAGATTTGCCGGTTCAGGTATTGGCGTGACAGCTCCAGCTGGTCAAGGGCGGCGCGGTCGTTGATATGGTAGAGTGACAGCATGGAGCAGTCAATGAAGTCCTCGCAGCGCCGCGGGTCCTTGGGGATGCTCCATTGGCGCTTGGCCATGGCGTCGTCATCGTTGTACGGGAAAACGTAGGTGTAGTCCCAGACTTCCATGTGCGGGGCGTGATGGCGGACGGCATCGGCCATCATCTTCTGATAGTTGCGGGTGTTTTCGAGCCAATGCCTGATCCACATTTCGCCCATTGCAAAATTTCGCCTCGGACCCGGCCAACACAGTGTTTTTTTGTCGGGTTGGCTTCGCCTTGGCCAGTAGCTCAGGTAAGCTGCGCAAAGCACCGGTG
>CAYOUR010000242.1:0-5387 GCA_964407145.1 uncultured Lentisphaeraceae bacterium | reverse complement strand
ATTGGGATGAAGCAGGCCCTTCTGGGTGAAATGATAATGCCACCCATGGTGGCACTTGGCGAACAAGGTTATGGAATTGACATGCGCCGCCCGCAGAGTCGACTGCCATTCGTCCTTGTCAAAGGACAGCCCAATGCCCGGAATGGACGGTGACGTGTGGAAATCCAGATGGATTTGGCGAAATCGCAAATGATGCATGGCCGGTCTTTCCCCTCTTGTCGCTGCTTCTGTCCGGCAACCTCTGGCCGCCGCGCGGCTCGGCGCCCGGACCCTGATTCTCGCAATCGCTTGCCTGTTCCAAACCGCCGCGCCGCCAACCGGCGCCTGGCGAGGCGCAACACGTTCTTACTTTTGCCCGGCTGCGCCGCCGCGGTCGCCCAGGCGACCGCTGTCCCCCAAGGCCCGCTCAACCGCCGGGATGATGGCCTGGGCCATCCGATAAAACCCAAGATCGTTGGGGTGGCAGCCGTCCACCGTACAGGCGTCACGGTCGCTCGCCCCGAACAACAGCAGGCCGTCAACAAAGTAGACGCGCCGGTCACCTGCCGCCACGGCACGATCGTACGTGCGACGGATGATCGCCTTGCGGACGTCACCGTCCGACATATTCAAGTCGACATCAGGACGGCTGACAAAGACCACGGGAAGCTCCGGCCGACGCTCGCGGATGAATTGAAAAAAGGCCTCGTGCGTCTTCTCCAGATGCTCGGGATTGGGCGCGTTGTGGTCGTAGTCCAACACCAACACGGCCGGGTCCAGGCTGGCCAGGACCTCCGCCATGGCCAGCTCGCCCCGCGCGCTGCCGCTGAAGCCGAAGTTGAGGCATTCCGCGTCAAACCGGCGGGCGACCATCTGGCAATAGGCGTTGCCCGGCCTGGAGGCGCAACCGCCCTGGGTGATCGAAGACCCGTAAAACAGGATCGGCTTGGGCAGGGCAAAGGGCGTCGGCGGCAACACCTCCGCCCCGGGCAACAGCCCGACCTGGACGCGGTTGACGCCGTTGTACAACGGGAAGTTGAGCGTGGCCTCGCGGACCTCCCCCGGCGCGCGGCCGGCCTGCAGCAGAAGCCCGGCGTGGCTCTTCGTGCCCACGGGCGGGATGAGGGTCCGGGCATAACGCTTGGCGCCGCCGACGCCGAGATACAGGTCAAAGCCGGACTGGCCGGAACTGGGCATGTGGTTCATGCTCGATATGTTGCGCAACTCAACCTGCAGGGCGATCACCGGCGAGGTCGTCCGGAAACGCAGCTGCACGCCCGCCGTGTGCCAGGCCAGCTCCTGCACCCCGGCGTTCTGAGCCGCCAAAGACGCTTGCGGCAGCCGACAGTAACGCCCTTCATCATGGTGGAACCCCAGCCCGGACAAGGCAAACGGAAGCCGGTCGGCATCCTGGAACACCAACTCCAGCCCCTGACATGATTGACTCACAAAATTGCCGTCGATTTCCTCGATGCGCATCGCCGTTCCGGTCCTTTTCGGGTTGTCGTCTGGCCACCTGACTTATGCGGAGCTATATTAGGATAATGACTTTCCCGGACATATCAAGCCGGCAGGGATGATTTCTGCCTTCAGAGACGCCTGAAATCAACCGGCCTCCGAGACGCGGCTGACAAGGCCGGCCAAGGGCCCCCGCGGCCTGGCGCAGACGAGACGCCTTCTTCCAACCACCGCGCTTGCATTCCCGGTTCGGATTTGTACAGTAAACAGATACCTCCCGACCCGGGCCAACGACCCGGGCCGCCCCCCCCCGGAGGCGTGACGCGCCGAGCCGCCACACCCTCTTTTCACCCTTCAACCATGACCGGATGACACATGAGCAAAGCCGGAAAATCAGAAGCCTATCGTGACGCCGGGGTTGACATCGACCTGGCCACCTCACTGCTGCAAAGCGTCAAAAGCAAAATCTCGGCCACCCGCCGTCCCGAAGCCCTGGCCCCCATCGGCGGTTTCGGCGGACTGTTCCAGATCGACCTGGGCAAATGGCGCCAGCCGGTCATGGTCACCAGCATCGACGGCGTCGGCACCAAGCTGATGATCGCCGCCATGATGGAAAAATACACCACCGTCGGCCACGACATCGTCAACCACTGCATCAACGACATCGCCGTGCAGGGCGCCGAACCGGTGTACTTCATGGACTACATCGGCATCGGCAAGCTGCGCTCACCCCTGTACGAACAGGTCCTGGAAGGAATCGCCGAGGCCTGCCTGGCCATGAACGTCACCCTGCTCGGCGGCGAAACCGCCGAAATGCCCGGCATGTACGGCAACGACTTCGACCTGGTCGGATGCATCACCGGCATCGTCGAACGCGACGCCATCATCAGCGGCGAACATATCCGCCCCGGCGACATCGCTATCGGCCTGGCCTCCAGCGGACTGCACACCAATGGCTTCTCACTGGCCCGGAAGGTGCTCTTCCAGCAAGCCGGCTACCAGGTGGACACCGCCCTGCCGGAACTCTCCGGCGGCACCATCGGCGACGCCCTCCTGGTCCCGCACCGCTGCTATTGGCCAGCCATCCGCGACGCCATGGCCGCCGGACTGCCCCTCAACGGCATCGCCCATATCACCGGCGGCGGCCTCTACGACAACGTGCCCAGGGTGCTCCCCACCGGCGTCGGCGTCGACTTCGACCCGTCCCCCCTGCCGGCGCCACCCGTGTTCAGCGTCATCCAACACGCCGGGGACATCGACCCGCACGAAATGTACCGCGTGTTCAACATGGGCGTCGGCATGGTCTGGTTTGTCCCGCCCGGCGCCGTCACGCCGGCGTTGGACTGCTGCCGCAAACACCACCTGCCCGCCGCGGTCATCGGCCAGGCCAAGGCCGGAACGGGCGTCAACATCATCATCCAATGACGCCGGCGCCCAGACGGTCAAAATCAGCTGACTGGCGGCCAACCCCGGTCCAAGGCGTCAACATCACCGGCAAATGACGGCCACGAACACGGCCGTTTGCCCAGCGCCGGGTTGATTTTCAACAATGACAAGTTACAATGAAAGACAGACATTGGCCGGATAGACTGCTGGCCGGCCATGCCTTCCCATCCCATCCACCGACGGAAGCTGTCTTCCGTCTTGACGTGCAGTGTTTTTCCCAGGAGAAGCAAGATGAATGTTGTCATCCGGCCCAATGAAGACGAAGTCGCCATCTACGCCTATGACCTGCTCAGGGACCGAATCATCCATGAACAGGCCAAGGTCCTGGGCCTCCCCACCGGCAGCACCCCGCTGAAACTCTATGCCAAAATCGCGGCAGGGTTCAAACGCGGCGAAATCGACTTCGCCGACGTGCACACCTTCAACCTCGACGAGTATCTCGGCCTGCCCGAAGACCATCCGCAAAGCTACCGATACTTCATGGAAGTCAACCTGTTCCAGCACATCAACCTGAAATCGGAAAACATCCACTTCCTGAGCGGCATGACCGATGACATCGGCGCCGAATGCGAAGACTACGAAGCCCAGATGGACGAACTCGGCGGCATCAAACTGCAGGTCCTCGGCATCGGCCGGGACGGCCACATCGGCTTCAATGAACCCGGCACCTCCCTCAATTCCCGTACCGGCTACGTGACCCTGACCGAGGAAACCATCGAAGACAACAAACGCTTCTTCGCCAAGGCCGACGACGTCCCGCGCTGGGCCCTGTCCATGGGCGTCGGCACCATCCTGGACGCCCGCGAACTGCTCATGCTGGCCACCGGCGCCAACAAGGCCGAAGCCGTCGCCGCCATGCTGGAAGGCCCCGTGACCTCCATGTGCACCGCCTCCGCCCTGCAGCTCCATCCCGACGTCACCGTCGTCATCGACGAGGCCGCCGCCGGCAAGCTGCGCAATGTCTCCTACTACAAGAGAACCGCCGACGACTCCGATGCCATGGCCAAATACCTGGCCAACGCCCGGAAAAAAGCCGGCCTGGAATAACATCGTCAACCCGCCCCGGCGGCATGCGGACAAGCTCTCCTCCAACACCAAGGCGGGAACAGGAAAAGCACACTTTCCCTGTTCCCGCCACTCTTTTTCAGGATGAACAGCCACCAAACCAGCTGGGCTTGAAAACGACGTGTCAACCACCGGTGACGCGCCACTGCCCTTCGGATGCCTGGTCAAGGCCAGCTTCAATAAAAGCCGAATAAAAGAGGAAACGCCATGAAGATCGCGATCTTGGGTTTTGCACACGGTCATGTCAGTGCGTATTGCAGCCAATGGCGGGACAACCCCGACCTGGACATCCAGGTCGTCAAGGCCTGGGACCACGACCAGGACCGACTGGCCAAAGCGGCGGCGACCTATGGCCTGACCGCCTGCGACGACGTGGCGGCCATCCTGGCCGACCGGGAAATCAAGGCCGTGGTCATTACCGCGGAAACGGCCCGCCATGCCGAACTGGCGATCGCAGCCGCCGAGGCCGGCAAGGCAATCGTCCTCCAGAAACCCATGGCCCTGACCATGTCGCAGGCCGATGACATCGTCCAGGCCGTAGAACAGCATCGCGTGCCCTGCACCATCGCCTGGCAAATGCGTGTCGACCCGCAGAACCAGTTCATGAAAGACCTCATCGCCGAGGGCCGGCTCGGACAGCTCTTCCAATTCCGGCGCCGGCATGGCCTGGGCATGTGCCTGAACCACGAATTCGCCAAATCCTGGCATGTCACCCCAAACCAGAACCGCGACATCTGGGCTGACGACGCGGCCCACCCGATCGACCTGATCTACTGGCTGTTCGGCCTGCCGGAATCCGTCACCGCCGAACTGGCCTCGCTGTTCGACCCCGACATGCCCAACGACAACGGCATTGCCATTTTCCGCTACCCGGGCGGCCCCCTGGTGGAAGTCCACTGCTCGTTCGTCAGCACCGGCGCGGAAACCACTACCGAAATCTGGGGCGAAAAAGGCTTCCTGACCCAGTCCTTCGGCGACGCCGTCAGCGCCGCCATGCCCCGCGACCCCCAGGCCGTCGGCATGAAATACTACCTGCGCGCCACCTCGGCCTGGACCGACTGCGGCATTCCCTCCCCCAAGTCGCAAGGCGTCCGCATCGCCGCCCTGGCCCAGCCTCTGGCCGACTTCCTGCATGGCCGACGCCCCGCCATCGCCACCGCCGAAGAAGGCCGCGACGCCCTGCGCATGGTCCTGGCGACCTATGTCTCCAACGAGCGTGGACAGCGGGTCCGACTCGATGATCATGACATCCAGCACTACCCCCTCCCCAAATAAAAGCCGCCCAGAAACCGGCCGCATGAAGTCCACCCCTCCACCCTTCCACCCTTCCACCCCTCCACCCTTCCACCCCTCAGCCGGCCGCATGGTGTCCAGACTTTTTTGTCGCCATAACGGAAAAAGCCCGAAGGGCTTGACAAACATAACCACGGGTGACCGAA
>CAYOUR010000241.1:0-5449 GCA_964407145.1 uncultured Lentisphaeraceae bacterium | reverse complement strand
GCCCCTTCGGGGCTTTTTCCGCTCCGCGGCTGAGACGTTGTGGACTGGCACATCTTATTAAAGTCACTGTCAGATCAACGGGCATTGGCCGCAGCCTGAAGGGCGGCCCGCAGGGCCGCGACATAAAAGCCCAGGGCAAGTGGCCCGCAGGGCCGCGCCGCCCTGGGTGATGAGGATAAATAAACAGGGAGCCCTGAAAGGGCGACACATAACCTCCTTGGCGCCAGCAAAGTCACGCCCTGCAGGAGCACTGCCGTAAGCTTGGCAACCACTGGGTCAAATCTCTCTTTCCATCACAACATTTCGCACATTAACCATAAAAGGCAAACAAAGGCTGGAACCGGCAACGGCCGGGCATCAATTAAGACGCGCCGGCGCAGACAGTTCTGCGTCGGCGCGTCATCAGATGCCCAGGGCTGACGGCCTCAGAAGTGTGCCAGGTCTGCCCACCCGGGGCTTACCCCTCTGAACACTCCAGCCTTTTCGTGGCGGCAATGCGTCAGGTTCCATCCTCTCGGGGCATCACCCCGAAAGGCCCCTCCGGTCTCCAGACATCAGGGATTTGAGCCCGAGTAAGGTGGATACCAGTATTTGCCCTGGCTGCCGAAGGCTGGATGAATCGGCAGGGCGATGCGCCGCAGCCAGTCCGCGTGACCGTCCGCGTACAAGTTGTTCAGACCCTCGTTGTGGCGGCCGACCATTTCGCCGTTAATGGCGCCAAGGTCCCAGCCGGTAGTGGTTGCACCACTGTTGAGATGGTAGGAATCGACGCCCTCGGCTTCGGCAAAGAACATGCAGGCGCTCGGATTGGCGAACTGCGAGATGGCAAAGGCTCCGGCATATTGGTTGATGCCGTAGTCGCAATTACCGCTGTAGGCGCCGCGCCAGACATACACGTTGCTGGAGCAGTCAAAGGCGTTCAAGTCGCCGACGTAGTCGTAAACCAGGCTGGTCCAGAGACGATACCCGGTGTGGGTCGCGCCGTTCGGCAGCACATAGGTGGTGTTGGAATAATTCACCGGCAGCCGCATATAGTCGTCAATGTACATGATCATGCCGACGCCCAGCTGCTTGATGTTCGACATGCAGGCAATGGCACGCGCCTTGTCACGCGCCCGTGCCAACGCCGGCAACAGCATCGCCGCCAAAATCGCAATGATGGCAATGACGACCAGAAGCTCAATCAACGTGAAACTCAAGAACTTCTTCATGACCTTCCTCCTGGGCTAAGTGGTGAACGCCGGTAGCGTCGTCAAGCTGAAGCGGACTGCGGCATCCTCTCCGGCCAAAATCAGCATCCGTGCAATAAGGTATTCCCTCCAGCCACAGAAAGCAAGCAAAAAAAATCCCCAAAACCTCTTTTTCATAAAATGACCTTGCCGTCCCGGTCGCGCCCGCCGCCTGCCAGCCCGCACTGGACCAGGAGACCATCTATTGCCGCCATACACACAAAGTACTCCATTCCGCCTCATCACAATGAAACGAATGGGACGAATGGGACGAATAGTCCTTGTTGGAGGGTTCAGCTTGGCTTCGCCAACTTCAATAACCCAATAGCTCTTTTGTCCCATGGTCCCATTTGCCGTCCTATACGTCCCAGAGGTCCTATACGTCCCAGAGGTCCCGTGTCACCGTCCTATGGGGTCGCATGTGCCCAGCCTGAGTTATGCATGCGTGAAGAGCATGGGACGAATGAGGGGGGGCGGCGGCTGGTCAACACCCCTGTAATCAGTCATCCATCGATAACGAAGCCTTGGCACAGTTGCGTGTGTCTTCGCTCCACTGTCCACGATAGAGCCTTACCCAAAGCCGGAGTGCTTGACCCCGTGGCTCGCAGGAACAACGAGTATCAATAGCTGACCGATTGCCGCGCCTGGCACGCCATCCACCAGGGAAAATTTCCTCCAGCACAAACGATGCTATATTATGGCGTTTCAGGAGTGCACCCGGCCGGGTGCACTCTTGGTGGTCGGTTATCGCCATGGCGACCGACTCCGCCGTCAGCTCGGCCACGTAGCGCCTCGCACCACCTCCACTCCAGAAACGGAAGGACTCGCAAGCATGTCATCATTGCAAATCGGCTGGGCCACCTGCGACATCTCGACCACCAGGCCCATCAACCTGACCGGTCAGTTCTACATGCGGATTTCCAAGGGCGTGCTCGACCCCATCCTGGCCAATGTGCTGTTTATCGACAGCGGCGACGACCTCTGCTGCTGGGTGACCCTCGACCTGGCCGGCATCTTCCCCATCGTGGTCGACACCATCCGCGCCAAGACCGCGGCACGGCTGCCGGGCTTCCCGGTCGAGAAGATCATCATCAGCGCCACCCACACGCACAGTGCCCCCGGAACGACACTCAAGGAAGGCGAGGAAAGCCTGAAGCAGGAAATCACGGACTACATGACCGCGGAGGAATACCGTGAGTACATGACCGACCGCGTCGCCGATGCCATCGTCGAGGCCCGCGCCAACCGCGCGCCTGGCGGCGTATCCTGGGGCTATGGCTTCGGTGTCGCCAGCCACAGCCGCCGCTCGACCTACGCCGACGACCTGTCACAACGGCCTGGCGCCGTGAAAAATTCCACCCATGGCCTGAGCGGTCATGCCGCCATGTACGGCAAAACCAACGACGACCAGTTCATCGGCTACGAAGCCGGCGCCGACCATGTTGTCAACCTGCTGTTCACTTTCAACCAGGACGGCGCCCTCACCGGCGCCATCGTCAACGTGCCCTGCCCGTCCCAGAACTCGGAAAGCATTGACCGCATCAGCGCCGACTACTGGCACGACCTGCGCGTCGAAATCCGCCGCCGGCACGGTGACATCCACATCCTGCCGCAATGCGCCGCCGCCGGCGACCTGTCCCCGCGCATCCTCCACTACCAGCAGGCCCAGCAACGGCGTTTCCGCCTGAAATACGGCCGCGAAGAACAGTACCGGGAGGAATTCGCCCGCAAGGACATCGCCGAACGCATCGCCGCCGCCTTTGACGAAGTGCTGCCCTGGGCCAGCCGCGACATCAAGACCGACCTGCCCCTCGCTCACCTGGTCGATACCGTGCACCTGTCACGACGACGGATCACGCCCGAAGAACGGGCCGACGACGAACAGATGCTGGCCGAGCTCGAACAACAGCCCTTCGCCGCCGAAGGCACCCTGCTCGAACGCATCAACCACGATTCACGCCTCCAGTCTGGCCGCCGCCGCTGCCGCCAGATCATCAACCGCTTTGATGACCAGAAAATCCACCCCACCCTGCCGATGGAGCTGCATGTCGTGCGACTTGGCGACATCGCCTTCGCCACCAACCGCTTTGAACTGTACATGGACTACATGCACCGCATGCAGGCCCGCAGCCCCTTTGAACAGACCTTCGTCGTCCAGCTCACCGGTTCGCCCACCGCCGCGGCCGAGGGCTTCCTCGGTTCGGCCGGCAGCTACCTGGCCACCGAACGCGGCGAATGGGGCCGAGGCTACAGTGCCAGCCGCTACTGCAACCAGGTCTCCAGCCACGGCGGCCAGGAACTGGTCGAAAACACCCTCGTGCGCCTGCACCAGCTCAAAGCCGCCGACGCCGCTCCGACCGAAAGCGCCGCACCAGCCCAGCCCCGGACGGCTCCGGCCGCCACCCCGCCAAAATCGTGAACCCGGACCGACGGGCGCCGTCAGCGCGTTCACGCCCGGCCATCCGTGAATGCCTGCGCGCCCGCAACAACTCCACCGCTCACGCCCGACCCTGAGTCGGACACCGTCCCCAGGCTCACGACAACAGCCTTCCCGCCATGCACCCGGAAAGCACTATGACCTTGCCACCCTGGACCTTCATCCACATTGCCGACATGCAGCCCGGTTCCCCGAAATCCTTCCGGTTCCGGCCAGCCTGGCTCGAAAACTGGCATGCCGCCCGCCGACAGATCATCAGCCTCAATCCTGATTTCCTGCTGATCGGCGGCGACGTCACCCGCGATGGCGCCATCCACCCGTGGGAACTGGAAGACATGAAGGCCGACCTCGACGCCATGGCCATACCGTATCATGTCGTCCCCGGCAACATGGACACCGGCAACAAGCACACCGACCGCCAGGGACCCTACCCGGACCGCGACGACGTCAGCCTCAACATCACCTCCGAACACCTGGCCAACTGGACCCGGGTGTTCGGCGACTGGAAATGGTCCTTCACCCACAAGAATCTCCGCGTCAGCGGCTTCTGCGACATGATCGTCAACTCCGGCCTGCCCGAGGAACGCGACTTGTGGTCCTGGCTGGACGCGCAACGCGCCCTGCCCCGGGCCGAACACCATCTCTGGCTCATGCACTACGCCCTGTTCACCAACACCCCGGATGAACCCAACTGGAACATCACCCGCAAAGACCAGTACCACGACTGGTACTTCAGCATCGACCTGCCTGGACGCCAACGACTGCTCGATGTCTTCCGCGACACCGGCGCCACCCGCGTCATCACCGGCCATATCCACTGCCGTAAAGACATGACCGCCCATAACATCGCCTTCGACCTGGCGCCGACAACCGCCTCCGGACAATGGGCCCAACGCTGGCCCGATGGCGACACCACCCTCGGCTTCCTCCAGTACCGCGTCGAAGGCAAAACCATCGACAAGCAGTTCATCCCCCTCGAAAATCCCTCGACCCGTACCGACGGCTATGGCCCGGGCGGACACCCGCTCCCCACAGCGCGCGACTACTCCCTGGCCTGGGAGAAATCACCGCCGGCACTGGCCAACCGGCCGGTGTTCAGCCGGCCACGGTGACGCCAAACGCAGGACACTACTATGAGCAGGAGAATCACGACATGACCAGCCGGCCCAACGTCATCCTCATGAACATGGACAATCTCGGCTACGGCGACCTGGGCTGCTTCGGCTCGACGCTGCACCGCACGCCGCATATCGACCAGCTGGCCCAGGAAGGCATCCGCTTCACCAGCTATTACAGCGTCAGCGGCGTCTGCACCCCTTCCCGGGCCGGCCTGATGACCGGCTGCTACCCTCGCCGCGTCAACATGCACGTCAGCGGCAGAAACGGCGCCGTGCTCACCCCCATCGACCCGAAGGGACTCAACCCCTCGGAAAAAACCGTCGCCACACTGCTGCGCGAATGCGGCTACACCACCGCCTGCATCGGCAAATGGCACCTCGGCGACCAGGCGCCGTTCCTGCCGACCCGCCATGGCTTCGACTTCTTCTTCGGCTGCCCCTACAGCGAAGACATGTGGCCAACACCCAAACGCCCGACCTGGCCGCAACTGCCCCTCATGCGCCAGGAAACCGTCGTGCAGGCGCCGCCCGACCGCAACCTGCTGACCAAAACCTACACCGAGGAGAGCATCCGCTTCCTGCGCGCACACCGCGACCGGCCCTTCTTCCTATACCTGGCCCACGCCATGCCCGGCAGCACCGACCGTCCCTTCGCCGGCCCCGGC
>CAYOUR010000240.1:0-5552 GCA_964407145.1 uncultured Lentisphaeraceae bacterium | reverse complement strand
GCCATCGTGGTAGACGGTGCGGCCCTGGTCGTACGGCGTCCCCTCGGAAAGCAGCATGCCATTGCCAAAACCCAACTCCTGACGACCCAAAGTCAGGCTGAAGTCACTGCCGAAAAGGTCGGCAAAATGAACATTCAAAAGGTCCAGAATCACTTCGTCGGGAAATTCCCAGGTCGCCGCGTCGTTGTCGTTCGGGTCGCCCATGTGACTGCTGACCTTGTGCACGCGGTTGACAAAGCGCACATTCAGACTGATGCCCTCCGGCATCTCCAAACGACCCCAAACACGCGTGCGCACACGCAAATACTCAATCGCCGGACCCGCCGGCGCCGTCCCGTCAACAAAAATCACGTCACGGTTGAAACCCTCATAACGGGCCCGAAGATCACCACCCAGCTTCAAACGGAAATCCTCACTGAAAGCATAACTGTACTCCGCCCTCAAGACCGACGCCAAACCAGCAAACAACAACAAAATCAAGACCGAAATTGTTCTCTTGCGCATGACCGTTCCTCTTCTTTCTGCTGACTCCGTTGACCTCCAATACTCTCCAACCAGACATAATATACTCGCGTTCTAGTCAAATAGAACACCCAGCCGGGATTTTTTATGACAAATTCCGTTTTTGTGTCAACACAGGGCGGTTTGAGGCGAAACAGGAGGCCCATCGCGGGGAAATTTTATTTATACGGCGTATATGGGCCGCGTCTGTCGCCATTGTCTTCCGGGCGTGAGGGCCTCTTATCGCGCCGGGAACGGCGGCGCCTTCTGTGGGGGAGCATCGAATGTCCAGGCAAGGTTACCGGCCACCGGCTTCAGTCGGCCCCGGCCTGGCCTCGGTCCCGGCCTGGCCTGGTCCGCATATGCCCCGGGCCACCGCTGCGGCCTTGGGGTCTCACAGGGCGGCATTATGCCGAATTTGAAGCGACTTCAACTGTCCCTGGAAAAAGCCGATCTTCCGGGGCGTGATGAATTTATCCTGCGTTCTGACGCCTCCGAACCAGGCCGTTCCCGGCTTGGCGGCCCGCAGGTTCAGGGGTCTGGTGACACTCTGGTCGTTGACGGTCAAGCGGATATTCTGGAGGTCATAGGCGATTTCGACCTGATTCCACTGGCCGGCCGGGAAATCAAGGTCGGTCGAAATGGTTTCGATGGGATTGAGCAGATTCCGTCCCATGTGTGTGAATCCCGCGGTCAGCTTGCCGTTTTCAATGAAGGTATACAACGATCCGGCGTAATGTCCGGCGTGGTTGAACAGCGCCATGTTGCCATCCGACGACGTCCGGCAGGCGAAGCGCAGCGTGAACGCACCGGTGGGAAAGGCATCCATCGGCAGCACGAGGTAATTGCCGACCCCGTCAAAGTCAAGCACCCATTCGGCGCCGTCCTGACTCCAGGACGGACTGAGTCGGCCGGTCTCCGGCGGCGGCGTGTTTTTCCAGGCCGGATAGATGTAGCGAAAGCCACTGCCCAGCTCGCCATTCCAGGCCGGGGCGCCGGGATTCAGGAGCACGCCGCCGTGTTCCGGCGAAAAGCGATAATTGATGGCCAGGATCCGACTGGACGGCGTCTGCACCGTCTCCACCCGCGACGCGGTGGCGGAAAACACCTTGAGCGGCTCGACCGGCGTTGCCGGAGTCTGGACCAGCAACGGCCGGGAGCGGTAAATGCGGCCGCTGGCGGAAATCGCCCGGACATGGTAGAAACCCGCCCCCTGTTCCGGCGTCAGCTCCGCCTTGAAGGCCAGTTCCGACGTATCCGCCGGCACCGGGTGATCAGGCAGACGCGTGCGCAATTCCAAGCTCAGCATCGTCTGCTGCTCCAGCTCCGCGGCATAATGCCGCAACTGGCGGAGCTTGGCCAGCGGCATGGCAAAGCGGCCATATTCGCCCAGGTCGATGGCCAGCTCGGCGTCGGCCACACGCCTGGGAATTCCCAACACCACCTTGGCGCCCGTCGCCCAGACCAGCAGCTCGCCCTCCAACTTGTCACCCGTTTTTGCCAACTGACCGAACCCGGAATACGGCCGTCCCCATGGCTGCCAGACAAACGCCTCGCAGCCCCGGACGGCAATGCTGGCTGGGATGGTGACCGTCTCCCGCCGGGCGGCGGTGATCACCACCGTGTCCATCGTCTCCTGGTCGTAAACGGCGTTGCGGTCGTAAGCCCACTGCTCAACGTCATGGTCGAGCACTTCGACCGACACCAGCGCTTCGGGAGACTTCAGCCGCCCGGACAGGCTGACCCGGCCGTCGGCTTCCGCCCTCAATTCAAACTCGGCCTGCTGCGGCGCCAGCATGTCCCGCAAGGGCATGCGAATTTCCTTATAGTCCCAGGCCAGCGAGGCTTCCAGGCGCGTATGGCGCAGCGCGTCAACCGTCTGTTCACGACCACGATACGTGATGGCCAGCCGGGGAATGACCGCCGCCGCGGCCGGCCAGGCCTCGCTCGGCAGCGTGTAGGTGATCGCCGTCAACTGATTCTGCTCGAAGACATCCGGCGCCGGCGCCGCATACAGCTCGACGCCGTGTTCATCCACCAACGTGAGGCGGACGGTGTAGCTGCCAGCCTCATCGGTGTCCGGGATGTTCAACAACTCAAGCCGGTATTTTTCACCCAGGCGCACGGTGCGGCGCACGGATACAACCAGGTTGGGCACGGTGAGGTCGTCGCCGGGATTGGGCAGCGTCGGCAGCGACTTCAGCTTCCGCGCGTAAAAACGCATCAGCCGCTGCAGAGAGCGCGAATTGCATACCGTGGGCTGAAAGCTGGTGTTCTCGTTAGCCTCGTTCCATTCCACCATGGAGATGATGTCCGGGTTGAACAGCAGAGCGCTGTCCATGGCGCTGCGCAGCTGGGCCGTGCCCAGCTCGGCCTCGTTGGTGCCGCTCATGTGGCCGACATAGCCATGCCGGACATCAACGCCGAGCAGCTTGCCCTGACCGACCGGCTCGCGGTACACCTCGTCCACCAGACCCGACACGTACTGCTCATCCAACTCCGGATAGAATCGGCGCATCAGGGTATAGTCGCCGGCAGGGTCGCGATGCATGTGATAGGAAATCAGGACGACGCCATCGGCATAGCTGAGCTTCTCGCGCAAGGCCTGCCTGGCTTCCGCCAGAGACGCTTCCGGCACGACGCCACCGCCCTGGTTGAACTGGGCAAACAGCCCCAGCCAGGCGCTGGTGAGATACAGCTGGTCCGGAAAACCGGCCTCCCGCATCTTGCCGCGCAGCTCCCCGAGTACCTCCGCCGTAACCCCTAAATACGGGAAAAAGGGAATCTTGCCGTTGATGCGGAGGGTGTACGGGCTTTCCGCCGCCCAGCGGGCGTTGTTGAGCTGGCGCTCCCAAGGGGCGTTCCAGCTGCCCAAACCGGCCATGAAGCTGAACTGCTCGGGCTTGACGCCAGCCCGTTGCAGCATCGCCATCGCCTCCTGGTAGCGGGTGGCATAGGCGTTGCCCAAAATGGTAAAACCCTCGGCGCCGTATTCCAACACCGCCTCCGCGTCGCGCCGGAACGCCAACGACGGGTCCTGGTCACGCCAGCTGCGACGGTGATACAGAGGCCGATCAATCCAGTTGTCCAGATAATTGCCGTACAAGTCATAGGGCTGCATCCGCGCATAGATGAGCGTATGCGCGGTCACCCGCGGACGCGGACCGACCCGAAGGCTGGAAGTCACTTCCGTTCGCTCCGCCTGAACGGGCGCGGCCAGGCCGCTGCCCAGTCCGGCCGCCAGGGCCAGGACCATGTTGAGAACCATTTTCATGTCGTGCCTTTGTTGCTGATGCTGGCGGCATATCGCCGTCGACGGATGCGGTTCGGGACGCGGTAACTGACAGGAGGCAGACCCGGCCTTGGCCGGAGCCATCACACACCAGCCCGCGTGCTGTGGCTCAGAAGCTGGTGTTCCACGCGCTGTCCCAAGGATAGTGCATGGTCAGCACTTCGCCATTGCGTCGGGCCGATTCCTCCGCATAGATGCCGGGCAAGGTCATGCGCAGGCCTTCTCGCAAGTCGGTCGGGACCTGCCGGCTCCCGGCCAGCAAGGCCTGGAACAACTTGTCCAGCATGGCGTAATCAACGCCGCCATGGCCGACGGCGCGCGGATTGATGGCGTACTCGGGCGGCATATATTCGTCCAGCGGCAGTGTCGTCAGCTGCCGGGCGCCGTACAGGACTTCGGAATTGAAACGGATTTTGACCGGATCGCCGCCTTTGGGCGCAATCTTCTCAAAGTATCCCTGGGTGCAGAAGACCCGGTAGGAATGGTGGCCGATCCGGGCCCGGCAGGCGCCATTGCGGAGCAGCCGGACGACCACCCCGGACTCGGTCCGGAACTGCGCCGCCTGCATGTCGTCCTTGCGGTTCAACATGCCTTCGCGAGCCTGACAATGGTTGCCCGTGCCAAAGCAGGAGACATGCCGCAGGTCCTCGCGAAGGATGCGCAGCAACGGCCCCAGCGAATGCGTGCAGTACCTGATCGGGGAAAGGTGGCGGCGCCATTCGCTGTGCTCGGTCAGATTCCTGGCCATGGCCCCTTCGGACCAGTGGATGTATTCCGCCTCCAGGTAATAAGGCTCGCCGAGCAGGCCGCGCTGATGCAGGTCAACCAGGGCGTTGGCCCAGCCGGCTTCATTCGGATTGGCGCCGACCATGATCACGCCGCGTGAAGCCTGGGCCGACTTCCACAGCGCATCAGCCTCGGCCAGCGACGCCACCACCGGAATGTCGGAGAGGACGTTCATGCCGCGGCACAGGGCCTGGCAGCAGAATTCGGCATGGATGTCCGCGCCGGTTTCGACGATGACCAGGTCGGGGCGCAGTTCCTCCAGCATCTGCTGATAGTCGGTGTAGAACGCTGGCCCCGGCAGAGTCTCCGACATGGGACGGTCCTGGTCCCACTGCTTGGCAAACCACATGTCGCGGTCCAGGTCGCAGACCCCGACCACCTCCGTGCAGTCGAAACCACGTGCCGCCAGCTTCGCCATGTGTCGGCCGCGATGACCAAGACCCACCACCACGATGCGAATGCGTTCCATGTTTCCCAGACCTTTCTCTTTCAAGCCACTTTCCGGCGCCGTGGCACAATCGCCAATGCGCTAACAGTGCCTTAATATATCACAATCAAAAAATTGTTCCCGAAGCAAGCTGCCTTTCACCAGCCGCCAGAAAACCACGTCGACAACCAGCCGGACCAGCGACCAACGCCAACACGCGGCGACCAGCGCTTGCGGCCGGCCTTCAAAACATCAGAAAAGCACGATTTGACAATTTTTGTTAATGTGCAACATGCGGTGATGGAAGGCGATATTCGACAACGCGCACCGAAATAATCGCCATTCACTGAGACCAATGCTCTTGAGTTTAGGGCTCGGTTGAACTTTTAGCGGCTGCAATAATCCAATGGGATATTCGTCCTATTGTCCTATCCACCGTCCCATAAGTCTTAATATGTCCTATAGCGCATTCGTCCCATTGTCCTATTTGCCGTCCCATACGTCCCATACGTCCCATACGTCCTATTTCACCGTCCTATAGGTCCC
>CAYOUR010000239.1:0-5572 GCA_964407145.1 uncultured Lentisphaeraceae bacterium | reverse complement strand
AATCGCTTTTTTGTTTTGCAAGGAGCGGATGATGATATTGGCGCGGATGATATCGAAATCGCTCGTGGCCTGAGCCAGGTGCTTGTACATCGGAAAGCGCTCGAGGATAATGCGATTTTTAAGGTAAAAAAGATTTTCCTCACTCTCGAGAAAACCCTGAAATTTTTGATTTAACTGAAGATCTTCGAAGATGTTCATATTAATTTTCCAAGAAGTTTGCGATTACGCTTAAAGCATATATCGAAGCCGTCTCGGCGCGCAAGATGCGCTGGCCGAGGGAGACGGGAATAAAGCCGAGGTTTTTAAGTTCATCGACTTCCTCGCCGGCAAAACCACCCTCGGGTCCGATGACGACGGCAACTCGCTCGCGTTTTTTAATCTGTTTGATGAGTTTATTAAAACCGCCTGTCGGTCCTGACTGCTGTTCATAGGCGACAAACTTGTGCTTGGCGGTAAGAGAATTGAGTTTCGAGATGCTGTCGACATAGCTGATGGTCGGAATATGAGTCCTTTGCGCACCAGCGAAATCACCACGTTGCTGCCCAACAGCACGAATGTCGTGGCCAGCCCCATGCCCAACGAATTCTTGGCGCTGCTCGACACCGCCAGGGTCGGACACATCCCCAGCATCAGAATCAAAACCGGATTCTCTTTCCAGATGCCCTTCCAGAATTCCTGAAAATATGACATGGCGGTTCCTTACCTCTCCTCGGTGACCTGCGCGGCACGGCAAATTTTATTAATGGCATCCAGGACGGCTTTGCTGCTGATGGTGGCGCCGCTGACGGCCTGGACCGGCTGGCCCTGCCCGGCGCCACCCAGGCTGAAGCCCGCGGCCGGCCGGCCGGTGAAGGCGTCCAGATACGCATTGGGCGGGAAGGCGGCCGCCGGTGCCTTGCCGGCCAGGACGGCCCACAGCGACTTCTGGGCGGTACGGTCCGTGGCCTTGGTGCCCAGCCCCGGCGTCTCGCTGTGCTCGGTCACCATCACCCCCAGAATCCGGTTGTCAAGCCCCAGGCCGACCAGCACTTTCAGCTCGCCGCCGAAGCCGGTCGGGCTGCTGCCCAAGGCCGCCCGCGCAATCACCTGCCCGGAACCGTCCTGGGCGTCATAAAAGTCGACCCCCTCGACCGATGGCGCCGGGACCGTGGCGGCCGTTTCCGGCGGCAACACCAGCTTCAGGCTGTCTGCCAGAGTCTTCTCCGCGGCCAGACGACGCGGCGCCGCGGTTATGGCGTTGACATAGGCCAGGGCGGCGGCGCCACACAGGCAGACCAGACCGACGCTCAGGCAGAAACGGAGAATGTCTTTCATGGCTTCACCTCCCGGGGAGCATGGCGCGGCGCGCCGAAGGGCTTGCCCGCCGTCCAACGGTCAATCAGCGGCGTAAGCGAATTCATGATCAGGATGGAGAAACTGACGCCCTCCGGGTAGCTGCCCCAGATTCTGATGACGCTGGTCAGGACGCCGCAGCCGACGGCGAACAGAACCGCGCCCTTCCGGCTGAGCGGCGTGGTGACCATGTCCGTCGCCATGAAAAAAGCGCCCAGCACCAGCCCGCCGCTGAACAGATGATACAGCGGCGGAGCGCATTGCGCCGGCGCCAGCCAGTGAGTCACCCCGGCCATGACCGCGACCGTGGCCAGAAAGCACACTGGAACCTGCCAGCGGATGATCCTCAAGGCAATCAAGACCAGGCCGCCGAGCAGCAAAGCCGGCACGCACGTCTCGCCCAGGCTGCCGCCGGTGCGGCCGATGAACAGGTCCCACAGGGGAAACGGCGGCGGGCCGGCCTCGGCCACCGCCACCCCAAGAGGCGTCGCCTGGGTCACGCTGTCCACGACGGCCCATTCCAGGCGGCGAGTCAGCGGCGCCACCCAGGTCGTCATGGTGGTGGGAAAAGCCAGCAGCAGCGCCACCCGGCCGACCAACGCCGGATTGAACGGGTTGTAGCCCAGGCCGCCATAGATCATCTTGCCCAGGACGATGGCGATGGCCGAACCGATGACACAGACCCAGGCTGGCGTCGTCACCGGCAAATTCATGCCCAGCAACAGGCCGGTCAGAGCGGCGCTGCCGTCCGCCACACGGACGTCACGCCCGATCAGCCGCGCACTGAGAATCTCGCAGGCGATGCACGAGGCCACGCAGACCAGCAGCACCCATACGGCGCGCGGCCCGAAATACCACGCCCCGGCCAGACAGGCCGGCAGCAACGCCGCTATCACCGTGAACATGATCCGCCGGACGCTGACATCGTCGTGCAGATGCGGGGAACTGCTGATCACCAGCTGGCTGGTGTCTGGCAACCTGATCGTATTCTCTGACATGTGCTCCGCCATTATGACCTGACCAAACTATCTTCCTGCTTGCCTCTCTCATGACCTGGCGCCGCGCCGGCCCCGCGCCGGCCCCGTTTCCGCCTGCCAGCCGCCACCGGACCGCGGCAAACCCGGCCGCCGCGACGGCTCCCAGCTACTTGCCGCCACGAGCCCTCCGGGCGGCCTGGACTTCCGCCTTGGCCCGCCGCATATGCTGCACCAACGGCCGCGATGCCGGACAGGCGTACGCGCAGCAGCCACACTCAATGCAGTCCATCACATGCCACTGCTCGGCCAGCTCGTAACGCCGATTTTCAATCTGGACACTGAGAATGCCCGGCATCATGCCCATCGGGCAACTGTCGTTGCAACGCCCGCAGCGGATGCAGGGCCGGACTTCGAATTGGGTCAGCTCGTCCCTGGACAACAGCAGAATGCCCGAGGTGTTCTTCATGATCGGGATGTCCAGGGAATACACGGCCATGCCCATCATCGGGCCGCCGGAGATGATCTTGACCGGGTCCTCCTTGACGCCGCCGGCCAGCTTGATGGCCTCGGCGAACGTCGTCCCCACCCGGAAGCGCCAGTTCCCCGGCGCGACCAACGGCGTGCCGGTGACCGTGGTCACCCGTTCATACAGGGGCTTGCCCTGGCAGACGGCGTCCGCAATCGCGCTGGCCGTGCCCACATTCTGCACGACGCAGCCGACGTCCATCGGCAGACCGCCACTCGGGACCTTCCGGCCCGTGACCGCGTAGATCAGCTGCTTCTCCGCGCCCTGCGGGTAACGCACCTTCAGGCAGCACACCTCGATGCCGGCGCCGCCCGCGGCCTGGCGCATCACTTCGATCGCGTCCGGCTTGTTGCTTTCAACACCCAGGATGATCCTCGGCACCCCGAGAATCCGCGCGGTGATCTGCGCCCCGGTCACAATGTCGGCGGCCCGTTCCAGCATCAGCCGATGGTCGGCGGTCAGGCAGGGCTCGCATTCCACCCCGTTCAAAATCAGGATGTCGATCTTCTTGCCTGGCGGCGGCGACAGCTTGACCACGGTCGGAAAGGCCGCGCCGCCCTTGCCGACAATGCCGGCGGCGGCGACCCGCTGCTTCAAATCGGCGGGCGTGGTGTTGGCCCAATCCAGGGCCGGCATGGGCTCGGCCGCGGCGTCCTCGCCATCGCTGTCCAAAACCAGCGCCGGCAACTGCGCGCCGGACGGCCCGAGGCAGGTGGTGATTTCCCGAATGCGCCCGCTGGTCGGCGCGTGCACCGGCGCGGACACGAAGCCCTGGGCCTCGCCCAGCACCTGCCCGCGCAGCACCTGGTCGCCCTTGGCCACGACGGCCTTGGCCGGCGCCCCGATATGCTGCTGCAAAGGCACGAGGTAAGTCGCCATCAGCGGCGGCTCGGCGATCGGCACCGACTGCGCGACCTTGCCCTCCCGGGGATGAATGCCGCCGTAAAAATGCATTTGCTTGGTCATCGCCCTGCCGCCCCCTCTGTCACTTCCTGAATCGCCGAAGGGCGCAATGCCCCGGTCGGACAAGCCGCGGCCACCTCCGCCGCCGGCGGGTCATCATAGTTCACCACGGCCAAAAAGCCATTCATACTCATCTGGTTTTCAGCCGCGGCCTTCACGCACTTGCGGCAGCCGATGCACGCCGCCGAACAGAAGGTCTTCTTCAGGGCGCCCTTCTCCGGTGACGAACAGAACACATGCACCGGCGCCGACTTGGGAACCAGCTTGATGATGTGGCGCGGACAGGCCGACACGCACTTGCCGCAGCCGACGCACAGTTCCGGATGCACCACCGCGATGTGGTTGGCGCGCATTTCGATGGCGCCGTAGGGACAGGCGCGGGAACAGCTGCCCAGGCCGAGGCAGCCGTAAATGCAGCCCTTGCCGCCGCCCGCCACCAGCATGGCGTTCTGGCAGTCGTTGACGCCATTGTAGAAGGCCATGCGCCGGGCGTGGTCGTCGTCCCCGCTGCAGCAGACCACGGCCATCATCGGCGTCCTGGTTTCACTCTCCACACCCAGCAGGGCACAGACTTCCCGGACGGTGTCCTCGCCCATGGACGGGCAGGCGCCCGGCTTGGCCCGGCCCTCGGCCAGGGCCTTGGCATAGGCCTCGCACCCGGCAAAACCGCAGGCGCCGCAATTGGCTCCGGGAACCAACTCCAACAGCTTCTCCTCCAAGGGATTCGGCGTGGCGCCATAGAATTTGACGACCAGGCCGATCGCCAGCCCCGCCGCCAACCCCGTCAAGGTAAGTACGATGACTGAAATCATAGTCTTTCTTCTTCCGCTCAAATACGTTTCCGGTTCAGGCCGATGGGCGGACCGCCGCACCCGCTGCTTCCGGTTGGCCTTGGCCCCGAAAGCGCCTGGACTTCGTTCAGCCGCCCAGGCCGGCAAAGCCGGTGAACGCCATGGCCAGGGTGGCGGCCGTCAGCAAGGCGATGGCCGAACCCTGCAACGGCTCGGGAATCCGCGCCAGCTCCAGCTTTTCCCGGACGCTGGCAAACAGCACCAGGGCCAGGGCAAAACCCACCGCCGATGCCGCGCAGAACACCGTCGACTTGATGATGCCGTAACCGCCATCCGCGCAGAGAATGGCCGAACCAAGCACGGCGCAATTGGTCGTGATCAACGGCAGGAAAATGCCCAGGGCGCGATACAGCGGCGGGGCAAAGCGCTGCATCAGCACCTCCACAATCTGCACCAGCGCAGCAATCACCAGAATGAACACAATCGTCCGCAGATAGGCCAGGTCCAGGGGCTTCAGGACCAGATGATGAAACAAGGCCGTCACCAGACCGGCCAGCGTCATCACGAAAATCACCGCCCCGCCCATGCCCAAAGCCGTCGGCAGCTTCTTCGAAACACCCAGAAACGGGCAGATGCCCAAAATGCGATTGAGCACGAAGTTGTTCACCAGAATCGCGCCCACGATCAACGCCGCGTATTCACCTATCATCCGCCTGCTCCTGTTACACCCGGACCCAAGCCTAAAAAGGACAACCGCCGGGGGACCGGCGGTTCCTCGTCTTGTCTCGAATCGACCATTCGTTAAAAAAATAACATTTTCCGGCTCCGCCGAAAAAGCAGAGCATTACTATAAGCAGAAAAACACAAATAGCAAGAGGCCGTCCAAAAAGTCGGAACTGGGAATGGTACCGGTCACCCATTGAGAATTGCGCCATGGTATGGCGCCGTCGTCCTGGCATGATGCCCGGCAAATGAGGCTGGAC
>CAYOUR010000238.1:0-5645 GCA_964407145.1 uncultured Lentisphaeraceae bacterium | reverse complement strand
CCCACTGAGCCACCTGGTGCTCGAGCAGTTCTACGCGGACCGGGTCGCGTTCCTTCGCCAACTGGGCCTTGATATCCTTGAGCCGCTTGCCGATTTCGTCGCGGACATCTTTCTCCGACTTGTTGACGGGGATCTCGCCGCCCGGGAGCGGCTGGGCCCAGCTGTCGCCGCCCGGCAGATTGCCGCGATGCCACTGTGCCTGGATGCCGTGCAGTTGGCCCAGGACACCCCAGCGGATCAGGTTCACTGCGTTGTCATACAGCACGCTGTAATGCCGCTGATGGCCGATCGCCAGGTAGAGCCCCTTGATGCGCGCCGCCGGCAGCCCGAACAGCAAACACCAGAGCTGGAAACAGAAAAACGCTGCCCGCCTGGCGGCGGCGCGACGTAAAATGATTTGCATCATATCCAACCGGGGCTGTCAACCCTCTCTGAAATGGTAACTGCCCGGTCAACCATGCCTGACTGCCACCACGGCCCCTCCGGACCGCCGCGGCGCCGGCTTTCAGCCGTTCAGGCACCTGCCGTCATCCCGTCCGAGGATGACTGCATGACCGTAATAAACTTTACTATAAGCCGTGACTGAACTTTCAACACCCGCACCGCCTGTTTTTTTCCGCTTTTTTCCAGTCACCGGCTGTCCCGGCCCCAGGTTGCCGGCCCGAACGTCAGGCTTCCAGCCGTAATGGGCCGAAAAAGCCAGCCGGAAGCACGGATGACGCTGCGGCCAGGAGCGGCCTCAATGCCGCTCTTGCCGGGCGACACGCCACCAGTTGAGGTCGGCGCCGACTGCCACCGCCATGACGCCCGCCGCCAGCAGGCAGGCCGGAAACAGCCCCCCATGCTG
Organism: uncultured Lentisphaeraceae bacterium; assembly: GCA_964407145.1. Lineage (GTDB taxonomy): Bacteria > Verrucomicrobiota > Lentisphaeria > Oligosphaerales > Oligosphaeraceae > JAAZKI01. The sequence goes on along the minus strand of CAYOUR010000238.1, from coordinate 4,798 downwards.
ATAGACGACGCCGCCAAGCATGGCGCCGGCCACGGCGCCGGTCGACAGCAGAATTTCATGGACGGCCATCCGGAAAGTCCGGTCATGACTGCCGGATACGCCATGAAAAAGGCTGTTCGTGTAGGCATGGCCGGTCATCATCCCCGAAAGGATCAGCAGCCCGGCCACCGCCGGGACGCTGCGCACCAGCCCCAGGCCGAGCATGGCCAGCCCCATGGCCAGATGGCCGACCAGAAGCTGCCGCGGCTGGAAATGCCAGAAGCGGCAGAACCCGAGCAGGCTCATGGTCAACGTCGTGGCCAACGCCCGCAGCAAAAGCAGCATCCCGATCTTCTCACGGTCCAGACCGAGGACTTCCTCCGCCGCCAAAGGATAGATGTTCAGAATCAGGCCGACCCCGACCCACGTGCAGGCCACCCCGATCCAGGCCGGATAGCGCAACACGGTGCCGTTGCCGACCCGGCCCGCCTCGGCCGCCGGACCGCCGCCGCCAGCGCCGCCGGCGCCGCCGCCGCGGCCGGCCTGCACCAACATCGGGTGATGGCGGTGCAACACAAAGAAGGCAAACGCGGTCAGGTAGGACAAAATGCCCAGGAGCAGCGGGTAGCTGGCATTGCGGCTGCTCAAATAGCCGGTCAGCATGGGGCTGATGATGCTGCCGGTGCTCCAGCTCAGGTTGTAGATGCCGGTGGCGCGGTTCAGGGCCGCCCCCTCCAGCCCGGCTGACAGCCAGCCCATCAACGGCGGCCAGTAGAACGCCGTGCCAATCCCGCCAATGCATTGACCGAAATAGGCCGGACCGATCGTCCGGGAAAAATAGACAAACAGCACGCCGGACAAAAACAACCCGGTGGCCAGAATCATGCTCCAACGCGTCTCCAGGCGGCTGACAACATGACGCAACCCGATGCACGCCAGCAAATAGCTGATGTTGTAGCAGGCATTCAGAATGCCGACCTGCGCCGGCGTCGCCAGAAACCGCTCCTTGCTGTAGAAAACCAACGCCAGATTGACGGCATTGATCGTCAAAGCCATGGAAAAGGCCGCGGTGTTGATGATGGTGGTTTTGCTGATGCTGATCATGGGCTGACTGTGTCCGGAAAATTCAGGCCGGCCAGGAACGTACTCTCTGGTGGAAGGTTCACGTCAACAAGAAACATGGGCGACACGGGAAAGGCAGGGAGCTGGCAAGGATAAAAAGACCCGAACGGACCGGGCTCCGACCCATAGGGACACACCGCGGCAAGACATGAAGACGAGGTTCGAACGCGGTAACCGGCCGGCTGCCCTGACGAAGCGACCCTGAAGACGTTGCCGGAACGACATTAGAGTTCCACCCGCCTGATGCGCTCCAGAGCCTCGTCGATGTCCGCCGGCTGATGCGCATAATTGACATATCCGCCCCGATACAAGGTCACCCCGGCCCGGCAGAAGGCCCGGCCCAGGCGTCCCGGCAGGCCGGCTTCGGCCTCCGGCAAAAAATGGTAGAAGGCGACGGGGCGGCGCCCGGCCATCACCGCCGGAAGGCCGCGTTCGGCAAAGAAGGCCGCCAGGCCGCCCCACATCCGTTCGCCCATCTGCCACAAATGCCGGATCACGGGCTCGCGCCGGTAGATGCCGATGACCGCCTTGGCCGCCGCCAGGGACAACGCATCGCCGCCGTACGTCGAGGACACGACCGCCTGGTCCAGGTGCGCCATCCACTCCGCCTTGCCGCAATACACGGCCAGAGGCATGCCGTTGGCCACGCCCTTGGCGTAGACGGCCAGGTCCGGCGTCACCTTGAAATACTCCTGGACGCCGCCGATGGCAATCCGGAAGCCGGTCACGATTTCATCAAAGACCAGGGCGGCGCCCGTCTCGTCCGCAAACCGGCGCAGGTAGGGATAGAACGTCGCGCCGTCCTCGAAACGGTCGTAATCCGCGGCCACGACAATGGCCGCGATTCGGCCCTGGAGCCGGTCGCGCAGTTCCTCGAGCTGTTGACGGTTATTCCAGCTGACGGCGTGATGCAACGCCGAGATTTCCGGCGGCACCCCCGGCACCCGGGCCGCGGCCGCCTGCCCGGGCAAGGCCAAGCCCCGTCCGGCCAGGGCATTGAGCCAGCCGTTGTAGCCGATCTGGATGACATGCGAACGGCCGGTTGCCTGGCGGGCAATCTTGATGCAGGCCGCCACCGCCTCGCCGCCAGTCTTCAGAAAACGCACCCGCTCGGCGCCGGGAATGACCTCGGAAAACAGCTGCGCGACCTCGGCTTCCAACGGATGCGGATACCCGAAGATGATCCCGCGGGACAGCTGCTCGCGGATGGCGCCATCGACTTCCGGATGGCAGTACCCGAGGGAGACCGGCCCCAGGCCGTTGCGAAAGTCAATGAACTCCCGGCCGTCGGCGTCCCAGACCCGGCAGCCCTGGCCGCGGACGATGACCGCCGGCTCCTCCGGCGGCCAGGTGACCCGCTTGGAGCAGGTGCTCGTCCCCCAGGGAATTCGTGACGCCAACAAGTCATGGTAGTAGGCGTTGCTCTTCATGCCATCACATCCGTAGATTTAGCCCGAAACATCCGTGCCCTATGACATCCTGACCACAAAATAACCACAGTCTGCCGGCAACTGGAAGGACACGACGCCGTCACCGGGCGCCAGCCGCCGCGGCGCCGGCTCAATCAGCGGCAGAAGCAGCTCCGCAGCCCCGCTCCACGGCGGCAACGCCAGGGTAATCCGGCGACTTGTCCCGGCGGCCGGACGAATCTTCTTCACGATGCGCAGCAGCCGGTACGCCCGCGAATTGGGGTCGCGGCGACCCTCCAGGGCATCGTCCAGCTCCTGCTCGTACTGGCTGGCCAGAAAATGCACCAGCAGACGCCCCTGCCCGTCACGATACTTCCGACAGTACCAGCCTTCCGGCAAGATGGCCGGCGGGGCCAGGCGCTGCAGCAACTCGCCGGCCGCGGCCGGCAGGCCGTCACGGCAACGTGCCGGAAACCAGTGCAGGCCGGGCCGGGGCAACCAGCACTCCTGGCTGGAAACACACTCGGCCACGGCTACGGGGCCGTAGCCGTCATCGGGGAAAGCCGGCGGCCGGGCCAAATCCGGCAGAGTCACCGACACGCCCAACTCGTCCGCCACGCTCGGCTGTCGACGGTTGCCGTCGCCGTCAAAGAACCCCAGCGGCCCCAGCGCCAACGCCGGTCGGCCGGCATCGACCCAAGCCAGCAGACCGGCCTTTTCCTCGTCCGACAGACAGGCGGCCGAGGGCACCAGCAGCACCGCATACAGCGAAGCCCCGGCCGACGGCATCTCCAGGACCACGTCGGCGTCATGGCCACGCGCAAACAGATCCCGGCAGAGTCCGGCATAATCGGCCGCAAAGTCGTCCTGCCGCCCACCATAGAAACGCTGCGTCGACGTGGAGTAAAAAACCGCGATCTCCGCGGCGCTGTCGGCCAGGAACCATTCCGCATGACGCACTTCGGCTTGGAAGGTCCCGCCCAGCAGCTCGGAGTCGTCCGGCATGGCTCGCATCTCCTCGTCCGGCAGCCCCAGGCGGTGCACCAGGGATGAAAACCACATGCCGGTTCCCAGAAATTTATTGAATGCCCAGACGCAGCGGGCGGCGTCCTCGGAAAAGCCGTACCCCAGTCCGATGCAGGGCAGATGGTTCTGGCGGGCGATGCCGAGCAGATGGCTCTGGGTGGCCAGCTGCGCATTGACGGTGCCGTTAGCCGCGGGCGTGTTGCCGCACATTTCCAGCATGACCGTGTTGGCGCCCCCGGCAATGAACTCAAGATAGGACAAGGCCGAGGCATTGGCGCCAGCGCCGGCACAGCCGCTGCAGCAGCTCATCAGCCGCAGACCGGCCGGCGCCGCGGCACTGACCCGGGCATAGTGATCCCGCGTCGTCTGATAACGCATCCGCACCCAGTCGCGCCAGGAAGGATTCGACCAGTTGCCCCAGAAGCCGAAATCATCGGCCGGCGGCAGGCCATGGCCGTAGTCCCGCAAAAAACGCTCCCGGCAATGCCGGCAGCCGCAGGCCCGGAACCGCGGGAAGAATATGGCGTCGTCGCTCATCAGGCCGTCAATCCCGGTGTCCGCCACCAGCCGACGCACATAAGCCGCGTACGCCGCACCGAACTCCGGGTTGTTCATGCAGAATTGCTGGGCGCCGTACTGGGGCAGGAAGGCCGGCCGCCCCGTGACCACATCGATCATCTTCCAGGCGTCCAGCTCGTCCTCCGGCAGGGGCACGTCACCCGGCGGCGAAATCAACACCTGGCGGTGATTGCTGTAGGTGTGCGCAAAACGCTCCGGGTCGCGGTTGTAGTAGCAGGTGAGAACCGAGGAGTGATGGTCGAAGAGGACCATCCCGCGCGCATGCAGTTCGTCCGCCACAAAACGAATCAGCTCATGCAGCGGTTCCCATACGCGGCAAAAGTCCCAACGAAAATGCGCGCCGAAAATAATCGCCGAATCGGCGCCAGCCGCGGCCAGGCGGTCGGCGCGCCGCCGAAACTGCTCCTGAAGTGCCTGGTTCGGCCAGGGCAGCGCGTCCTTGCGCAACCACCAGCTGACCATACGATAGGTTCTCATGCCAGACGCATCCTTTCCTGCCGTAAACCTCCCCCCCCGCCGCCGCACCTAACAACCATCCAATGTAATGACCGGACGCCGTTTTGCAACGACGAAAGCGCCAAATCCATACTTTCCCGGTAACCGGTCACCCATTGAGAATTGCGCCATGGTAGGGTGTCGTCGTCCTGGCACGATGCCCGACAGAGCCTGAAAGCTGGACTACC